>CAYHEX010000007.1:0-31507 GCA_964355365.1 uncultured Solibacteraceae bacterium | reverse complement strand
CGACGATCTCGTCGAGCTTGGCCTTGCGCTGCGCGATCTGTTCAACTTCGCTGGACATGTTTCTATGTTTTCCTGATCCTGATAGTCAGCAAGTTACAAGTTACAAGTGACAGGTTGCAAGTTGCTACGCCTTACTTGCCACTTGCCACTTGTAACTTGTTACTTGCCCTTCGCCGCATCGAGGACGCCGTTGATGAACTTCACCGCATCTTCCGACGTGAACAGGCGCGCCAATTCCATCGCTTCGCTGATGATCACGGCCGGCGGCGTATCCGGGTGGTGCCGCATCTCCCACAGCGCCATCCGGAGGATCATTCGGTCCAGAATCGCCAGCCGCTCGATGCGCCAGCCCGTGAGGTGCGGCTCGAGCGCGGCATCGAGTGCTGTTCGCTCATTGGACGTCCCGAACACGAGTTCGGACGCGAACGCCTTCACGTCCTCGGCCGCCTTCGGATCGTGCTCGGCGAAGTACGCCCCGATGGTCTGCTGCGGCGTGTTCTGCCCCACTTCCCACATGTAGAGCATCTTGAGCGCCGCTTCACGCGCGTGGCGTCGCGACTTCTGAAAGCTCATGAGCCGGCCGCCGTTCGATCGGCGGCGCCTTCGGCGACCCCGTGGTCGATGCTGGCGTAGAGCGCCGCCATCGCCAGCGCCGCCTCCGCCGCTTCGCGTCCCTTGTTGGCCGAACCGTCGCCGGCGCGCGCCAGCGCTTCCTCAGCGGAATTCGTCGTCAACACACCGAAGGTGATGGGGACACCGGTGGCCTGCGCCGCGCGCGTGATGCCCTGCGCCGCCGCCTGGGCAATGTAATCAAAGTGCGCCGTCTCACCCTTGATCAGGCAGCCCAGGCAGACCACCGCGTGCCACTCGCCCGTCTCGGCGACGCGTTGGGCGGCCTGCGCCAACTCGTAGGCGCCGGGCACGTGAAAGGTCCGAATGTCCGCATCGACCAGCCCGGCCTCGCGCGCGCGGATGCGCGCACCGGCTTCGAGACGGTCGGTGACAAACGCGTGATACGACGAAACGATCAGTGCCAGTCTCAATGTGTTCACCGGCCCTTGAACTGGGCTTTGCGCTTTTCGAGGAATGCCGCGGTGCCCTCGCGCATGTCCTCCGTGGCAAACACGAGGCCGAAGAGCGTCGCCTCGTGGTCTTCCGCTTCCGCGAACGGCATGTCGAGCCCTCTGGCCACCGCGTCCAGGATGTACCGCACCGCCACCGGGGCCTTGGCCGCGAGCGTGTGCGCGAGCTTCTTCGCTTCGTCCAGCAACGACGCCGCGGGATACACCTTGTTCACGAGACCGATGCGATAGGCCTCGTCGGCGCCGATCATGTCGCCGGTGAGCAACAGTTCCTGCGCGCGGCCGCGGCCAATCAATCGCGGCAACCGTTGCGATCCCGCGTAGCCCGGAATCAGCCCGAGGTTGACTTCAGGCTGACCGAACCGGGCATGGTCCGCGGCCAGCCGGATCGTGCACGACATCGCGAGCTCACAGCCCCCGCCGAGGGCGAACCCGTTGATCGCGGCAATGACGGGCTTGCCCAATCGCTCGATCCGATCGAACACACGCTGTCCGATGTGCGCATGATCGCGGCCACCGACGGGCGTCGCTGTCGCCAATTCGTTGATGTCTGCGCCGGCGACGAACGACTTCTCTCCGGAGCCGGTCAATACGATGGCGCGCACGGAATCATCTGCCGCCGCCGCATCGAGCATTAGGCTCAACTCGGCGAACGTCGCCCGATTCAACGCGTTGAGGACCTTGGGACGGTTGATGGTGACGAGCAACACGTCACCGTCCTGTTCCACGATCAGGTTTTCGTAGGCCATAACCTATTGATTATATGCAGGATAAGCACGAATGCCGCGCCCGCCACCGCGCCCCGGACATCCGCCGCCACATCGTCCCAGGCCGGCGTGCGACCGGGCACGAACGACTGATGCCATTCGTCGGTCAGTCCGTAGAGCGTGCAGAACACGATGCTCAGAGTCCCACGGCCGAGTGTGATGCCGTGCCACCGAGCGCCCGCCAGAGCGCGGAACACGAGGACGCTCAGCATCGCATAACCGATGCCGTGCCCAGCGTGATCGCTCATGCCCGGCGGCAACGGCGCCTCCGACAGGCTGGAGAGGAAGAAAATCGCTCCCATCTGGGCGACGACCGGTCCCCACACCCATAGATGCCGGGTCACGACGACGTCTACCGGAAGAACACGTACTGGAGCAACCCGAGCACGACTCCGCCGCCCATGAGTCCGGCGAATACCCGTGACGCGAACGTCAGTTGCGCGCCCGCTTCGTCGCGCTGGAGCACGGCGAACACCACCGACACGCACGCGGCACAGAGCGCCATCACGCCGAGGTGAAGGCTCATGACTTGCGCCCCATGCCGATGTCGAACACGTCGAGTACGGCGAGCGCATTGAGGAGGCCGGCGACGATCAGAAACGTATTTCCGTATTCGTAGGTCGCCGCGACGACGTCGCCCGCGCCCCAACCTGCCACCGCCGCAAGGAGCCGCGGCGCGCCTAGCCCCCACTCGGCCGCAGCCGCCAGCCACACGAGCGGCTCGGCCCCGGCAAACGGGAAGATACGTCCGCCGAACGCCAGTCCGCACACAAACATGAACGTCAGCACCACCAGCAGGATGACGGCCTTCCGCGGCTTGCCGTAGAGCGCGTGACCGAGACCCGGCACGAGGAGGGCGCCGACACACGCCAGCGCCACGCTCGGACGATTGGGCGGAAGCGCGTTACTCACAAGGTCAACGTCCCAAAGTGCTGCTCGTAGCGATCGACGAACTCGCGCCAGGAGTAGCTGTGTGACGTGCCGCCGAGGTGTTCGAGCGCATAGGTCGCCGCAACGCTGCCGAGGCGTCCGCACACTTCATCACTGGCGCCCGACGCGAGGCCTTTCATGAAGCCGCCACGGAACGCATCACCGACGCCGGTCGGATCCGCGATCTTGTGCGGCGTGACCGCGGGCACGTCAATCTGGGAACGCTGGCCGTCGCCAGCTGGCCTCCGGCCACTGCGCATGATCGACGACCCATGCTCGCCCTTCGTGATCACGAGCAACTCGGAGCCGGCCAGGATGTCGGCCTCACTCTTGCCGGTCTTCTGCCGGATCAGCTCGAACTCGTAGTCGTTGCAGATCACCATGAACGCGCCACTCAGTCCGTCAGTGAGTTCGTCGCCCGACATGCGCGCGCACTGCTGGCCCGGATCAAAGATAAATCTGATGCCGAGCGTACGGCACTCTTCCGCATACTGCACCATCGCGGCCGGATCGTTGGGCGAGATGATCACGAGGTCGATCGGACCCGCCGTGCGGAACGACAGCTCCGAGGCATGCGCCATGGCGCCCGTGTAGAACGACGCGATCTGGTTGTTCGACTCGTCGGTGCTGCAGAAGAATGACGCCGTGAACTTGTCCTGGACGATGCCGACAAGCGACGTATCCACGCCCGCGGCATCGAGCCACCGGCGGTAGTCGTCGAAGTCCTGCCCGGCCGTGCCCATCAGATACGGACGCTCGCCGAGCAGCGCCAGCGTGTAGGCGATGTTCGGCGCGCAGCCGCCGCGGCGTTTGTCCATCGTGTCAACCAGGAAGCTCAGGCTCACGCGGTGGAAGTGCTCCGGCAGCAGGTGCTCCGTGAACTTGCCCGGGAACGACATCAGGTAGTCGTACGCGATCGATCCAGTGACGACAGTTCTCATCTCAGATACTTTCCGACAATAGGGGCGAGCATGGCTTTCGTGGCGGCCGGCACAGCGTCCGGACGGGTCATGAGGGCGGTCGCCAGCGCGGTTGCACAACCGCACGTGCGCGTGATGGGCAGCTGTTCGACTGCGTGAGCGATCACCTGCTGTGCGGTCGCGGCGTTGGCCGTGAGGTTGGCCACGATCATGTCGACCGTCACCGAGTCGTGATCCGGATGCCAGCAGTCGTAGTCGGTCACGAGCGCGACCGTCGTGAAACAGATCTCCGCTTCACGTGCGAGCTTGGCTTCCTGCAGATTGGTCATCCCGATCAGATCGAACCCCATCTGTCGGTACGAGTTCGACTCGGCGATGGTCGAGAACTGCGGGCCTTCCATGCACACGTAGGTGCCGCCCTTGTGCACGGTCGCGCCGGCCTGCTTCGCGGACGCATAGGCGATCTCGGACAGCGGGCCGCAGAACGGGTGCGCGAATGCGACGTGGCCGACCAATCCGTTGCCGAAGAATGTGCTGATGCGTCCGCGCGTGCGGTCGAAGAACTGCGTCGGGATCACCAGATCCTGCGGCTTGTAGTCTTCGCGCAGGCTGCCCACGGCACTGGCCGAGAGGATCCACTCGACGCCGAGCGTTTTCATCGCGAAGATGTTCGCGCGAAAGTTCAGCTCCGACGGAAGCAACCGGTGCCCGTGGCCGTGCCGCGCCAGAAATGCCACGCGGCGGTCGCGCAGCGTCCCGATGACAAACGGCGCCGACGGCTCACCGAACGGCGTCGAGATCGCGCGCTCTTCCCGATCGGTGAGCCCGGCCATGTCGTACAGACCGCTACCCCCGATGATTCCGATACGAACTGGCTCAGACATTGTTAAAGGGGCAATGAGGCAAAGGGGCAAAGGGGCAATTCAGATCGCCACCTTCTCGACTCGCTTCTTCCCTGCCTCCTCCCTGATGATCCCGGCGGCCATCGTCGGGTCGTGCTCAAAGAAGATAACGTACTCACACGCGATGGCCTCGCGCACGAACGTCCGCTTGTAGGCGAGCGTGTCCATCGGATAGAGGTCGTAGGCCATGATCCACGGCTCGTCGATGTGTGCCGCCGTCGGCATGAGATCGGCCGGGAACACCGCGGTGCGACCGCCCGACTCGATCCGGATCAACTGGTGATGCATCGTGTGCCCGCCCGTGCGCCACACGCTGATGCCGGGCAACACCTCACCGTCGGCCTCGATGAAGTCGACGACGCCCGCGTCCACGAGCGGGACGTAGTTCTCCGCGAAGTAACTCGCGCGGTTGCGTTCGTGCGGATGCGTGGCGTCGATGTACTCATCGCGCCGGATCTTGTAGCGCGCGTTCGGAAACCGCGGCACGATCCGGCCATCCACCCGCGCGGTAAAACCGCCCGCGTGATCGAAGTGCAGGTGCGAGGCGATCACGATGTCGATGTCGGCCGCGGTCAGGCCAGCGGCTGCGAGGGCGTGATCGAGATTCCGCGCGCGATCGAAGCCATAGATCGCGGCCTCCTTGTCGCTCATCTTGTCGCCGCAGCCCGCATCGATCAGCACGCGCTGGGTCGGCGTCGTGACGAGCAGCGGCCGCATGCTGAGGAAGATGCGGTTCTTCTCGTCGCAAGGCGCGCGACGCTCCCAGAGGGGTTTGGGCACGACGCCGAACATGGCGCCGCCATCCAACCGGAAGTCGCCATCGCTGAGCGAGATCAGCTCGAAGTCACCGAGTTGCATCACGCTGGATCAACCCGGGCTGGAAGAGCAGCCCGGGCTACGTGCGCACCGGCTGGCTGTTTGATCTCGACGAGGAGTCCGCAGGCGCTCGACGGATGCAGGAACGCGATGCGCGACCCGTGCGCGCCCTGGCGCGGCGCCGCATCGATGAACTGCACACCCTTGGCAGACAGTTCGGCCATGGCGCGTTCGATGTCGGGCACGCGCAGGCAGATGTGGTGCAGGCCGCCGCCCTTCTTGGCAATGAACTTGGCGACCGGCGCCTCGTCGCTGACCGGCTCGACCAGCTCGAGCGTGGTCTCGCCGGCCTGCACGAATCGCAGACGGTGCGGCCCCACCACTTCGGGCTCGTCGGTGACGAGCCCGAAGAGATGGGCGAACAGCTCACGCATCGCGGTCGCATCCGCGACCGCGATGCCGACGTGATCGAGCGAAACGAGTGCTCGGCAATTGAAATCGGGAATCAATTCCGAATTGATTCCCGATTTCAATTGCCCCGCCTGCGCCAGCAAGGCGTCCGCCGCGCTGTAGGGATCGATCTCGCGGCCGGCGATTCGATCGAGCACGCGATCGAATTCGCCGGGCGCGAGCACGTTCCGCTCGAGATGCTGCAGAAAGCGGCGGCCCAGCAGCTCACGCAGCCGCCACTCCGCGCGGGCGCGCCGGCGCGCGCCCACGCGCTCGCCGCTGTGCGCGCGGAATTGCTCGACCATGTCGAGCAATTCCGCCACACCACGCCCTGTCGTCGCTTCCGTGCGCAACACCGGCGGCTTCCACTCGGCCTGATCCCACATCTCGAGCGTCAGCATCGCCTCAATAGACGCGGCGGTGCGGTCCGCGCCTTCGCGGTCGGCCTTGTTGACAACGAAGATGTCGGCGATCTCCATGATGCCGGCCTTCAGCGCCTGCACCTCATCGCCCGTGCCCGGCACCATCACCACGATCGACACGTCCGCGGTACGGACGATGTCGACTTCGTCCTGGCCGACGCCAACGGTTTCGATGATGACCACGTCATAGCCGGCGGCGTCGAGTACCAGCGCGGCCTCCGCGGTGGTCGTCGCCAGCCCGCCGAGGTGCCCCCGCGTCGCCATGCTGCGAATAAACACGCCCGTGTCCGAGGCGTGCGACTGCATCCGGACGCGGTCGCCAAGGATCGCGCCGCCGCTATAGGGACTGGTCGGATCGACGCACAGTACGGCAACCTTCTTGCCCGCGGCGCGCAGTGCCGCAATCAGCCGATCCGTCAGCGTGCTCTTGCCCGCGCCGGGCGGGCCGGTCACACCGATCAGATACGCGTGGCCCGTCTTGGGGTAGATCTTGCCGATCAGCGCCGCGCCCTCAGGCGTCTCGTTTTCCACCAGTGAGATCGCGCGGGCGAGCGCGCGAATATCGCCGGCGAGCAGTCGCTCGGTGAGCGTGGGAGCCGGGGAGGTCATGACTTCGCGGCTACAGGAACGGCGAGCAGCTGGCGCGCGATCACGAGCCGCTGGATTTCACTCGTGCCCTCGCCAATCGTGCATAGCTTCACATCGCGGAAGTACTTCTCCGCGGGATAGTCCTTCACAAAGCCGTAGCCGCCGTGAATCTGCACGCCTTCCTCGGCCGCGCGGACGGCGATCTCGCTGGCGTACAGCTTGGCCATCGACGATTCGAGCGACGTGCGCGGCGCGCCTTCGTCCTTCATCGATGCCGCGCGATACGTCAGCAAGCGGGCGGCGTCGATCTTTGTGTACAGATCTGCGAGCTTCCAGCGAATCGCCTGGAACGTTGCGATCGGCTGGCCAAACTGTCGCCGCTGCTTCGCGTAATTGAGCGCGGCTTCGTAGGCGCCCTGCGCCAGACCCACCGACAGCGCCGCGATGCCGATCCGTCCCGCATCGAGGACCTGCAGCGTGTTGATGAAGCCCTGCCCTTCAACCCCCACGAGCGCCTCCGGACCCACGCGGCAGTTTTCGAAGATCACTTCGCACGTGTCGCTCGCACGCATGCCGAGCTTGTTTTCCTTGCGTCCGGGACGCAGACCAGGAGTGCCCTTCGCGATCACGAACGCCGAGATGCCCTTCGACCCCTTCGTTCGATCCGTCACGGCCATCGCCACGAGAACGCCGCCGACGCTCGCATGCGTGATGAACTGCTTCGAGCCGTTGATCACCCAGCCATCGCCATCGCGCTCGGCGAACGTGCGCATGGCCGCCGCGTCGCTGCCCGACCCGGCTTCGGTGAGTCCCCACGCGCCGAGTGTCTCGCCCTTGATCAGCGGCACGAGGTAGCGCTGCTTCTGCTCCTCGTTGCCATACATATAAAGATGCGCGCAGCAGAGACCGTTGTGCGCCGCCACCGACAGTGAAACCGCCGGGCACACGCGCGCCAGCTCCTCAATACAAATGCAATAGTCGAGCGCCGACATGGCCGATCCGCCGACGCTCTCGGAGAACTGGATGCCCATCAGGCCCAACTCGGCCATCTTGGTCACCAGGCTGTGCGGGAACGCCTGCGCCTCATCCCACTCCATCACGTGCGGCCGAATTTCGCGCTCGGCGAATTCGCGCACAGACGCGCGCAGCAGCGTTTGGTCGGGCGACAGGCGAAGGTCCATTACCGGAAATTATGTCACGGCGGCGTTCGAGACCACGCCGCCCTACGTACGTCGCGCGTTCCGGCCGATACACGCGATATGCCCCTCACCAAGCACGTCATCGGCGCACCGCTGTTTGCCCTGATTCTCGTGGCATCTGCGCCCAGTCCGGCCCAAGCCGACGTCACCGGCTTCATCGGCACGTCGCGCAATCCGCAGTCGCACCTCGTCAAGGGCGCCGCGTTCGGCATCGGACTGCTGGTGGTGGGGTTTGAGATCGAAGGCGCAAGTCACTCGGAAGGCACATTGACCAAGGTGCCCGGTCTCAAAACCGGCATGGCCAACGTCCTCGTGCAGACGCCGACGGGGAGCACGCAGGTGTATGGCACCGCGGGCGCGGGGCTCTATCAGGAGACGCTGGGCACCGCGAGCGAGACCAACCTCGCCACCAATATCGGCGGCGGCCTGAAGATCGGACTCTCCGGTCCGCTCCGACTGCGCCTCGACTTCCGCGTCATCCACCTCATGGGCACGCCGCGCTACGCCACCGTCCAGCGCTTCTACGCGGGCGTGAACGTGAAGTTCTAGCTGCCGCCCATCTTCATCACTTCTTTCAGGCCGATTCGGGTCGCGGAGACCCACGAGTCCTTCAACTGGTCGTACACGCTCTGGACGTCATTCGGCAGCGACTCGCGCATGATCACAATCGGATCGTAGCTGGCCTGCTTCACCACAGGATCGATCAGAAACAGATAGGTGATGGCGCCCTCCGTTGGCGTCTCCGTGGATTTCAGCACGCGCCATCCAGCGGCCTGCTGCTTGCGCGTGGCCACCGTGCTCTGCGCGAGCGCCTGCTTGAGCCTCGCCATCGCCGATTCAAACGCCGCCGTCTTGTCTGATTTGACGACGACCAGAAACGCGCCGAGATCGGAGACGAATTCGTAGTCGCCCTGGGGCGGCGGAGTCGCCGGAGCGACAGGCAGCGTGCCGGTCGGCACCGGTTTCGCCGGCGGCTGTTGCTGCCCGATCGACACGGCCAGGGCGAGCACGAGAATGAAACGCACGGGGGCCTCCACAGACAACAACGGGGCGCCTCACCCGCAGGTAAGGCGCCCCGTCAGAACATCACGAACAGAACAACTAGCCGCCGATTTTCGCGAGCGGCCACGGATTGATCGAGGCCACCGAGTCTTTGATCTTCGTGTAGGCCGCGGTGGCCTCTTCCTGCTTCTCGAAGATGCCGGAGTACGCCGTGCCCGGCTCTTTGCCCGAGTAATACAGGATCTTGCCGTAGTTGTAGCTCAGGGACTTGTCAGCGCCCGTGACCAACAGCACGTACAGCGACGGCTGATCGGCCGGCGTTCCGGCTGACACCTTGAAGAGCTTCATGGTCGCGCCGAAGGCCTTGAGTTCCGGCTTCGCACTGCCATTCAGTGCAGTCAACAACGAGCCCATACCGGCCTCGAAGTCAGCACTCTTGCCCGGGGAGACCTGCATGATGATCGCAGCGTCATCGGTCGTGAACTTCAACGGATCTGCAGCGGCCGGCGCGGCGGCCTGTTGAGCGGCCGGAGCCGTCTGTTCCTGCTGCTGGGACTGAGCCTGAACGATCGACGCGCCAATGAGGAGAGCGAAACCGACCGTAACGAACGAGCGACGCATGAAAAGCCTCCTTGCCACTAGGGCAAACGTACCGAAAAGAGTCCTTACTTTACCTACCGAGTGTTCCACTCGCAAGCGCTTTTCAAACGAACGCGGCCAGAACGTCATTGGCCACCAGCATACCGGACCGTGTCAGTCCGAATCTGCCGGCCTTCCGCCAGACGTGCCCCGATTCGATCCGTATTTCGAGCGCGTCCCGGTAGCGCTCCCACGGGAAAATTCCCCATCGCGCAAGAAAGGCGGACTCGTCGATGCCGTCATTCAGTCGCAAACCGGTGAACAGCGCCTCTTCAATGCGCTCAAGTGTCGAAAGAATCCGCACATCCTGCCTCACATCCCCGCCCGCAGCGATGAGGGCGACGTACTCGCCGGTTCCGGCGAGATTCCGCCAGCGCACGCCATCGACGGTTGAGTGGGCGCCGCAGCCGAAACCGCGCCAATTCCCGCTTTGCCAGTATTTGATGTTGTGACGCGACCGATGGCCGGGCCTCGACACGTTCGAGATCTCATATTGCGTGTAACCCGCGGCATCCAGCCGTCTCAAACCTTCAAGGTACATCTCGGCGGCGTCGTCATCGGGCGTCTGGGACCAGCCGGATCGTGCCATTTCTTCCTTGAGCGGCGCGTTGGGATACAACTCCAATAGATACAACGACAGATGGTCCGGACTCATGCGGATCGCCTGATCCACGGTGCGGTCCCACATCGCGGGCGTCTGGCCCGGCAGCCAGAGCATCAGATCGAAGCTCACGCTGGCAAAACCCATCGTCATCGCGCCGCCGATCACATCGATCGCCGTCTCGGCCGAGTGAATACGCCCGAGTTTCTGTAATTCGTCGTTGTCGAATGACTGCACGCCGAAGCTCAGGCGATTGATGCCGGCCTCGCGAAACGCCGCGAGTCGCTCAGGTGTCACGGTCTCGGGATTGGTTTCGAGCGTGATCTCCGCGTCGGCGGTGACGTGGTATTTCTCGCGACACGCCCGGAGGATGCGCGCCACCTCGACCGGCTCGAGCAGCGAGGGCGTGCCACCGCCGAAGAAGATGGTGTCGACTGCGGAAATATTGAAATCGGGAATCAATTCAGCCGCTGCTCTAGGACCGGCCGAATTGATTCCCGATTTCATTATTTCCGCCACCAACGCATCGACGTACTTGAGCTTCAGCTCCGCATCGAGCAACCCGCGGTTGAAGTTGCAGTACGAGCAGATGTGCTGGCAGAACGGAATGTGGAGGTAGAGACCGAGCACTAACCGCGTCCGGCTTTACCGCCAGGCCACTTCAGCTCGCGCGGGTCCGCGAGGCGCTTCTCGCGCTCTTTCGTGGCGCGGGCCTGTGAGTCCTGCATCAGGCTCGACATGCCACCCAACTGAGCGCGCGCGGGACCGCGCGTTTTGGACGGCAGCGCGCGGCGGCCCTTGTTCATCGACCACAGATCCGAGAGGTCCTTCGGGCCGCTGTTTGGCGGCAGCATGCGATAGTCGCCGCCGTCGTACTCGAGGAAGTCGCACATCTCGTGCAGGCGCGAGTGCATGCGGAAGCCGACGCGCACCTTCAGCGAATCGAGGTCCGTCTCGTCCGGAATATCAATGTAGTTGGTCGTGAAAATCGTCGGACGCTTCTCGTTGTAGCGCGTGTTGACGATGAGGTTCATCGTCTCCTCGACCCACTCGGAGGGCTTTTCGGCGCCGAGATCATCGAGGACGAGAATATCGGCCTCCATCACGGGCCGCAGGATGTCCATCTCGGCCGTGCGAACCACGGGATTGTAGGTGGACCGAATGACGCGAAGCAGGTCGCGTACGTCGTAGAAGATCCCGCGGGCGCGCTTCTCGAGAATCACCTGGCGCAGCACGGACACGGCGATGTGCGTCTTGCCGATGCCGGGCGGCCCGATCAGGCACAGCCCCTTCGTCGTCGCAGGAAACGCCGCGGCAAACCGGCGCGCCTGCGCGAGCGCATTCATCAGCTTTTCGTTGGGGTACGTGACGAAGTTATCAATCGTGCAGCGCGAATACCGCGGCGGAATGCGCGCTTCGTCGATCAGGCGCGAGGTGACCGTGTCGAGCCAGCAGCGGCAGCGCTCCGCGCCCCGCTCTCCGACTGTCCATCCGGTTCAGTTGCAGATATCGCACGCCATCGTGAAGCGACAGAATACCAGACATCCTCAGACTGAGGACGACTTGACAGCGACTACGAATTTTCCGTCGGCCGATGCGCGTGCTCCGTCATCTCGGCCGTGGTCGTCGGCACCAGCGCGGTGTTCAACCGCTGCTCCCAATCGCCGAGTCCCTTCGCGAGTTCGCCCTTCACGTAGTGCATGAACTCGTTCACTTCCTTTTGCATGCGCTCCATTTTCTTGCGCATGTTGAGCACGATCTCAACCCCGGCCAGATTCACGCCCAGGTCGCGAGTCAGCGCCAGGATCGTCTCGAGCTGCTCGAGATCCTCGTCAGAAAAGAGACGCGTGTTCCCATCGGTCCGCGACGGACGCAACAGCCCTTCGCGCTCGTAGAGACGCAGCGTCTGCGGATGAATGTTGTACTTCTGCGCCACGGCGCTGATCATGTAGAGACCTTTGCCCGTGACGGGTTTTCGTGTCGGCACTGCGTGCTCCTGACTACGCGCCGCCGAATAAGTGCCGGCGCACGTCGACGTCGTTCAATCGCCCAAATTCCCTGAGCAGTTCGCGGGATCGTTCGTCGCGCACAGGCGGCAGCACGATCTGAAGTTCCGCAATCAAGTCACCCGCCGGCACGCCGCCGGCCGCATCGCCGGGCAGTCCGCGACCGCGAAGCCGCAGGCGTTGGCCCGATGCCGAACCCGCCGGGATCTTCAACGCCACCGGACCGTCCAACGTCGGCACGTTGATCCTCGCGCCCAGCGCCGCCTCATGGATGGCCACGGGCAACACCATCGCCAGATCCCGTCCCTCGCGCCGCAGAAACGGGTGCGGCGCCACATCAATCGTCACGTAGAGATCGCCCGCCGGCCCACCGCGCGCGCCGGCGTGTCCGCGACCCGGAACCGCGATCCGGGCCCCGGCTTCGATCCCGGCCGGTAGCCCCAGCGTGACCACTTCACTCCGAGCGTGCACGCCCGCGCTGCCGCACATACGGCAGATCTGGCTCATGATCTGCCCCACGCCGCCGCAGGCCTCACATTCCTTGGTGAACACCATGTGACCGCGCGCCCAACGGCGCGAGCCGGCACCGGCGCACTGGGGGCACGCCACAGGGGGCCGCGGCACATGCCCCGTGCCGGCACACGCGCCACAGCGCTCGGAACGCGTCACCGACAGCGGAAACTGCCCGCCGCGCATCGCGTCGTCGAACGACAGCTGCAAGGTGATATCGAAGGACGTCCCCTGCTCGGGCGCTGACGCGCGGCGTGCGGCGTCCTGAAACACGTCGGCAAACAGCTCCGAGAACGTCGCCGCGGCGGCGCCCTCGGCGAGTGATGAGAAATCAAACCCCTGAAACGCCACAGTGGCTTCGGCCGCCGCCACAGGGGCCGGCGACGCGCCACGATCGTAGTCGCGACGTCGTTCGGCATCGCCTAACACGCCGTACGCCTCCTGCACCCGCCGGTACAACTCGGCAGACACGCCATCACCCGGGTTGATCCCCGGGTGATAGCGCCGCGCGAGTCTCAGGTACGCGCGTTCCACATCCGCCGGAGCGGCGTTGCGTGGAACCCCAAGCACCTGATAGAGGTCCATGGCCTACTTCTTCTCTTCGACCACTTCTGCGTCGATCACATCGCCGTCAGCCGCGCCGGCGCCTGCCGCGCCGCCCTGCGCGCCTGGAGCACCGTCCCCACCCGGCTCCCCGGCTCCCGGCTGGGAGTAGAGGTTCTGCCCCGCCTTCATCTGAGCCGCGTCCAGCGCTTCCAGCGTGCGCTTGATCGCCGGCGCATCGTTGTTCTCGAGCGCCTTCTTCAGATCGTTCATCGCCGATTCGATGGCCATGCGATCTTCGGGTTTGATCTTGTCGCCCGCGTCCTTCATGAACTTCTCCGCCTGGTAGACCGTCTGATCCGCGCGGTTGCGCGTCTCGACTTCTTCCTTGCGGGTCTTGTCCTCGGCCGCGTGCGCTTCGGCGTCCTTCATCATTCGCTCGACTTCGTCCTTCGACAGGCCGCTCGATGCGGTGATCGTGATCTTCTGTTCCTTGCCCGTGCCGCGATCCTTCGCCGATACGTTCACGATGCCGTTCGCATCGATGTCGAACGTCACTTCGATCTGCGGCGTGCCGCGCGGCGCCGGCGGAATGCCGTCGAGATGGAACTTGCCGAGCGTGCGGTTGTCGCGGGCCATCGGGCGCTCGCCCTGCATGACATGCACTTCAACACTCGGCTGGCTGTCGGCCGCGGTCGAGAACACATCGCTCTTCTTGGTCGGGATCGTGGTGTTGCGCTCAATCAGCCGCGTCATCACGCCGCCCATCGTTTCAATGCCGAGCGACAGCGGCGTCACGTCGAGCAGGAGCAGGTCTTTCACTTCGCCCGACAGCACGCCGGCCTGGATCGCCGCGCCGATCGCGACCACTTCGTCCGGGTTCACGCCCTTGTGCGGATCCCTGCCGAAGAGCTCCTTCACCAACTGCTGCACTTTGGGGATACGCGTCGAACCGCCGACGAGCACAACCTCGTCGATCGCCGCCGGTTGCACGCCCGCGTCAGACAGCGCCTGTTTGCACGGGCCCATCGTCTTCTGCAGCAGATCGTCGACGAGCGACTCGAACTTCGCCCGCGTCAGCTTCTCGGCCAGATGCTTCGGACCGGTCTGATCCGCGGTGATGAACGGCAGCGAGATGTCGGTCTCCATCACCGTGGAGAGTTCCATCTTCGCCTTCTCGGCCGCTTCCCTCAGGCGCTGAAGCGCCATGCGGTCCTTGCTGAGGTCGATGCCTTCCTTCTTCTTGAACTCCGCGACGATCCACTCGATCACGCGCTGGTCGAGGTTGTCGCCGCCCAGATGCGTGTCGCCGTTGGTGGACTTCACTTCGACGATGCCGTCGCCGACTTCGAGGATGGAGATATCGAACGTGCCGCCGCCGAGGTCATACACGGCGATCTTCTCGTCCTTCTTCTTGTCGAGGCCGTAGGCGAGCGCGGCGGCCGTCGGCTCGTTGACGATGCGGAGCACTTCCAGGCCCGCGATCTTGCCGGCGTCTTTTGTGGCCTGGCGCTGCGCGTCATTGAAATACGCGGGCACCGTGATGACGGCCTTGGTCACGCCCTGCCCCAGGTAGTCTTCCGCGGCCTGCTTGAGCTTCTGCAGGATCATCGCGGAGATTTCGGGCGGAGTGAACGGCTTGTCGGTGCCGTCAACTTTGACAGCCACGTGATCGCCGTCGCGGGCGACGTGGTACGGCACCATCTTGGATTCTTCTGAGACTTCGTCAACGCGGCGTCCCATGAAGCGCTTGATCGAGAACACGGTGTTCTCGGGGTTGGTCACGGCCTGTCGCTTGGCCACCTGGCCCACGAGGCGCTCGCCGGATTTTGTGAAACCCACCACGGAGGGCGTGAGGCGCCCGCCTTCGGGGTTCGTGATGACGACCGGCTCGCCCCCTTCCATCACGGCGACCACTGAGTTGGTCGTGCCGAGGTCGATACCGATGATCTTGCTCATGATGTTTCTCCTTTGGCCCATTCGGGCAAGCTTTAGTGTCTTCGAGTATATAAATCTGAGTGCAAACTAATCAATACAATTTTTCACGGTGAAACACGTGACGAACGTGAACCGGTAAACTGTGGTTTCCGTGCTTCGCTCCCCCACGCTTCGCGTCGCCGGCATCGCCGCGCTCTTCGTCGCGGCGGCCCTGTTCGGCATTGCCAGCGGCGTCATGTTTGCCTTCGTTGGCGACCTGCCGGGTCTGCCCTCGCTGGAGACGTACAGTCCCAGCGTCACCACGCGCATCCTCGGCAAAGACGATGTCGTGATCGGAGAGTTGGCGACAGAGCGACGCGAGATTCTCGCGTATGCGGACATTCCGGTCGTATTGCGGCAGGCGATTCTGTCGGCCGAAGACGCGGACTTCTTCCGTCACTCCGGCATCAACGTGACGCGGACGATGGTCACGCTCGTCAAAGACGTCGTCTACCGGCGGCTCGCCGGCGGCAGCACGATCACGCAGCAACTCGCGCGCAATGTGTTTCCGGACTCGGTCGGGTTCCAGCAGACACCGGAGCGAAAGATCAAGGAAGCGCTCGTCACCTTGCAGCTCGAGAAGCGGTACACCAAGGACGAGATCTTCACGATGTACTGCAACCAGATCAACATGGGGCACGGCGCGTACGGCATGGGCGCCGCGTCGCAGGTCTACTTTGGCAAGCCGGCGAAGGATCTCACGCTCGCTGAAGCGGCCATGCTCGCCGGGATCATTCAAGGCAACGTGTTGCAGAGTCCCTATCGCAACATGAAAGCAGCGAAGGACCGGCAGGCGTACGCGCTGCGCCGCATGACGGAAGAAACGTACATCACGCCGGCGCAGGCTGTCGAAGCGAAGGCGCAGCCGATCGTGCTGCGCGGCTATTCCGGGCCGACGTCGATTGCGCCGTACTTCACCGAGCTCATCCGCCAGCACCTGCAGGAAAAATACGGTGCCGCCGCCGTGTATGAGGGCGGCCTCACCGTGAAGACGTCGATCGACGCGCCGCTGCAGCGGGCCGCGAACGTGGCGCTCGACACCGGGCTGCGGCGGATCGACAAGCTGCGCGGCTTCCGCAAGCCCACTCGGAATCTGCTCACCGAAAAGCGCGACATTGACAAGTTCCGGTTGACCAGTTGGTCGCGCGAGCCGGAGGCCGGCGCCATTTCGCAAGGCGTCGTGCTCAGCGCGGAGGCCGGCGTGATTCACGTCAAGCTCAACCGCTGGACCGGCACGATCGACAAGAGCGGATTTACCTGGGCCAAGCGGCCGGGTGATCAGCTGCTTCGACGCGGTGATGTCATTGATATGCGTTTGCGCGCGCTGAATGCGGCGGCGCAGACGTTCACGGCTGATCTTGAGCAGCCGCCGGCCGTCGAAGGCGCCATCCTGGCGCTCGACAACCGGACGGGCGACATCCTCGCGATGGTCGGCGGCTCGAGCTACGAGCGGAGTCAGTTCAATCGCGCCACGCAGGCGCTTCGTCAGGTCGGCTCCTCCTTCAAGCCGATCGTCTTCACGGCGGCCATCGATCGTGGCTACACCGCGACGTCCACGTTGATCGATACCCCGGCGAGCTTCCCGGCGGGGCCCGACCAGCCGAACTACGAGCCACAGAACTACGACCGCAAGTTCGAGGGCAACATCACGCTGCGCCATGCGCTCGAGGAATCGCGCAACGTCCCCACGATTCGGCTGATGGCGGCGCTCGGCGCCGAGCAGGTCATCATGTTCGCGCGCCGATTCGGCATCACCTCACCGCTGCCGCCGTACCTGCCCATCGCGATCGGCGCCGGCGATGGCTCGCTGATCGAGATGACGTCCGCCTACACCGTGTTTCCCAATCAGGGCGTGCGCATGACGCCGCAGCCGCTTCGGCAGGTGATCGACAAGGCGGGGACGGTCATCGAGGACCGGCGTCCCGACGCACATGACGTCATTCGCGCGGATGCGGCGTTCGTGATGACGTACCTGTTGCAGGGCGTGGTGCAGCACGGCACCGGCCGCGCGGCCGCTGCCGCCATTCCGAATTGGCCACTCGGCGGCAAGACGGGCACCACCGACGACTACACCGACGCGTGGTTCATTGGCTTTGACCCGGACATCACCATCGGGGTCTGGGTCGGCTTCGACCAGAAGAAGCCCATCGGCCAGGGCCAGAGCGGCACCGTCGCGGCGCTCCCCATTTGGATTGACGTCATGAAGACCTGGGTCGATCGTCGCCGCGCCCTCCCGAACGCGGCCGAGTTCACGCGCCCCGGCAGCATCGTGCTTGTGGAGACCGCGAACGGCATCGAAGCGTTCATCGCCGGCACGGAGCCGGTGATTCGATGATTTCCTCGATGTTGGGCAAGTGGCGCCGCCTCAGCCGGGACGAGCGCCGCACGTTCATGCTCGCGCTCGTCATGGTCCCCGCCATGCACGTGATCGTGCGCGTCATCGGGTTCAATCAACTTCAGCAACGCATCGCCAACACAGCGCCGCCCGCCGGTCACGCCAGCGGCGACACCGCACGGTCACTGCGCACGTGCGTCGTCAGCATCAATCGAGTCAAACGCTTCTCGATCCTTCGCGGCAACTGCCTCTCGCAGTCGTTCGCGCTCATCTGGCTGCTGCGTCGTCGCGGCATCGATCCCACGCTGCGCCTCGGCGCCCGCCTCACCGAATCGAAGTTCGACGCGCACGCGTGGGTCGAGTACGACGGTCGCGTGCTCAACGACACACAGGACGTGCACACAAGGTTCACCCCGCTGGTTCGAAAACCGGACGCGCGATGAAGGCCCCGATAGTCCCCCTCGCCGAGCGAGGCAGCACTCCCGAGGCCCGGGTGCTCCTGGCCTCTCTCCACCAGGATCGCAATCGGCTCGACCAGTCAGGCATCGAGTCGCTGAGTCCGGCGCAGTGGGACCATCTCGTCACGCTGGCAGGACAGCAGCGCGTGCGGCCCCTCTTGCACCGGCGCTTGTTCGAAACGGGACGATGGCGGCTGGCACCTGAACAGAGATGGCACAAGCTCGATGACGAATGCCGAGGGATTGCGATGCGCAAGATGCGGATGCACTCCGAATTGGCGCGGATCCTCGAAGCGCTCGACAGTGCGGGGATTCCGACCATCGTTCTAAAGGGCGCCTATCTCGGTCCCGTGGTCTACAAGAACATCGCCCTACGCGAGATGAACGACCTCGACATCATGGTGCCACTGACCCAATGGCGACCGGCGGTCGAGCGCTTGACCAGCATCGGCTACGAAACGCTCCGCAGTTTCGCCGCCGAGTCAAACCCTGCTGTGAGCCACCACGTGTCGCTGGTCAAGCCCGGCGCCGCCAAGGTGGAAGTTCACTGGACCATCACGTTGCCCACTCTGGCAGGAGAGATTGACCTTGAGAGGCTGTGGCACTCGGCAAGAGCGCTTCCAGACCAAGGCACGAAAGCGCGTAGCCTCTCCCCGACCGATCAGTTGCTGCATCTGTGCTACCACGCGTCCTTCCTGCATCAGTTTGAGTTCGGCCTCCGTCCGTCGTGCGATCTCCAGCACCTCATCGCGTTCCATGGCGAGGAACTCGACTGGAAGGAAATCGAGGACGAGGCGTGCCGCCGGTCGTGGTCTCGCGGCGTGGGCCTGACGCTGGCCCTATCCAACGCGCTCGTGGGAACTGACGCACCGGATGATGTGATGGGCGCGCTAGGCGCCGATGACGAAGCGCTGACGATCGCCGCCCAGCTCTGTTGGGCCACGCCCACCGAGATCCGGGACGTGTACACGGGACTCGCCGATCTCGGCGGCGACACCACGTGGTCGACCAAACTGCATGTTCTGCGAGCACGCATCTTCACTCCGCCGGCAGAACTGCAGGCCATGTATGGAGTCCCGCCAACCGCACGCTGGTGGCGGCTGCTCTACGTCCGCCGATTCGGGTATCTGGTGGGCACCTACGCCGTGATGGCCGCTCGCCTTCTCGTGGCCTCTGACGAATCCACGAGTGCACTGGCCAGAAGTCGAACCCAGTTACGGCGCTGGCTGATGCCCTCGTGAACGGGACCTAGGTTTCGACGCTCGCAGCACGAACCAGGCCCTCACGGTGAGCCTGCTGCACGAACTCGAGCACGTCGCGCTCGCACTGGTCGGCGTCGACGTCGTATCGCTCCAACAGCCACGCGCAGATCGCGCGCACGGTCGTGGGGGAGTTCAGGGCTCGCCAGACGACGGCGCCATGGGCGTTGGTGTCGTAGTAGGCGTTGCGCTCCGGCAAGAGCAGCACCACTTCTTCGCCGATCTCGGCAGACAATGCCGTATCGGTTCGCACCAGGCGAGTATCGATCGTCACTTCGTGCAATTCGCTCACAGCGTTCGCTCACTCCTGCAGATAGCCAAACCGGCGCATGGTCGGCGCATGCGCATCCACGATACGCGCGGACTGGGCCTCGGACAACTCGGTTCTCCACGAGCCGACCTGCCCTTTCCTGAAAAACGGCGCGGTGGCGCGTGTCGCACGCTCCCGAAAGCCGGCCGAAGCCTCTTGGGCTTGCAGGCGGTCGAAGCTCGCCGCGCTCGCCGCGCCCTCGAGCCGGGCCTCGTCCAGCGGCAGCCCCGAGAACTCCGCGATCTGCCGGAGCACCGAGACGGCATCGTCATGCAGATCTTCGTACCTCACCACCAACGTCCGAAGGCCAGATTCGTCCAGCCAACTGCGCACATGGCTGCTCCACGAGCCAAGTCTCTGGGGCAACTGATCCGCGGCGGCACCCTTTGACTTCGACATGATGAACGACTCGGAGCACAGCCGGTCGATTGACGTGTCAATGCTGGTGCCGCCATGGAATGCGAATGACGCGGCAATATCAAGCGGGTTTCGCACGACGTACACGACACCGCACGCGACCTCCAGAGGAAACAGGGGCTCGCCGACTACGGTCAGCGTAAAAGCATCATGCACCTTGATGAAGGCTGGCGCGCTCAGAGCCGCGGCTCGCTGAACATACACGCCCGGCCGGTAGCGCTCGATCTCCTCCATCGTCAGATCTGCGGCAGACACCCCGAGCAACTCGTCGAACACTTCAAGCGAACTCGCTATTGGGCCGCTGCCGAGTTGATTGATGTCGATCGATTCCGCTGTTTCAGCCGTGTAGGCGCCGAGGAGCGCACGGACCCACGTATTGCCGGACTTTGGATACGAGGCCAGCCAAACAATCGGGCCGTTCACCGCAGTTCCTGCTCCACCAGCGCCACGACCTCGGCAACCGTGTCGACGCCTCGCGGCCTGGCGATCGTGTAGATCGGCACACTGGCCGCCACGGTGGCCGCGATTCGAAAATGACTGGATGGATTCCCCAGTCCCTCGAAGGCGCGCGGCGTTTTCGTATGAGTCCGCAGCATCTCAAACTTCAGGCTGTTCTCGATCCGCGTGCAGGTCACCACATCGCTCGGGGGGAGCGCCAGCAGGAACACGGCGGCGAGGGAAACAGGAGCACTCGCGAAGGCCTCGTGGATTGGCAACTGTCGCTTCTCGACGCCCGATCGAACGCTCCGCAGCGCGTCGGGTGAACGCCCCAGACGCCGAACGGCGTCGGGCCACAGCTTCAGGTGGGGAGTGCCCGGTTGCACGAGCAGCTGCCGATCAGCGTCAAGGGCCACGACGGCCGTGTCATCGCACAGGATTGAATAGCCACGTGTCGCTAGCGCCGCTGAAACCGTCGACTTTCCGCGGCCCGAGGGACCAGCGATCAGCACCGCTCCCCGCGCGCCGACAACGGCGCTGGCGTGGAGCACGAGCAGGTCCCGCTGATGCAGGAGAGCCGTCAGCGCCGAACCGAGCAGAAAGAGGAGTACGGCAGCCGAGTCGGCCCCGGGAGCGGGTTCCACGATGATCAGGCGGCCCGCACTTACCCAATAGCTGCCAATGCCCGCGATGCGCAGGAGGTACTGCCCCGCCGCCGCCTCGAACACCGAGCTGGAAGTCTTGGCCTCACCCAAGCGGTCCGGGACCCGGCCGATCGACACTTGCACGTCCGCAGTACGGGTCGTCTGCGCACAACCGGGCAATTCAATTTCGGAGGCACACGCAAGCCCGTAGAGTTCGTATGTCCTTACAACGGGTTCACTGGTCACCGTCATTCCAGTATCGACCATGCCTGCTCCAAAGAACAGAGGGCGGGAGTCACTGGAGACTCCCGCCCTCTGGAATTACGTTTCGACCGCTCTGGTGAAGCGCCAGTTGCGATGCTAGTCGCGGTCGTTATGCGCCTGCTGGTTGCCGTTCGAGATCGTCCCTGACACCGACAGAACCACCTGACCCGCGGCGTTCTTGATCACGATCGTGGCCCGGTCGCGACGGCCCGGTTCCCCGCCGTCGGTAAACGTCCACGTCGCGGTGGCACCAGACACACCGTTGTAGCGTCCGTTGCCCGTGCCCAGATAGGTGTTGAACGACGAACTGGGCTGCTCCGCGTTGATCGACGGATCCTTCGTGCAGTTGGCCGACGTCAGCCGCTCGAGGTGGAACTTATTGCCGTTGCCCCAATTCACTTCGAGGTTGTTCGACTCATCGCTCGTGCGGCACGACAGTTGGAATCCATGTCGCGCGTTCGACGTGCCGATCGTTCCGCCGCCCGTCATCCGGCCCTGGCCAGCGCCCTGAATCAGGCAACCGCTCGTGCCCTCGTCATTGTCGTCGTCGCCGTGGTGGCTATCGTGCTCGCAGCGGTCGCCGTCGTAGTGGCCGTTGCGATTGCGGTCGTGGTCGCAGTCGTCACCGTCGCGGTGTTCGCTGTCTTCACGGTCGTGATCGCAGTCGTCGCCGTCCCGGTGGCCGTTGACGCCGCGATCGTGGTCGCAGTTGTCACCGTCGTTGTGGTGTGACGTCGCCTGCTCGTGCGAGCAGCCGTCGCCGCTGCGGTGTCCGTTCCGGCCGCGGTCGTGATCGTCGCCGTCGCCGGCATAGTGGCTGCTCCGGCTGCGCCGCGTGTCGCGGTCGTGCCCGCAGCCATCGCCCGAGCGGTGGCCATTGCGGCCGCGGTCGTGATCGTCACCGTCGCCCGAATAGTGGCTCGGGTTCGAGCGGTCGTGATCGCAACCGTCGCCGTCGCGGTGGCGGTTGCGGCTGCGGTCATGATCGCAACCATCGTTGTCGTAGTGCGCTTTGATCGTGATCGTCACCGTCGCCGGCGCGCTCACCTGATTGTCGTAGACCGACTTGGCTGCATACGTGAACGTGTCCGTGCCCACGTAGTTCGTGGCCGGCTTGTAGGTGAAGCCGCCGTTGGCGTTGACCGTCACCGTGCCGTGTGCCGTCGCCACCGCGACGCCAACCTTTGCGGCCGCGCCGTTCACCGCGCCGACCACCAGGCCGCGGCCATACGGATCCACGTCATTGCGGAGGATGCCCTTCGCGACGATGTTCAGCGTCTGGTTCTTGTTGGCCTCGTAGGCATCCGCAACCGCGACCACGACGCACACAGGACCAGTCCCCGTCACCGTCAGCGTGCCGTTGGTGATCGTGACCGTGTAGTTGCCCAGCTTGCCGTTCGGGTCCACCAGCGCCGGGGTGATCGGATACGAACCGACCGGGCTCGCCGTCACCGCCGTGGTGCTGTAGGTCGCCGTGATGTTGTCGCCCGCGACGACGCCCGTGAGCGTGCCGTCGAGCGCCGGGTTGACCGCACCCTGCGTCTTGGTCTTGTTGTTCGCGACGACGGAGGCCGCCTTCTTGGTGATCGTGAACGTCCCGGTGTTATAGGTCACCGTGTAGTTCCCGATGTTGCCACCCGTCGCCGTCGCCGTCGTCACGTAGCTGCCCACGTTCTCGCCCGCCGCGCGGGTCGAGGCCAGCGTGATGCCCGCGAGGTCGCCGGCCGTGATGCCCGTCGATGTCGTCGCCGACAGCGCCGGATCCGCCGAACCGTAGACCTTCGTGCCGCCGCCCGCCGTCACCGTCGCCGGCTTGGCCGTGATCGTGAACGTCCCGGTGTTATAGGTCACCGTGTAGTTCCCGATGTTGCCACCCGTCGCCGTCGCCGTCGTCACGTAGCTGCCGACGTTCTCGCCCGCCACGCGGGTCGAGTTCAGCGTGATGCCCGCCAGGTCGCCGGCCGTGATGCCCGTCGACGTCGTCGCCGACAGCGCCGGATCCGCCGTACCGAAGACCTTCGTGCCGCCGCCCGCGGTGATCGTCGCGGCCTTCGGCAGCACCGTCAGCGTGCCGGGCGTGTAGACGAAGTCGTAGTTGTTGTCCACGCCGCCGCTGCACGTGATCGCGAAGCTACCGATACCACTGTGCGACGCCACGGTGCAGGTGGGCGTCGTGTCGACATCGCCGGCGCCATCGGGTCCCGGGAACGGACCGTAGGTGAAATCAAACGCCGGATCCGGATCGCCGTAGGTGATCGTCTTCGGATTGGCCGTCACCGTCACGGTGGCCTTCGTAATTGTGAACGTCCCGTTGATCGGCGTGATGGCGTAGTTGCCGGAATTGCCACCCGTCGCCGTTGGCGTCGTCGGGTAGGACCCGACGTTCTCACCGGCCGCGCGCGCGGAGTTCAGGCTGATACCCGCGATGTCGCCCGCGAGGAAGCCCGTGCTCGTCGTGGCCGACAACGCCGGATCCGCTGTGCCGAACACCTTCGTGCCGCCACCGGCCGTGATCGTCGCCGCGAGCGGATTCACCGTCAGTGTGCCGGGCACGTAGACGAAGTCGTAGTTGTTGTCCGCGCCGCCGCTGCAGGTGATCGCGAAGCTGCCAGTGCCGCTATGCGATGCCACGCTGCAGGTCGGCGTCGTGTCGACATCACCGGCGCCATCGGGGCCCGGGAAGGGACCATACGTGAAATCAAACGCCGGATCCGGATCGCCGTAGGTGATCGTCTTCGGATTGGCCGTCACCGTCACGGTGGCCTTGGTAATCGTGAAAGCGCCCGGCGCGTAGGTCACGTCGTAGTTGCCGACATTGCCGCCGGCCGCCGTGGCCGTGGTCGGGTAGCCGCCGACGTCCTCGCCACTGCTGCGCGTGGTGCTCAGCGTGATGCCCGCAACGTCGCCGGCGACGAAGCCGGACTGCGTGGTCGACAGCGCCGGGTCAGCCGCACCGTAGGTCTTCGTTCCGCTGCCGGCCGTCACAGTCGCCGCCTTCGGCGCAATCGTGATCGTTCCCGGCTGATACGCAATGAAGTAGTTCAGCGCCGCCGCTCCCGCGCATGAGGTTGAGGGCACCGAACCCACCGGGCTGGCCGGCGTGTACGACGTCGTGCAGTTCGGCAGCGCGCTGAGCACGGCCGGGGTCTCGCTGTTGACGAAGGCCGAGTAGCTCGGCGTGATCACAGGCACGGGATCGCCGTAGGTGACCGCCGCGCTCGAGGCCGTGATGGTCAGCGGCGCCGGCGTAATGTTCGCCGTGGTCGTGGCGGTATCCGTCGTCAACACGAAGTCCCCGACCAGCGGACCGGACAGTGTAATTCCCGTGGCGGTCACGGTACGACCGTTGGCCACGTCGACGCCATCGAAAGTGCCGGCGGATGCCGAGCAGCTCACACCCGTCGGCGTACCGGCGAAACTGGGCAGCGTCTCAACAAGGAAGCAGGAAGAGATGGTCGCCGTCACGTTGCCGTCGTACACCTTGTCGTCCGCCGTCACGACGGGCGCGACCGGACGGGGCAGCCACGTCACGTTGCCGGTGGCGGTCACGGAACCGACCGTGCCGGTCACCGTCTCAGTACCGACTGTTGTGCCGGTGTAGCAGAACGTCACCATACCGGCGGCGTTCGTCGTGGTCGAGGAAACTGCGCCGGTCACACTCGTGTCGATATCCAGACGAACGCCTTCGACACCGACGTTCGCGAAGTCTTGCGCCTGCGCGTCGACACAAATTTGCTCACCAACGTACTTGACGCCGCCATTGATCGTGAGGCCGATGTATTTGACGAGCGCGATCGGGGACAGCGACATGCCGCCGGGATATGCGTAGGTGGTGACACTTCCGCCGCCGTAAACCGACACGCCGATCGGGCGCGGGCCGGTCACCCGGTGCGTGCCCACCGTCGCCAGTTGATACGTCGTCGACTGATAGCCGCTGGTCCCGATAGGCGCCCAGGCGCCAGCCGGAATGGCCACACCATCGACCGTCACATTGCCAACTGCTCCGTTCGGCGCCGTGAGGTTCAAGTAGTTGGTCGCGGCAGCGAAGATCGCAGGGTCAAAACCTGTCTGAGTGGGCGTGCTGACCGTGTAGTCAAGCAAATACTGTTCGTACGGATACACCACCATCATCGATGGGTCGTTGAGCTGCACCGGGGTATCGAAGCGGCGGCTGTGCTCATACTGCATGAGCTGCACGGGGTGGGCGCTGTTCGAGACAATGTGCGCCGTTGTTGTCAGAATGAACTCATGCCACTGGCCGCGGTTGAGGTTGATCGGCGCGGCGTTGTTGATCGTGACCTGCGTGCCGTTCTCGGCCGCGACCACACGATACCTGTCGCCGTTGGTGCGGCCGGCGTATGGGACTGTCAAGAACTTCTCGCCCCATGCCTGCGAGGGCGGCAGCTGCTCGAGCAACGTGTCGCACGCGTTCGTGCCGGCGGGCACGTTGCCGCAGCGATTGCCGGCCATTACCGTGACGGGCTGATCAGAAGTAATAAGCGTGCCCGTCAGATCTGCGGTGCCGGCCGCCGCTCGACCGAGGTATGTGTCACCCGCATTCAGCGTCACCGTATACGGCAGTCCCGCAACGTGCGCTGCGATCGCGGCCGTCGGCGTAATCGTAACGGTCGTCCCGGCCGCCGTGCCCACGACGACGAACTGCGATCCGCTCTCGACGTTCAAGACATTGGTCGGAGCCGTCAGCGTCGAGTTGGCGCCGTACGAAACGACAAAGTACTCTTTGCCGAGAACGTCAACCGGAAACCCAAGGAACGCATCTGCGGTCTGGTTTCCGTTAGAAAACCCATACACCGCAAACTCAGCGGAGTCAGCGGTTGATGTGATGTGGACCGCCTTCTGCTCAACCACGTCGTTCGCCTGAATGTCCGCGCTCTGAGCCGCGGTTACCGCCGGGGCGACCGGCAGGTCAACCTTGACCACCTGATTGGCCCCGGCGATGGAGACATGCTGGTGAAAGGGCGTCGGCAGCGCCGCAGGCGCGAAGTCAACGTCGATTTCTGCCGGACCGGTCGACACCAAGTAGATGAACAGCTGCGAGGCCCCAATGGAGGTATTCCCTGGGAAGGCCACCCAGAACTCCTTGCCCTGGCTGTCCTTTTCCGCACTCACGTGACTAGGCATGACCATCGCAGCAAGTAATCCGACGACAGCTAACATCACTCGGAAACGGCTCCAAAAGGAAGCCTTGAACGACGACGAAAAATGGGACGGTTTGGTCTGGCTCATGTCGCCTCTTTTGTTAGAACGCAATCAAGAACAAACGAAATGACTCAATACGACATTCATGCGCTGTTTCGACGCACATCATCAGGCGCTTCCCAATAAAAGTCAATAGGGTAAATATTTACCCCTACTGGGCCGCTTTGTTTCATGTTCTGGGGCAAAGAAAAAGGCCGCCCGCAGGCGGCCCATCAAATCGCGACGTCTCGTTCGGAATTTGAGCGCGCAGCTACGAAGACCCTGGACCGTCCCCGATGGTACCGTTTCCTGCGGCAGTGACCGAAGCCACCTCGCTGCGCCGAAGTGTCGGGGTTGCCCACCTCAGGCGCGCGGACGGATTCACCCCCTGCTGAACAGGCGCTGCAAACGCGGTCACAGTATCTTTCGAACCAAGGGACTGCCCCAAACCACTCGGAGACCTTGTTTCCATATTGAGCTGCTTTATAGCACAAGAATGCTCCAAAGCCCTAAAGATGCCTTGCGGCAAACAACCCGACACCAACGCCGCGGAGCAATACCGCGCAGGCTTCCTCGTGCGAAACCTGGGCTCCGGAAGCCACTGACACAGCAAGACGGCGCAACCGAGGAGCGTCGACTACCGCGGATGCGGCAGATGAATCCGTAATCTCGTCAACAGCGGATCGCAGCTGTGAAGAGGTCGCTCGCAGCCTGCGCACCACATCGCTCCCCTGCTGCCCTCGGACCGTGCCGGTCCGAATCGCTTCGGGAAGGACACCGCGCATCGCTTCACGGATAAGGCGCCGGTCCGGTGTTCCCACCTGAAAGCGGTGCGGAATCCCGTGCATGAAAGACAGGAGACGAATATCCCGACTCGGATCGGCCGCGACGACGCCCGTTGCCGCGCCCAGTTCGGCCCAAACCGCGCCGAGGGCATCCCTGCCGATGCGCAGGTGCCGCGCTCTGAGGGCGCGGTCTGAGATATTCGGCCGACCGAAGTTCGGATCGTGGCCAGCCTCGGCCATCCTGCGGGCCAGATCCACCCGCTCACTAAACTCTCTTGAGATTGCGGAGTACGCGATCCATGGCTGAACCTCCGAAACCCGCCCGGCTCGGAGGAGCCCGCGATAGACCGCGGATCCGGCCGCGCGCGCGCGCGCCACTGCCAACCGCGCACCCAATGCCAGGCCCTCATCTGCCCCGATGGCAAATACGTCGCTCCACCGTGGCGGCACCGACCTTGACAAAGCGTAGTTGCCCATCTGGCCGGTGAGCATCACTCCGCCGTGCGCCTCTGCCAGAATCGACAGAAGCCAGTGGTAGTTCGCTGGCGAGTGACCTGGTGCCCCATGGATTTCGAGCATGCGCTCGATGCCGCCAATCGGCGAGACACCTCGTGACTCAATGCGCAGGTGTCGAGCGCCGGCCGCGTCGGCAGTAAGACTGGCCAACGTGAATTCATCGCAAATCGTATCGGGTCGGCTGACTTCATACGCCGGAGCCGCGGTCAGCGCAAGCAGACCGCGTCCCTGCGCTCTCAGTATCCGGCCGGCGATTACCGCGATCGCGCCGGAGTCCAGCCCCGCGCTCAAAGACACGACGGCCGGACGCGGCGATCGGAGACGGACATCGATCGCTCGCTCCAACTGTTCGAAGACACCCTCGGCGTAGGCGGCAACGGTAGGCAGGCGGATCTCGGGCGCAGCATCCAGATTCCAATAGGATCGGATACGGATCGAGTCCGCGCTGGCCACCAGCACCTGCGCGGGCGGAAGCCGATGGAGATGTGTGTAGGCGGTGCTCTCACCTTGATACGCGTTCCACGACGCCAGCACTTGCGCGAGATAGAGTTCGTTGATCTTTCGGGAGACGCCAGATAGCGCAAAAAGCGCCCGACGATCCGACGCAAACGCCACCTGGCGTTCATCGGCAACGTAATACAGGGAGGTGTTACCGAACTGATCGCGGGCCAAGCACAACTGACGCCGCCGATGATCCCACGCGGCCAGCGACCAATCCCCGATCAGCCGTGCCGGGCACTCGCTGCCCCACCGCTCGTAGGCCAGGCGCATCAACTCGACGTCGGACCAGTGGCGCGATTCCGCTGGAAGATCCAGCGTGACTTGAAGGTCTTCGCGGTTGTCGAGGCGGCCCTGTCCGGTGAACGCGAACCGGCCGTTGTCCACTGCTCCGCCCAGTCCCACACCTGGGCCGAGCCAGGACGCCTGATCCCCGCATCCCCAATGGGACATCGCCGCGCGCATCGCGTCGACTTCGTCCGCACGCACCGGTGCGCCATCGAACCGGACAACGCCGAAGATACCGCTCAAAAGCGCGCCCCTCGAGTGACAGGGCAGGCCCAGAAAATCTGGAGTCCCAGGAAGATCTCGGGATGGCCCTGTTCAAACTGATCCCACGAATCCAGATCGCGCATCGCAACATCCGATGAAAACTCGCGCTGATATTGGGCGATCGTCTCTTTCGACATTCTGGTGTAACCGAGAAACTCCAGGTGGGCCGCGGCCAGCCACCGCTTCAACTCGGCCGGTGTGAACGCCACCTCGTGCGCATGGCTCAAGAGATCCCGGCCTCCACTCAGATAGTAGAAGTCGCGCGTGGCCAGGACGCGGCCGACATCCGGCCGCTCGCCCGTCAGCAGCGCGCGCCTGACACGGCGCAGGCCGCGCGTCCCATTCGCCTGCATCGCCGCCGCCGCCTCACGCTGGTGCTCAGCGAGTGCCGCGCGGACGCAACGGCGGTACAGACCAATTCTGAGATATCCGCCAGGCCGAAGAACCGACAGCAGACAGCGAAGACCGTGCGACGGATCCTCCATGTGATGCAGAACGCCAATGCACTCGATCACGTCGAATTGCTGCCCAAGCTCTTTCACACGACACAGGTCGCCATGTACGAAGTCGATGTGGGCCAACCCCATCCGCCGCGTTTCGCGGATCGCATAGGCCAGACTGCTGAGGCTGACGTCGAGGGCCAGCACATCCACATCGTCGTATTTCGAAGCCACTTGAATCGGATGCTGACCGGTCCCGCAGCCCGCGACCAAGATCTTGAGCCGCTCGCCATTCAGACCTGCATCAGGTCGCCCAAAATCGGTCGACAGTTTCCGCCTCAGCGAGGTCGGCTCAACGAGCGTGGTGCCAAACCACCGAGGGTACGGTGATTCCTCATACTGGGCTCTCACCGCTTGTCCGATGGCATCGTCTGGCATGCCGATGGACCGGATCGTTTCGCGAATCTCCAACTCCTCCGCATGTGTTCGGGCGTCGCAGAGGTCTGAGATGTCCGGCCAGTCAAGGGCACGGGCACTGGCTACGGCAGCCTCGGCCCCGATCATCAGCCGGCCCGACCGATACATAGCGGCGGCAACCCACCGAGCGACGACGGAGGCCGCCGGCGCGGCTGGTTCGCTCACGGCGGATGCGACGCGTTCTGCGAGGACTTCTTCCTCAGGCTCCGCAAACCACACATACTCGTTGTTGAATGCCTGACACGCCAGCGACACCATCATGCGCCGATCGTGCGCGGCCAGATCCTCGCCCCGCGAAACCCGATCCAGGTATCGACGGCGGGCCGCGGTGAAGATCAGCTCCAGGAGTGGATCGGTCAGGAGCGCGGCCCGGAGGGCCTTATGCAACAACGGCAGATCCCAGGAGCGGTCACAAGCATCGGCGTCGGGGGCCGGACGAAGGCCCGCTTTAACCATGCCAAACGCTACGTCGGCGAGCACCTGGTGATCCACGCCGTCTAGATCGAAGAGCGAGACAATATCGCGCCGGTCAGCCTCCACTCCGGCCTTGGCGTCCCGCCGCCGCACGGCCTCGAGCAGACGCTGGAACTTCGACGGGCTTGAGCGCGCGCCGTTCACTCCTCCCCCTCCTCCGCCCCCGCCTCGAGCTTCCCCATCGCCTTGAACATCAGATACGTCTTGATGAACTCGTCGAGGTCGCCGTCCAGGATCCGGTCCACGTCGCCGACCGAGAACTTCGTGCGGTGGTCCTTCACCATCTGATACGGATGCAGCACGTAGCTGCGGATCTGCGAGCCGAAGGCGATCGCCTGCTTCTCGCCGCCGAGCTGATCCAGCTTTGCCTGCTGCTCCTTGAGGCGGATGTCGTAGAGGCGCGACTTGAGCACCTTCATCGCCGACGCGCGGTTCTTGTGCTGCGACCGCTCGTTCTGACACGACACGACGATCCCTGTCGGAATGTGCGTGAGCCGCACGGCCGAATCCGTGACGTTGACGTGCTGACCGCCCGCGCCGCTCGACCGGAACGTGTCGATGCGCAGATCCTTGTCCAGCACCTCCACGTCGATGTCGTCGGTGACTTCCGGCCACACATACACCGACGCGAACGACGTGTGCCTGCGCGCCGCGGAATCGTACGGCGAAATCCGCACGAGACGATGCACACCGACCTCAGCCATGAGCAGGCCGTAAACGAACTCGCCCTGCACCATGATCGTGACGCTCTTGATCCCAGCCTCATCGCCCGGCTGGTAGTCCATCACTTCCCGTTTGAACCCGCGGCGCTCGATCCAGCGCATGTACATGCGCATGAGCATCTCGGCCCAGTCCTGCGACTCGGTGCCGCCCGCGCCCGGATGAATCGAGACGATGGCGTTCTTCCCATCCATCTCCCCCGACAGCATCGTCCGGACTTCGCCCGCTTCCACGTCGCGCTGAAACGCATCGAGGCCCGCGGCCGGCGCGGCGCCCACGGTCTCGCCCGCGCGCGCCCAGTCGAACAGCCCGCCGATGGCATCCATCTGCCGGCAGAGCCGGTCGGGGCGTTGTGCCAGGTCCAGCG
>CAYHEX010000006.1:0-38727 GCA_964355365.1 uncultured Solibacteraceae bacterium | reverse complement strand
TGACGCGAACCACGACGCGAGCAGCAGCTCGGCGACGTTCACGATCGCGCCGGCGCCGCTGACGGTGACCGCGGCGAATCAGACGCGCGCCTACCTGAACGCGAATCCGACCCTCACCGGTTCGATCGTGGGCGTGCAGGGCGACGATGTGGTGACGGCGAGCTACAGCACCACGGCGGTGCTGAGCAGCCTGCCGGGGACGTACCCGATCACGCCGGTCGCGGCTGGTGCGCTGAGCAACTACGCGGTGACGCTGGTCAACGGGACGCTCACGATCACGAATGCGGCGCCGGTGTGCACGGCGGCGCGGCCGAGCCTGACGTCGATCTGGCCGCCGAACCACAAGTGGGTGCCGATCACGATCCTGAACGTGACGGATCCGGATGGCAATCCGGTGACGATCACGATCACGAGCATCTTCCAGGATGAGCCGACGAACACGAAGGGCGATGGCGACACGAACATCGACGGCAAGGGCATCGGCACGAGCACGGCGTATGTGCGGGCGGAGCGCATGGGCGATCGGAGCGGCGACAAGGATGACCGCGACAAGGGCCACCGCAACGGCGACAAGTGCGACCACGACCGGAAGAAGTCGGGCCACAAGGACGGCGACGGCTGCGAGCACGAGCGCGACCGCGACACGGGCAATGGCCGCGTGTATCACATCCGCTTCACGGCGACGGACGGCTTGCTGAGCTGCTCGGGCGAAGTGCTGGTGGGCGTGCCGCACGATCAGCGTGGGGCAGCGGCCGTGGATGGCGGCGCGCTGTATGACTCGACGGTGGACATGACGCCGCCCGGGCATCACAAGGGCGACGACTGTGAGGACGACGACCACGAGCACGGCAAGTCGGATCACAAGGACGGCGACAAGTGCGATCACGAGCGCGGCAAGAACGGCCACAAGAAGGGCGACGGCTGCGATCACGACCGGCGCAAGAAATAGGGTCCAGCCAGACCAGCTACCTACCTGACGCCGGGAGCCTTCGGGCTCCCGGCGTTTTTGTTTGTGGTTCGTCTTTGCCAGGCTCTGCGAGAACGACGCCGGGTTTCCGGCATCGCCGGATCGGCGCCCGCAGCTCCGGTTTCGCGCATTACAATTAGGCGACATATTGCATGGCTGACATTCTCGTTATCGACGACGACCAGTCCATCGCTCGGGCCTTCGAGCGATTCCTCAAACACGACAAACACGAGTTCCGGATCGCGAGCAGTGCCGAAGAAGGACTTCGGCTTCTGGGCGAGCGGACGCCGGACCTGGTGTTCCTCGACGTGCGCATGCCCGGCCTGGATGGCCTGCAGGCGTTGCCCATGATGCGGACGCAATACCCGGCCGCCGACGTGGTGATCATGACGGCGCACGGCAGCAGTCAGACGTCCATCGATGCGATGCGCGCCGGCGCGTTCGACCTGCTCGCAAAGCCGCTCGATGTTGAGCAGCTGCGCGCGATCATTGGCAAGGTCACGGCCGCGCAAGCCGTTCGCATGAAGGTTGCGGCAACGAGTGAGGCCGACGAGTTCGAAGGCTCCGCACTGGTGGGTGACTCGCCGGCCATGCTCGACGTCTTCAAGTTGATCGGCCGGTTGGCCACGCTCGATGTGCCGGCGCTCGTGGTCGGCGAACGCGGCACCGGAAAGCGCATGGTGGTGGCCGCCATTCACGGCAACAGCCCGAGGAACGACGCGCCGCTGACCGTGATCGATTGCGCAGGTCCCGACCTGGCCGCCGAACTGCAGCCGTTACTCGAACGTTCGTTGACCGGCACGGTGCAACTCGCCGGCATCGAGGCGCTGAGCCTCAGAGAACAGGCGCGGCTGGCCGTCCTGCTGCGTGACCACTCCGGTCCGCCGCCGGCTCGTGTGATTGCGTCTACGTCCCTGGACCTGTCCGAGTTGGTCGACCGTGGCGAGTTCAATCGTGAACTGTTCGAGGACCTGGCGGTGATCACGCTGCAGTTGCCGGCGTTGCGCGAGCGGCGCGATGACATCCCGCTCCTGGTGGATTTTCTGCTGCGCCGCCTCAGCCGCGAACTTGGTCGGCCCGTGCAAGGCGTGGACACCACCGTGATGCGGCAATTCCGGGAACATTCGTGGCCCGGCAATATCGCGGAATTGGCGAACGTGCTGCGCCGGGCGGGCATTCTGTCGTCCACCGGCGTGATCACGGCCGATGACCTCGGTGACAGCCTGACCGTGCGCCGCAGTGCGGTGCGCCGCGGCGGCGATGCCGGACTTGCCCGCGCCGCGAAAGAGGCGCTGCGCGAACGCCTGGCGTCTCCTGCCGGCCCCGACGCGTCGGCGTACCACGACGTGGTGTCCATCGTGGAAGAGGCGCTCGTTCAGGAAGCGCTCGACATCACCGATGGGAACCAGGTGAAGGCCGCGGACCTGCTCGGGGTCAATCGAACCACCCTGAGAAAAAAGGCCCACGTCGGGGACTAGTCGGTCACCGGCTTCCGCGGCGAGATTCGCCAACCGAGCGACGTCAGCAGCGGAGACGTCGCCGCGGTCGTGACGATGATCATCGTGATCAGCATCGTCGAGAGCGCCGGCCCAACGATGTGCAGGTCAGCGCCGATGCTCACCACGACGAGCCCGACCAGGCCGCGCGCGTTCATCAACACACCGATCGCCAGCGCGTCACGATGAGGCAAGCGCTCTGCGCGCGCGCCCAGATATGCGCCGCCGATCTTTCCGGCAAACGCCGCTGCCATCAGCAGCGCTCCGGCCGCCCACGGTACGCCGGCACTGAATGCGCCGGCGCCGACGTTGAGTCCGGCGACGCCGAAGAAGGCCGGCAGCATCCAGCCGCATATGCGCTCGATCTGCGGCCGCCACGCGGAGATGACGGCAGACGCCGGCGCCACGGTGGCGCCGAACAGGAAGGCGCCGAGTGCCGCGTGGAGTCCCACCCATTCAGCGGTCATCGCACTGGCGGCCAGTCCCACACCCAATACCGCTAACGCGCCTCGGGCGCCGACGCGAGCCATGACGGCTGCCAGAACGGGACGCAGGACGATGGCCATGGTCGCCACGAACGCGGCCACGCCCCCGAGTGCCCGCCAGGGCGCGGTGTCTGCGCGGGTGGCGGCGGTCAACGCGGCGAGCATGCCCCAGGCGGCCACGTCGTCGAGGGCGGCGCAACGCAACGCCAAACGTCCAATTGACGAATGCTGGCGATTGAATGACGACAGAATGCGCGCCAACACCGGGAACGCGGTCACCGACAGCGCCGTTCCGAGAAACAGCGCGAAGATCGGCCACGACGTCGCGGCGCCGGCCATTTCCGGGTAGAGGCGCCACGAGACTGCCGCTCCCAGCGCAAACGGCATGGCGAGACTCGACGCGGTGACAATCAGCGCGGTCGTGGACTTCGTGGCCGGGTCAGTGGAATCCGCGGGTGCCGAGCTCGCCACCAGGAACATGAACACGACGATCGCGATGGTGCCGATGCGTGCCACGCCGGCGATCCCGACCGGCGTGAACACTGCCTGATGCCATGCGGGCGCGAATGCGCCGAGCAGCGCCGGACTCAGCAACAGACCGGCCGCCATTTCACCGATCACGGCCGGCTGTCTGATGCGGCGCGCGACCCAGCCGCCGGCGTGAGTCGCGATCAGCACGACGAGCAGGGCGACGAGGATGGCGGGCGCCTGATCCACTCAGTCGCGCTCCGGGGCCATGCGCGCGCGGTACCACACCCACGCAGCGCCGGCGACGGCGATCAGCATGATCACCGCCGGCACCACGCTGCTCGTGGCGCGCGAGACCGCGCCGGCATACGCGTACACCACCACCACCGGCAGCGTGCCGATCAGTGACGACGCGAGAAACGTCCACCGGCTCATCGCCGACAGGCCGGCCACGACACTCATCGTCTCCATCACCACGGGCAGGGCGCGCGTCACGACCACCGCGGCGGCGCCGTGGCGCGCCATCATGGCGCGCATCCGCGCGAGCTCATCGTCGCCCACGACACGGCGAGAGGCGGTGACACCGTAGCGGCGCACCAGTTCGAAACCCAGCCATTCGCCGCCGACCGAGCCGACGAGCGAAAGCGCGGAACCGCCGGCGACGCCGAATGCCGCGCCGCTCAGGACCATGACCAGGCTGGACGGAATCGGCAGGAAGAGATCCGCGGCCAGCAATCCCACCAGCACCGCGGCGCTACCGGTGCCGGCTGAGGATATCCAGCGCTCGGCCATGGCCTCGAGATTGATGCCCATGACGTTTTCGAGGATCAGCTTTGACGCAATGATCGCGCCTGCGACGGCGGCGAGCAGCCAGAACGTACGTTTCATCGATGTGCCTCACGCGAAAGCGTCTGTAGATAGTCCCAGAACAACAGGGCTGCCGCCAGCAGCAGGAGGCCGATGGCGGCCTCGCGAGCTGTTCGCGTGCGCGCCCCGTCGAACACACCTGCCCCGGGAGCAGGCGCGGATCCAGGCGCGCGCACGACGCCGCCGGATCGCGCGGCAATCTGTGGCAGCAATGTCTCATTCACACCGCGCGCTTGCGCCTCCTGGTCGCCGCTCCAGAACCAACCGCGCATGAAGCGCGCGCTGTCGCCGGTCTGCGGATCGCTGATGACGATCGTCGCGCTGTAGTCGCCGGTTTCTGACAAGGCGATGTCGGTTTCCGCGCGGCCGGACGTGACGGCGTGCAGCGGCACCGCGATGGTCGCGCCCGACGGTGTCAGGACGGACGCAAAGATCGACGGCAGGCTCTCTCGGTCGACAGCCTCGCCGGCATCGACGACGAGCCGCGTGCCGGCGGCCGTCGTTTCGAGTTGTGCATCCGCGCGGCCGATGTCATTGGCGCGCGCGAGCCACATCACTGCGCGTCTCCAGAACGCGCCCGCGTCGCGCCAAGAGGCCATGGGCGCACCCCACGATCCTCGTCGATCAGAGGCAAAGACGGCCACTCGTCCAAGACCGTGCGGCCACGCGGCCAGCACAGGATCCTCCGTCGGCGACTTCCATGCCGCTGTCGCGCCGGGCCGCAACTGGCCGGCGACATAGCCGCCAAGCTCGGGCATCGAGAGAGGCGCCAACGGATGTGCGCCGGCGCGGACGCGGAACCGCTCGTCGACCTCGCGCCCGCCGGCGCCGCGCGCCGCTTCCCGCGCCACATTGCCCGGGAGTTCTCGAAGCGTGTCCGGAAAGTACGCGCGGCCGCCGGTGGACCGCGCGAAACTCGTGAGCCAGGCGCGGTCGGCGTCGCTGCCGATGGCGACCACCGACACCTCGATGCCCTGTCCCGACACCGCGGCCTTGGCCGCCTCTGCGTCCGCGGGGGTCGTGCGCCCATCCGAAACGAGCAGCACGCGCTTGACGGGGTTCGATGATCCGCGCAGCCACGTCATGGCCTGTGTGAGTGCCGGCGTCAGCGCGGTCCCGCCGCTCGGCGCCATCTGACGGAGGCGCTCGGCGATTGACGCTGGGTCGCGCGGATCGCCTGCCGGCACGAGCACCGTGGGTGTTGCGGCGAAGCCGAGCACTTGCACCGCATCGCCCGGCGGCAGGACGGCCAACGCGCGCGCGACCGCATCGCGTGCCGCCGAGATTTTCGTGACGCCGTCCGACGTGGAGGCCATGCTGCCCGACGTGTCCACCAACAGCGCGAGGGCCATCGACGCCGACGGCGGACGCGGCATCGTTGTGAAATCAATCGGGAGGCTGTCAGTGAACCGCGACGGCGTGAACTCCGACGCGTTGAGGCTCTCGCGATCGCCGAGGACCAGCAGGCCCGCGCCGTCGAGCGTCACGGCGTCGCTGATCGCGTTGAGTTGCCGCGCGTTGAGCCGGTGCGGCGCGATCGCATCGAGCACGATCGCGCTGAACGGCGCGAATGCCGCGCGCGTGTCCGGCACTGTCGCGGCCGCGCGCTCCTCGACGTCGACCTCCGCACTTCGCACCCGCGACGCCACGTCGCCCGGCCGGGCCGTGATCACCAGCACGCGTCCCCGACCGCCGACGGTGACGCCGGCTCCTGCTTCAGACACCACGACACCGACGCGCGGATCCATCGCGGCCGCACGGTAGAAGACGACGCCGCCATGTGGCGGTGTGTCGGTCCACGTCGTTGCCGCGCGCCCTGACGTACTCAGCGTCACCTGCCGCGTGTCGATGGTGGAGCCGTCGCGAACCAGGTCGATCGAGATCCGCGCGCCCGGCGGGCCATCAAGTTCCGCGCTGAGCGGGATCGCAACACCGGGGCGGCTTTCGACGGGCGCATCCAGCCGCCGGATCACGACGGTGCTGCGGTCATCCAACGCCACCACGTCGATGGGTGTGCGCGAATCATCGGCCGCGGCCAGCGTGTCGCCCGTGGTTGGCTGTCCGTCGCTCATCAGGACGATGCGCCGATCTCCGGCCTCGGGCAGCGACTGCCCGGCGGCGCGAATGCCCGCAGCGATGTTGGTCACGGCGCTGGGAGGCGGCAAGGTGACGGACTCGAAGGGCCGAGACGAGTCGGGATCCCGCAGGAGATCGCCGTATTCGCCGAACACCACGAGCCCCGCGCGATCGCCGGGCGACATGCGGCCCATCTCCGCCCACACGCGCGCGAGTGCGGCGCGGCGAACCGATGCGACGCTGCCGGATCCGTCGAGTGCGAACACGATCGTGCGGCCGGCGGCCCCGCCCGGGATGCGCGCGCCGGCGATGGCGGCCACAATCAGCGCAGCGGCGAATGCGCGCGGCCACGGACGGGCTCGCCGCCAGGCCCACTCGACGGCCACCAGCAGCAGCGCGATCGACGCAACGACGGCCATCCACGGATTGGCCGGTTGCGGCGCCGGGCCCGGCAGCGCGTCGAGCGATGCGGCCGCGGGAGCTCGCAAGTCCGACTCCGCGATCGCATCGGCGTCTGCTCGGCTGAGTCCCTCGGGCGCGCGCGCCGAGAGCCACTCGACGGCGTTGGCGATGAGAATTGGAAACGCGACAGTAAGTGGCAGCGACGATTGCGAGAGGTCGGCGGCCAGCAGCACCTCGCGGCCCGCGGGCGACTCGTCCGCCGCGAGCAACGGGCGGCCCGCCGCTGTGGCCAGCACTGACGGCGGGGCCGACAGTGCCGGAGCCGGCACGACACGCGCGTCGGCGAAGTCGACACCGCGCATGAGCGGGTGGTCGGCGCGCAGGGTCGATATCGCCACCTCGCCTTGCGCGCTGGAGCCGCTCGCCGCCGGCGGCAGCCACAACGACGGACGTCGTGGCGCAGCCGCGCAGCCGTCACACACGATGACGTCGTCTCTGGATGTCAGTGACGCCGGCAGCGAGGCGACGACGCTGAGGGCGACGTCTGGCAGCGCGCGCAGCGCCTGTTCGAGGAATCGGTTGCCGGTGGTGACGAGCAGCACGCGCACGGGCGGCCGTGGCGTGACGTCGGCGGACCGGGTGTTGTCAGACTCGAGCGCATCGCCGTTGGCGTCTTCGACCCGCAATTGCGCGGTAACGACCGTCGTGCCGTCAGGAATGGCGGGACGGAATGCGCGTACGGCCGCGGCGTCGATCGTGAGCGGTTGCCGCCAGATCTCGCGTTGGTCGCGTTCCAGTGTGAGGACGATTCGCTGCGGCGCGGTGCCGAAGTTCTGCGCCTCAACCAGCGCGCGACCCGCTCCGCCGGAGCGAAGCGACACGATTCCGACGTTGTCGAGCGGCGTGCCCACTTGCCGCCAGTCCACCGACGTCCGGCCGGCGCGCCGTGTGGATGGCGCATCCGACACGATCGCGATCGCTCCGCGAGTGGCCAATTCCGCCGCCGACACGGCACGCACGAAGTCGGCCGGTGCGACTCCCGGCGTCAATGCCGCCAACGCCGAATCGATCGCCGGGTCGCCGGCGCGAAACGCGCCGAGCGAGATCGCCTGCGATCCGGCCACGATCAGGCTGATCGTCTCCCGTGACGGACGCTGTCCGAGCCACGTCTTCGCCGCGCGTCGCGCAAGGTCGAGCCGCGTGACGCCGCTGTCGCGCGCGCCCATGCTCGGTGACACATCAATGACGAGGGCCGCGTCACTCAGCGGCAACTGTCGCATCGGGCCCGATGCGGCCACGGCGAGGGCGATCAAGACCAGCGCCTGAAGCCACACGAGCCACGGTGGTCGGGGCCGATCGGGAGATCCTGGCCGTGATGCGTGCGGCCGGCTGCCGCGCCAGAGAAAGAGATTCGAGACGGTCCGCGTTCGTGGGCGTGGTTGCCGCGCCCGCCACAGCAGCCAGGCGGCCAATCCGGCGGCTGCCAGCGCCCACGGAGTCGATAGCGAGAACACGATCAGCGCCGGCCCGCGAGAATCCCGGCCCGAATCATGGCGTCGAGCGCGTCCGCGAAACTTGCCGTCGCGCGTAGCTGCAGCCACGGCATGCCGTGCGCCAGACAGTGATGCCGCAACTCAGACGTCATGAGCGCGAACCGCTCACGATAGCCGGCCCCATCGGCGCGCGTGGTGCCGTCGATCTCGAGGTCGATGAGCGTGTCCCCATCCATCACCTCTGGATCGATCTCGTCGTCGGTCACCAGCTGCAGGACGGCGGGATCGAGGCCGCGTGCGGACATCGCGCGCAACCCGTCGAGCCCGAATCCTGGCGTGAAGAAGTCGGACAACACGATGACGAACGCCGGTGGTCGCAGGCGCTGGCTGATCTCCGTCAGCGATGTGGTGAGCGCCGAGCCGCCAGCCGCGGAGGCGGAGTCGAGCGCCGCGAACAACTGATGAAGCTGGGCCCGCCCTCGCGCGGCCGGAAAGTGCGTGGTCACGGCATCGTTGAACAACGAGAGACCCGCGACGTCGCGCCGCGCCACGGTCAGGTAGGCGAGCGCGGCGGCCAGTTTTGTCGCGGCCGCGAGCTTCTGCGCCATCGACGCGCTGGTGTCCACCACGATGTGCACGTGCGCCTGCCCCTCGGCCTGCAGCACGCGCACCGTGAGCTGCCGCAGGCGCGCGTCGGCATTCCAGTCGATCTGCCGCGGATCATCACCAGGGCGGTACGGCCGATGGTCCGTCGTTTCGAGGCCGTAGCCGCGCGCGCGCGCGTGGCGCAGACCGGCCACCGACGCGGCCGGCGCGGCGGTCGCGCTGCCGAGCGCAAGCCGGTCGAGCTGCGCGGTTTCGGCGCCCGTCAACATGTCAGTGGTCCGCGACCGTCGCCAGCACGTCGGATACCAGCGCGTCCGGTGAGATCCGGTCGAGCTCCGCCTGGAAGTTGAGCAATACGCGATGGCGCAACGCCGCCGCCGCGACGCTCCGGATGTCGTCTCGAGAGACGTGATAGCGAGACTGCAACAGCGCACGTGCTTTGGCGCCAAGAATCAGCGTCTGTGCGGCGCGCGGGCTGGCGCCGTAGCGGACGTATTTGCGCACGTTCAGCGGCGCTTCATCGGCGTCAGGATGCGTCGCGCGCACCATCCGCAACGCCATGCGCAGCACGTCATCGGCGACCGGCACTTCGCGAATCAAACCCGTCATGGCACGCACCGCGTCCGCGTCGACGTGCGCGATCGGCGTGGCGACGGCGCTGCCCGTCGTCCGCGTGACGATCTCGGCCAGTTCATCCGTGGTCGGCGACGGCATGAGCAGTTTGAAGAAGAAGCGGTCCAATTGCGCTTCGGGCAGGGGATACGTGCCTTCCATCTCGATGGGGTTCTGTGTGGCAAACACCGAGAAGGGCGTCGCGAGCGTGTGCGTGGCGCCGAAGACCGTGACGTGTCCCTCCTGCATCGCCTCGAGAAACGCCGACTGCGTGCGCGGCGTGGCGCGATTGATCTCATCGGCGAGGACGACGTTGGCGAAGATCGGGCCGTGGTGAAACACAAACGTGCGGCCGCCGTCCGGGGCTTCGGTGAGGATGTTGGTGCCGGTGACATCACCCGGCAGCAGATCCGGCGTGCACTGCACGCGCGCGTAGGACAGCCGCAGCGTGTTGGCGAGTGTGCGCACCAGCAGGGTCTTGCCGAGGCCCGGCGCGCCTTCGATCAACGCGTGGCCCTGGCAGAAAAACGCGATCAGCGCCTGCTCGACGAGCGTGTCATGCCCCACGAACACGCGCCGGATCTCGCTGTGGACTTGCTGGAAGGTCGCCCGGAATGCGTCCGTCCGTTGTTCGATCGTCTGTGACTGGTTCATCGTGGTGGTCACTTTCCCTGGGGCCGGATCGCCGTGAAGTACCGTTCAACCACGCCGCGCCTTGCAGCGGGCACGCGTCCCTGCGCGATCACGTCGCCGGCGCGAGCGGCCGCTTGACGATACCTGTTGCGGGCATCGGCTGTCTCGCGGTCTGCGGCGCCGAATGCCGACGTCGGCGCGCGACTGGGCTCGACGCCGGCGCCCGCGGCGTCGCGCGCCGCTGAGGCGGTGGGCGCGCCCGTCGCGTCGGGCTTGGCACCACTCGGCGCGGAGACCGAGGCGACGGGACCGGCCGCGGGATCGGGCTGGCTCGTTGACGAGGGCCTCGACGCGGCCGTGTCGGCGCCCGCAGTTCCCGCCGGGCCCGCCCCCGCACCACTGCCCGGCATCGTCAACGCCGCGCCCGTGGCCGACGTCGGCCGGGCGGCCGGTGCGCGCCAAGTCAACACGATCGCCGCGACCTGCACGGCAATGACAAGCACCGACCACCGGCGCCAGTGACGCGGCGGCTCAACGGGATAGACGCGCGCCGCTCGAATGTTCTGCAGCGCCGTCGTCGCCGCGCGTGCGATCGCGGCGCTCATGTCGTCGCGATGATCGGCGCGTTCGACCGCGGTGATGGTGAGGTCCTGCAAGTGCGCCGCGCGATCGATGTCGCGTGCGGCGTCACGTCGGCTCGGCGTCTCGGCCCGGGCGTAGAGGACGCTGGCCGCAAGCCCGGCTACGAGAATGACGATGGCGACGACGCGCGCATCGACGCCGATCAAGTCCGGACGCAGCATCGTCAGTTCAGCCGCAAGCAACGCGGCGCCGGTGGCGACCAGGGCAGCGCGGAGGGCGGCAATGAGGGCTGCGCGCCGGCGATAGGCGTCGAGCGTCTGCGCGATGCCTGGAGTGCTCACAGGCGCGTCTCCTCGAGCCAGGTCCATCGATTGGTCGCTGTGCCGGCCGCCGCCGCGATGCCGGCGATGGCGATGACTGCGCACGCAGCGATGCGCGGCGCTCCTGGTGACAGCAGGCGCACGCCAAAAGCGGCGACCGCCGTGAGCGCCATCCCGGTGCACCACACGGCCAGTTGGTGGCGCCACACGACTGACGCGCCGGCGGTCAGGCCCACGGCCAACAGCGCGAAAACGGTCATCTCCAGCGAAGCGGCCAGCAGCGCGGCGATCGGTTGCGCCGACATCTGAGCCGCGGCGACGGTGATCGGAGCCGCTGACAGCGTCAGTACGACGGCCAGCGTCATGGCCGCCGCGGCGCGCGCCACGACCAGGCGTCGTACCGGCAGACCGGTCACGCCGCTCCAACCGACCAGATCGACGTCGGCGCCGGGAGCGAACAGCGGCGTGACCAGCCATGTCAGCAGCACCGCCACGAGAATTCGATCTGCGGCAACCCACTGCGCCAGCAACGGTGCGAGCCAGAGCGACACGCCGCCGGTTGGCCCCCACACGGCGACAAACAATGTGGCTGCGACGAGGTGCAGACCCAGGGCGATCGGCCATGCGGCCCGGCGGGTCGCCACGCGCAAGTCGTGAGCGATCAGCGGTCTCATCGCCTGTCTCCGCTGGAGAGGGAGATCACGGTGTGACTCACCGCGCGAAGGTCGCCTTCTTCACGGCCACCGATGACCACGGCAACCGAACCGGTCGACAGCGACCGAATCCACTCGATGGCGCGTGCGCGGGTGTCGGCGCTGACATGGCGGAAAGGCTCATCGAGCACGACAAGGCCGACCGCGGGCATCAGTGCGGCAGCGAGCGCGGCGCTCGCGCGCGCTAGAGGAGAGGCGAGGCGGAGCGCGCCGTCGAGCGCCAGACGCTCCATGACCAGATCAACCGAACCGCGCGATGCCGTGCCGCCAAGGCGCCGCGCGTGAGCCACCGTGGTCAGGTACTCGCGGAGGCGAAGGCGCGCGTCGAGACACGGCGTCCGCGTCATCGCCACTCGTCGGCGCGCAGCCTCGGTATTCCGGACCGTGTCGAGCCCACCGATGGTCACCGTTCCGGCAGACGGCCGCATCAACGCGGCGACCGCGAGCAGCACCCGCGACGTGTGATCGGCGGACCGGCCGAGCAGGCCGAAGCAGCGGCCAGGCGCAACCTCGAATGACAGTGGGGCGCCGCTGCCCGCGACGGATAACTGGTCAGCGCGTAGCATGCGACTGCTCCGGCGGCGCCGGCCAGAAATGGAACACGAAGTACGTCTGCCCGCGTGTGTCAACGCGTGGACCCGATGTCGACCACGCCAGCCATTCATTCGGGAGTGTGCAGACGATGGTGTCGCCCGCTGACGGCGCGCGGCCCGGGTTCAAGACGACCCGCGATGACGGCAGCAGCGTGCCGATCTGTTCCGTGACGTCACCGCGCCACGTGCAATCACTGAGTGTGAAGGCCGCGCGATTGGTGATGGTGCGCTCCGTGCCGTTCTCAGTGATGTCGAGCCACGTGGCGTCGATCGTGCCGTCCATCGTGATGCGCGTGTGCGTGCCGAGGCCCGCGGCGGCGCGATAGAGCCCGCGTCCGTCGCGGTCCTCGACGCTGATGCTTCGAATGTTGCCCGGGCCGCGAGTGCCAAGTGTGACGTCGGCCAAGTCCGGTCGCAGCCACAACCGCGCGGCGTTCGGATGCTCGAGGTCCGCCTTCGCCGAGAATGTGGCCGAGGGCGTCTCGGCGAATTGGTGGACGACGCCGGTCATCTGCACCGACGTGACGTCGCGCTGTCCGAACAGCGCCGGGTTGAGCAGCAATGCTCCACTGGCTGCCCCCATCACGATCGGTATGCCGAGGGCGAGCGCGATGTGCGCCCGCATCCACACCCCGATGGCCGCGAGGAGCGTGATCGCCACGGAGACGGCGACCAGGCGAATCGTCACGCTCGTGACCGACGGCGTACGCCGGTCGAACGCCGGCAGCACCGGGTCCGACGGTCCCGCGTCACCGAGCCAGCGCATCGCCCGCCAGGTGGCCGCCGCCCGCACCGCATCGCGACGCGTCGAGCGATCGGCGGCGGGCCAGACCACGGTGTCCGCGGCGTCGTAGCCGCGCCACGCCGTGGGCGCTTCGTCTTCGGCCACGCGGACGCTGCACGACGCTGTGCCCGTGTCACCGATGCACAGCGTCAGCGGAGCTTCGAGAGACGCCAGTTCGACAGGGACATCGATCGTCGAGGTCGTTGCGGCGTCGGTGATGGCCACATGCACCGTGGGACCGGCGGCGACCGCCGGGATCAACACGGTTAACCGCTGTTCTGCGCCCGGTGCCACGTCCACGTCCCTGAGCACGACGGCGTCGCCCCATTCCACCCGGAGCACACCGTGTACGCCCGCCTGCCCTCCGCTGACCCTGATCTCGACCGGGAGCCAACGTCCCGGACGCGCCACGCCGCCGACGCCCGCGCGCGCGCTGAGGCCCGCCGTGAGTGCGGGCGGCCCTAAATGGGTCGGCGCGGCCGAAGCCGCGCCGAGAGATAGCAGGAACGCTGCTGGAAGCAGCGCGAGGCGGACCATGTCGATGTCGTTACTTGAGGATCGCCTCGAACGCCGACAGCACGAACGCGGTGACCAGATGCGGATTGTCCTGCATCTCGTCCTTGACCGGGTTCACCCAGAAACCTTCGGGGTGCTGCAACGAGATCAGCTTCTGCGAAAGCTCCTCTCGCCAGTTGTGCTTGCGGCCCGTTGCGTCCGTGAACGTCGGATCGCCGACGGCCGCCAGGGCCTTGGCCAGCACCATGTAGTAGTAGTACACCGTCTTCTGTCCCGTCCCGGGATTCTCGTCAACGGTGTAGTTGTCGCGCACCCACTTCATGACGGCCTGCACGCGCGGGTCGGTCTTCTTCACATTCGCCCACGTGTAGCTGAGCACGCCCGCGTAGGTCGAGCTGCCGTAGGAGCGCGTGGGCCCCTCGACGCTGTACGAGAACCCGGGGTAGTACACGAAGCCGCCGTCGTTGGTGGCCCACTTCTGATCGTTGGTTTCGCTGTGGTTCTGCGTGCGCTGCAGAAACGTGAGCGCCTTCTGCCACGCCGCGTCGTTGGCCGGCAATTCCGCGTCGTGCATGGCGCGCAGCGCGTACTCGAGGCTGATGATATCGGCCTTGCGGTCGGGACGCGTCGCGCCGCCGTACCCCATGCCGCCGTACCAGAAGTCGGTCTTCGCGATGCCCTCGCCGTCATCGAGCATGTTCTCGACGAGATACTTCGCACCGGCCTTCACGAGCGCCTGGTCCTGCGGGCGCCCGGCCGCCGCCATCGCACTCACCGATACGGCCGTGATGTAGTGCGGAATAGCCTGTTCGTAGATGCCGCCATCCGGCTTCGCCAGTTTCGCCATGGCGTCGAGCGTCTTGCCGACCGTCTTGAGCGCGTCGGCCTTGGTCGTGCCGGGTTCATTCAGGAGGGCGAGGGTGGCGATGCCGCTCACACCGATGTTCTTGCTCCAGAGGCCATCGGCGCCCTGCTCCTTCTTCAGGTAGTCCGCGCCCTTTTTCAACGCGGCCAGCGCCTGCGCGCGCGTGGCGGCTGACATGGCAGGAGCGGCCGCAGCGGCCGGTTTCTGTGCGGCGGCGGCCGGGGCCTTGGCCGCCTGCTCGGCGCCAACCGGCGTGGTGAGCAGCAAGCCGAAGCCGGCGATCGCAAGTGGGAACAGCGAGAGTGAATGGCGTTTCATAGGGTCAGGCGCTCCTGTGGCGCAGGTGGGACACGCCGTAGCCGGCGAGCCCGAGAACCGCATAGCCACTGCACGCCGTGGTCCACGCGGGAAGAGCCACGCCGCGATGTGCGAGTGGCGATAGTCGATAGAGAAGGTCCAGGTGCAGCAAGTCGATGCCCGCGGCTGAAGAGACGGTGACGAGCGGATTCGCGAGCAGCATCCAGTTGTACGCGCCCAACGGCAGATCGCTCATCAGAGGACCGAGCGCGAACGGACCAATCGTCAAGGCCGTCGCCGCGAGCAAACCGGTCAGGCCCGTCGTTAACTCGCTGCCGACGCTCGGTCGGCCCACGCGACCCCACGCCACGAGGCACGCCGCCGACACCAGGAACGCCGCGTGTCCCGACGCGGCGGCCGCGATGCCGCCCGGAATCGCGCGCCAACTGATCATGAGCAAAGCGGCCGAACTAAGAAAGACGAGAGTCATCGCCACACGGACTCGCCGCCCGATGGCTGACCAGCCGCCGGCGGCACCGGCCACGGGAGCGAGCAGCAGTCCCACGAGCGCGGCGACCAAAAAGGCGTCTCCAGCCGCGACAGGCCAATCCACTATGGGCGGCCCTTCGGGGAAGCGCTGCCCGCCTGAATGATCATCGTGATCCGCATGCCGCTGGGGAGCCCCAGCCCCTTGTTGTTCAGAACCACCGATCCGAAGGCTTCGACGGCGCCCGCTCGAGGGTTCTCGATGATCGGCGCCGGGCTGTGGACGAACCCGATCAGCACGCCATCGAGTTCAGCCATGTACCGGCCGTTGATGAAACTCGATCCCGTGTAGACCCACGGCCCGACAGGCAGCGTGGTCTTGGTGCGCTGGTCGAGCAGGAACTCTTCGATACGAACCCGGCGCACGTTTGATCCCATGGTCCACTCGACGAAGATCTCCATCGGGTCGCCCTTGGGCGGGACCGGATCGAAGTGCTTTGTGGGTACGCGCGACCGCGCGGGATCGGCGCCCATGAGGAGCAGCGCGGCGTTAAACGTCGCCGCGTCGGAGTCGAGCGAGAAGGCACTTTCGTAGGCCTTTGGGCCGCCGCGGGTGTTCGCGACCCACTCGAGCGTCGTGACGTTCTCGTTGAGAATGCCGGCCACCCGGAGTTCCTTCTTTGCGGTGTCGACTTCGATGTTCCCGACGCGGAAGACGCCTTCGCGGATCTTGACGGCCGCAGGGCGAGGCACCTTCGGCTGCTGCGGCGGCGCCTTCTGCGCTTGGGCGGCAATGCCCGCCGACAGAACGCCCACGGCAAGACAGGTGACGACGACGCGATAAAAGGTCATGGGGCGGTCAGTATAGCCGTAACTCGCGGCGCCTCAGCCTCGGCGGCTCGGTGGATAGCGCTTCGGCATAAATGTGCAGGCTCTGTACTCAACGCGCGAGCAGTTCCTCTCGATCCTGATGGGGCGCCGAAGGCCGTGATGCGCGCGCGGCGGCGCGACGGGTCAGCATGATCTCCACGAGATTGGCGATCGGCCCGACGAGGAACAGCGCGTAATACGGCGCGTGAACGAACTGGAACAGCCGAAACACCGCTTCGACTGCGGCCACGAGGACCGCAACCAGGGACTGTGCCCACTTGGGATGCACCGACGTCTTCGGGTCCGTGATCATGAAGAAGATGAACAGCTGGTACATCGGTCCGGTAATGGGGGCCACTTCGGCCAGCCACGGGTGGCCCGTGACCGTCGCGCGCACAACCGAGAAGAACAGGAACGCCGCCACGTAACTGGCGGTGATGTGCAGTCGCCCCAACGTCGCAACGATCACCGACCCAAAGCACCAGACGACGGCCATGGGCAGCCACATGTTGCCCCACTGCACGCTCAGACTCGCGACCGAGTCGGAGGCGAGCACGAGCATCGCCACGATGCCGAGATTCGAGGGGTTCCAGATGTGCCGGCCGTCAACCCGGATGAGGTATTTCGAGGAAATCGAGATCGCGGCGCACAGCGCATACGGCCAGTACGCGGGTGATCGCACCAGCATGCCGACACTGATACCCGAGACGTATCCGCTCGCCAAATGCGGCCACTTCCCCAGGAAGATCCGGCCGAGCACCAGTTCCGTGACGAGGGACGTCCCGATCGCCAGCGCCGTCCGCGTCCAGCTCTCGAGGAAACCGAACGTCACCTGCCCGACGATCAGCACGATGGTGGCCAGCAGCGGGGCGAGGTAGCGCTTGTCGAACGTGATGTGCGACGTCAGGAAGCTCACGAGGGCGGTTCCTTGATGAGATGCGTGCGATTGCGTTCCGGGTTCAGGATTTCTGACAGTCTACCCGACGGCCATCTGACCACGACCTTGTCGACCGCGGCGTCTGCGCCCAGGCCGAAATGCAGCCGTCGTTGGTTCTGGGCAGAGAAGCCGGAGCCGCCGGACACTTCCTGCTTCTGCTGGCGTTTATTCCAGAAGACCGTGACCTCTGCGCCGATCGCGCTGCGATTCGTGCACGGCACGGCCGACGGGGTTTGAGGACGGCACCCGCCTTCGAGATCGAACCCGATCCAGTTGCGCCCGGGCGCGACCTCGTTTCGGTAGAGCAGCAAGGGGCCGCGTTGGTTGGCCACGACCACGTCGAGCACCCCGCGGTTGGCCAGGTCTGCGAGCACGACCGAGCGACCGTCGTAACGGTCGGTCACGCCGACCATCGGCGCGACATCACGGAACTGCCCGCCGCCGTCGTTGATCCACACCCGCTTCTGCTGGTAGCCGCCCAGGCTGCGCGTGCCCATCGGCGGCCAGTTGCGCGCATCCGAGATGACAAACTCGTTGCCGCCGGCGATCTTCGAGTAGTCGTACCAGTAGGTGTCGTTGCGGTCCGCAGACACGTAGCCGTTGACGAGGTAGAGGTCCAGCCACCCGTCGTTGTTCAGGTCACCGAACTGGGCGCCGAAGCTCCAACCGCCGAGTTCAACACCCATCGCCCGCGCGAGATTCTCGTACTTCGGCACGCCGTTCGCCACGCTCGTGGGCACCCAGAGATTGTTGCCCTGCAGCAGCACGCCCTGTTCCGAGATATTCGAGACGTAGATGGCGAACCGCCCCTGATTGAGCACGTCGCCGACCGACGCGTTCATGCCGCTCTTGGGCGCATAGCCCACGCCGCTGTCGCGCCCGGCCTCGCGGAAGACGCCGTGGTCGTTGACGAACAACTCGGACACGCCGTAGTCGTTGGCCACGAACAGATCGGGGTAGCCCGAGCCGCTGAGGTCGGCCGCCACTGCCGCCAGCGTCCATCGCCGCGACGACAGACCGGCCGCCTCGCTCACTTCTTCGAACCGACCGCCGCCGAGATTGTGAAACAGGTACTTGCGCCCGCCGTTCCTGGCGTACTCGAAACTCTGCGGCATCATCCGCGTATCGGCGAGCTTCCACAGATCGACGCGCTCGTCGTAGTAGCCGCCGAGGAAGAAGTCGAGGCGTCCGTCGCGGTCGAAGTCGAACCAGATCGCCGAGTTGATGTTGGCCCACTCCGGAAACCCGGTGATGCCGGTGACGCGCGTGAATCGATTCCCGTTGTCGTTGTGAAACAACTCGGGCCGGCCCCAGCGATAGAGCAGCAGATCCTCGAACCCGTCGTTGTCGTAGTCACCCCAGACCGAGCCCATCGACACGCCCGTGCCCGGCTGATTGACGTCCGCAATGCCGAGCCGCGCGCCGATGTCCTCGTACGTGCCATCGCCCTTGCCGCGGAACAGATGGTTCAGCGACCCCTCGTGGCTGTCGGTCACATAGAGATCCGACACGCCGTCCCTGTCGACATCCACCACCGACACGGCGGCGCCCATCGACGATACCTGCGGCATGATGTGCGCCAACTTGGCGTCCAGTGTCGGGCTGGCGTGCACCACGCCAATGCCGGCACCAGCCGCGGATTCAGTCAGCCGGAAACCGTACTCACGAAACGCATCGGTGACAGGCGGCGCGGCCGGTTGTCCCCAATGACGGATCGCCCAGGGCGTGGCCAGCAACGCCGCAAACACCACGGCGAGTGCTGGCCGAGCGTAGCGGCGGATCATCGCCGGACTCCGTTTGGTCGCAGCGCGTTCAACGCGGGTGTGGGCGTGACGTAACGGGTGTGGTAGTCCACGAAATCCTGACGATGCTGGCGATACACGGGATCATCCTCGAGGCGGCCGGGCGCGGTGTCGTAGCGTCCGCTCGCATGCGTGGGCAGCGGCAGCACGGTGCGTGAGAACGTCGTGTTGTAATCGCCGTCTTTCACCCAACCGTCCCCCGTGACCACGAAGTCTCTGATCATCCCCGGCGTCGGCGGTGGCGCCGCAGGAAATGACAGCCGCAGTTCATCGCCGGCGTTCATGATGACGTAACGATCGTCGACCGAGGTGAGCAAGGCGCGCACGTCGCCATAGCGCGTGTAGAACCCCTCGAGATCGAACCACCGCGGGGCCGTGCCGGCCAGGTCGTACCGCGGACGCTCGGGCGAACTCGGGCCGCGCTGTTCGGTCGGCGAATAGCCGCGGAACGCGAGCGCCGCCGTCGACATCTCGATGCGGCGTGGCTCCAGACGCACGTCGGGACGGCCGACCGCCCAGCCGAGCCGATCCCAGTAGATCTCGAGGTTGGTGGCGAGGCGCACGCGGCGCGGTCCGGTGGAGGGCAGCACGCCGGTCAGATCGATGAGCACGGTCTTGTCTTTGCCCGCAGGGAAACCGAGGTTCGTCTTCACCTCGCGGAAACGTCCGGCCGCGTCGGCCACGAGCAGCGAGAGTCCGCGCGGGACCGCGTGCCGCCCCTGGCTGATGGCGATGTTGACCGATGTGTCGGTCGGGTGGATCCAGCCCTGAGCGATCAGGAACAGCGGTCCGGTACGCGGCGCGTTGTCCGGCAACTCGAGTTCAATGAACTGATCGCGCGTGATGCCCTGATACTCGCCGCGACCGGCGAAGTCGAGGTGCCGGTCGTCGCGCGCGCCCACCACGTCCGAGACATCGCGACCCTGGTCGTCGCGAACGGCGCGCCATGGCTGCACCGGACCGGTCGCCACCGCGTCGAGTGACGGTGCCGGGATCGCGAAGCGCTCATCAATGAACGCCTCGGTGCCCGCGGGATGATCGACAACCATCAACGACACCAGATCGAAGAAGTGCGTTTCCCAGAGCTCCGCCGTGACGCGCAGGTCGTACGCGCCGTTTCGGGGCACCAGCGCATCGCCGGGAATCTTGACGCGGTCTTCCGTCATCAGCACGTCGGCGTTGGTCTGCGCGTTGATGCGCAAGCCCAGCGGTGACCGCCAGATCAGATCGGTCACGAACGCCATGGCGCGGCCATTCCACGCGAACAGCCACGGACACGATCCCTTCAGCCGCTGGTCGGCCAGGAGCGACGCGTCGCTCGGTTGATCGAAGTCGGATTGCAGCACGCCGTTGGGCCACACGATCCGCACGACAGTGGTCGACGTGGCGACGCCGAGACCGAAGTGCACGAGCGGGGATGTGATCGCCTGCTTCTGCGTGTGAAGGCCGGTGCGAATCTCCACGGTGCCGCCGAGACCGAAGGAGTTGATGCGTTGATCGCCGTGCGCGGTGGCCGCACGCGGCCGCAGGATCTGCCAGTGATACGACGTGGTGCCTCGACTGGTCGCGCGCACCGCCCGGCGGTTCGGGTCGAGCCCGACCAGGTCGAGCCGGCCGTCGCCATCGAGATCCGCCGCATCGAGTGCGCTGAGATTCAGCGAACTCGCGAGCGGCGCGAATTGCCCGTGGGCATCGGTGAGCAGCACGCTCGTCGTCGACGGCCCCGAGACGATCAAATCCGCCGCCCCGTTGTTGTCGAGATCGGCGAGCAGTAGACGCGCGGTGCCCGTTGCGAGCCGCTCGGGTGGGGCGGCGAGCTTCGCCACCGGCGTCGTCGTCCACGTGGACGGCGCGATGCGGCTCACCGCGCCGTCGGCGCCGAGCAGCAGCAGGTCGAGCGTGCCGCCATGGCCGATGTCGCCCGCGGCCATCGCGACCACATTCGCGGGGACGCCGGTCAGCGATTGTTCCCGGAAGGCGCCGCCCCGCGCGTTTCGATAGAGCCGCGTCGCGCCATCGTCTTGCAGGATCGCGGCATCCGGTGTGCTGTCACCGTCGAGGTCGGTCCAGACGAAGCCGCGCGCCCGGCTGACGCCGCCAAACGGCGACTGCGCCGCAAAGGTGCCGTCCGTGTTGTTGCGCAGGACCACGGGGGCGCCGTCGGTCGGCCCAATGACCACATCCAGGTCGCCGTCCAGATCGATGTCCGCGCCCCACGCGGCGGCGACGGACGCGTTGCGCACGGCGTCCGGCACGCGCGCGCTGATCGTGACGTCGGCGAAACGCCCGTCGTCTTCCTGCCGGAGAATCTGCACGCCCTTCGCCCCGTAGACGATCAGGTCGGTGCGGAAGTCATAGTTGTAATCGATCGCCAGCACGCGGCTCGCAGCGGCGAAGGTCGCCGCGCCGATGTGCGTGTCGGCCACGCGCAGACCCGATGCGCCGCCGATGACGACGGCCGGTTGTCCTTCACCGCGCAACGACATCGTGCTCGCCCAGAACGCATCACCCGTCCCGTTGTCGGCGACGGCCGAGACGACGAATGTCAGCCCTCGGTCCGCCGGCGAGGCCGCCGGCTCCGGGTTCTTGAGCGCCAGAAAACGCTCGAGCGGTTCACCGACGACGTCCTGCGGCGTGGTGACCAGCTCCAGCGCCTGGCGATAGCTGGGGATCGGCAGCAGCAGGTTCTTCAGAAATACCGCTTGCAGTGCTGCCGAGCGAACGTCCGCGGCCGCCGCCGTTCGCAGCGTCTCCAGTTGCTCCCGCGCTTCGGCGGGCCACGACCCGGCCAGTGGCGCCAGTGGCGCGAGGGCTTGCTCCAGCAGTGCGGCCTCGCCGCGCTTGGCTGCAAGCCGCGCGTATTCCACGCGAACCGCCAGGTTGTCGGCGCGCGAGAGCAAGGCCGCCAGCATCTTCTCGGCTTCGGCGTCGTTCGCGGCGCCACCGAGACGCTCCAGTTCCTCGGCCACGGCGAATGCGGATCGGAGATCACCGGGATCGAGCGACACGGCGCGCTTCCACGCGCGGATGGCTTCGTCGAGATTCCCCCGCCGGCTCTCGGTCAGGCCTTGCAGTCTCACGATCGCCGCGCTCTTGGGCGCGAGCGCCGCCGCGCGCTCGAGTTGCTGCGCGGCTTGATCCAGCTCTTGATGACGCAGATACAAGAGTCCGAGGTTGGCCCACGCCGCCGGTTCTTTCGGAACAATTTCCGTCACGCGCTGGAGCTTCTGCAGCGCGAGGCCGTCCTGGCTGGTCTGGAGCGCCGCCAGGCCGGTGTGAAATGCGGAGACGGCTTCGAGGTAGACCGAATCGGACACCACGAGGTCACGACGGCACCCGGAGCACGACGAGGCGGTCACGATGGAAGCCGTGATGAAAAGGAGCAGAAGGCGAGTGCGCGCGCTCATGTCAGATGCTCCGAATCTTCGCGTACGTCGTGCCCATTGTCGAAGCCGCAGCGACGAAGCAGTTGGCGCAGTTCGTCCTGACTGGTCGACAGCTTCGGTGCGGCGGCCAGGAGATCCGCGGCGAGGACCGGAAACCAGTCACGCCGCGATCGATCGGCGAGTCCAGCGACGTCCACCGGTGCGATCGCCCGATCGATGCGCGCCAGTAGCGCTTCCCGATCGACTCCCGTCGGACGCTGCCGCGCGGTGTCTGCGCAGGCCCGCAATTCCGGTCCGAACCACGGATCCTCGCAGAGCAGGAACCCGCGCGCGTCTTGCGGCCGGCCGAGTCGTCGAACGGTTTCCGCGAAGCTGGCGGCCGCGAAATAGAGGAGGCTCAGACGCTTGAAGAGTGCGAAGTCCGCCATGCTCGCGTACAGCGCCGCAACGAGTCGTTCGGTGGCGTCGAGCTCGTCGATCGTCTGGCGCTCGTAATCGGCGAGCGCGGTCGCGCGATCCGGCGCGTCCAGTCCGCGACCGAGCAGTGCGGCGAGCCGATGAATGCCGAGCAGGGTGAGCGGGAAACCCGTCGACAACAGGGGATCGACGATCCCGGCCGCCGACGGCAGCAGGGCCCAACATGGTCCCACGACTGCACGGCTCCGGAACGCCACACGCGGCGCGTGAACGAAGGGCAGAATCGCTCGCGATGCGGCGAATTGAGCGCCGACCGACGGCACGCGATCGAGCAGTCGCCGCCAGCCCGCTTCGCCGTCCTGCAGACGCAGTTCCTCAGCGAGCGGCTCGGTCACCGCCGCGCCGGCGCTCGTGATGCCGTTGGTGAACCGCAGGATCCAGATCCATCCACCGGGAAACACGTGATGCACGGCGGCGTCGTCGACCGGATAGGGCGGCGCGGCGTCACTCGGCTGAAGCCGATCCCAGCGCTCGACGTCGCGGAAATGCGAGTACAGGCCCTGCGTTGGCGGCAGCCACTGCGGCGTGTGTTCGGCGAGTCCCAACGCGTGGTGCAGAAAGCCGCGCGGCCCGCTCGCATCAATGACGAATCGCGCGTGGACGATGAGCGAGGCGTCATGACGACGCGCGCGCAGAACCGCACCGCGCGCGCCATCGATGTCGATCGCATCCAGCCGCGTGTCGTCAAGATACTCCGCCCCCGCGTGCTGGGCTTCTCGCACGAGGAAGAGGTCGAAGTCCGGCCGGTACCAGTGCGTGTCACCGATCGCATCGTTCGGACTGGCCGCGACGAGCAACTGGTGCCCGTGATCTGCGTCGTCGACGAACGGAAGGTCGAGGTCGTGGTGGAAGAAACTGAACCCGCGCTTGAGTCCGCAAGCGACGTCAGGGTACGCCTCGCGCCATGTGCCGAACTTCGACAGCGGCCGCAGGCGTGGCAGATCGTAGCGGTCTGCGAGTTCCTCGAGCAGCAGATTGGCGAGCGGCGTTGATGACTCGCCGATCGCGAAGCGAGGATGCCGGCCGCGTTCGAGGAGCACAACGGACAGCCCCTGTTGCCGCAGCGCCAGCGCCGTGAGCGCGCCGCTGAACCCCGATCCGATGATCGCGACGTCGGCGGCGATAGTGCGGCCGGGCGGCGCGCTCATGTCGGGCCACCGCAGTGCACGCAGGACACGCGCGGCGTCACGCGTTGCGTGAGGTTCATCTCGTTGAGGCGATCGCGGCGCGCGCCAGCGCAGGCCGGGCAGCGCGAGAATCGGTCCACGTCCCAGAGGTCGGCGAAGACGCGGCCGCGCGATTTCAACACGGCGGCCTCGAACGCGCGCTCGAGGTCGTGGATGCTCGGCTCCCGAAATGTATCGGTTCCGCTCAATGCGTCGAGCGCGCCGTTGCCCGCGCGCGTTGGAATCAATGACACCGCGGTGGCGCCGCAGTCGAATGCGGTGTCGACCGAGCGCTCGAGCCACTCGGCCTGCGCGTCGGCGGCGATGAACGGCGGCCCCACCAGCAGAAACACCCGCAGCGCAATCCCGCGCGAGGAGAGTGTGTCGGCGGCGCGCCGGAAGTCATCGACCGTCATCTTCTTGTTGAGTCGATCGAGCGCGCCGGGGTGAGCGGTCTCCAACCCCATCGCCACTTCCAGAGAGGCGCCCGCGAGCGCCTGCTGAAACGCATCGACCCGCGCGCCGATCAGCGCCGGGTGCGATTCGACGATCACGTGTCGAAACGGCGCCAGCGTCTCCGCAATCTCTCTGTAGTCGTTGGGCGGCACCGCGCGCGGATCGAAGAAGCTGCCGGCGTTGTAGAGCTTCACGTGCGCGGGAACGGCCTCGCGGTCCCGCAGCGACCGGACCGCGTCAGTGATCTGCGCAGCGATCGCGCCCGATGGCGTGTCCGTCTCGATCGTCTGCCGCCAGAGATCGCACATCAGGCACCGCCACGGACACTCCCGTCCGGTGAGGAAGATGGTGGCGACGTCCACGAGGACTCTGCTCGCCGCGGGTTCGCGCTCAACGACGCATCCTTGGTGGCGGAGCGGATCGTGAGCCTCGCGTCCGCCGCGCCGGTCGAGTACAAACCGATCGCGACCGGCAGCATCCGGAGGGTAGGCCACGATCACTCGTACGTGGCCAGGAAACTCCGTCGATAGTCCGTTTCGTTGCCGGCCAAATGCGCGTGCAACGTGTCGACGGGCACGGCGCCGTGCTGAAAGCGTCGTTTCGGAAACACCGGCATGTCGAAATCGGTGACGGCCTTGATGCCGCGGCGGATGATCTCGCCTTTGAGCGCGTACAACGTCGGCACGTCGTACCCGGTCAGCGCCGCGAAGGGAATGCCTTCGGCCGCTTCCATGACGCTCGGCCGCGTAAACGGGCTGAAGCCGGCAAAGCCGTAGTGCTGCAACGGTGCGTAGGTGCGCACGTAGCCGCGGCTCAGTCCGCCGCTGTACGTCAGCGAGTGCTTGATCTTGCCGACGCCCCATCCCTCTTGATAGAGCATCAGGTTGTCCACGACGCTGCGAATCGTGAGCTCGGGATTCTCTTCGATCGGATAGTCCTTGAGGTTCTCGTCGCCGCCGTCGCCGTCCGCCAGATGCCGCCACTCGGGATACCGCGCGCGAATGCCGCGGCAGAGCAGCAGCCCCATCGCCGCGCACTCGACATCGAGCGGTTTGTAATCCTCGATCACGCTGAGTGTGGTCGCCAGATCGAGGTCCTGCGGCGCGGCGTCGATCTCCTCCAAGAAGATCGACAGGCCAAGCCGCGCGAGGAACTCCCGCGCCTGATCAACATCGGGGCCGTCGCCGAGATTCAGCACAAACGCCTTCAGACGCGTCGGCGCCATGCCCAACCGCAGCATCGCGTGGTACATCGTCAGAAACACCGCGCCGCTGTCGATGCCGCCCGAGAAGCAAACGCCGATCGGTGCACCCGGGGCGCGTGCGTCGATCGCGCGAAGCCACTGCGACGTTTCGTTCGTGAGCGCGCCGATGTAGTGGCGGCCGATCTGGTCGAGGTCTGCCGGGAGCACGTCGCGGGCGGGCGTGAAGAATCGCGTGTAGGTCGGATCCGGATCCGGGCATCCCACCAACTGCAACTCCACGACGTGATGCGCCGGCACCATGCGCGTGTAACTCGGATGGAACTGACCATCGAGGCCCTCGACCACGAGCGCGCGATAGAGCGTGTCGATGCGATCGGCGACAAACAACGCTGGACCCGCCTGACGCTTGGCGAGGAAGTACCGCATTGGCCGATCCATGGAACGCGCGAGCCGCACCGTGATGCCGTCTTTGGCCAGAATGGCGAAGGACCCTTCGATGCCGCGCACCTCCGCAGGATCGCCCGCCATCACACGCTGACGCGCCTCGTCGACGGACATGTTCAGGATGTCGTTGACGCCCGGATCGAGCAGATCAACCACGCGTTCGATATAGCGCGATGCCATCCGGCGATTCTAGCAGGCGCGCCCGTGGAGAGGCGCGCTGTTAGCGCGGCGCCTGGGGATAAACCTTGATCAAGTGATTGCGGAATTTCGGCTGGAGCGTTGCGCCGCCGGTGGTGATGCTCACCCGGTTCGATGTCTCGTTGGGCATGTGGCACTCGACGCACTGGCCGGCCAGTTTGCGTCCCGACTTCGGAAACAGCCCGCACGATTCCAGTTTGTGGCACGTCAGGCAGCGGTCCGACATGGAGACGATGTTGCGCTCCGTCGTGTGCACATCGTGGCACGTGGAGCAGGTCATCTCGGACGCCTGGTAGCAGCGGCTGCCCTTGAGCAAGGCGACCTGATTGCCGTGCACTTCGGGCCTGATCGCGGCGACGCTCGGAGTCGGGGCGATGATGAAATGCGTGCTCAGGACGTCGCCGGGCCGATACGTGAAGGACTGGCCCCGTGGTGTCACGCCCGGCCCGCCGTGGCACGTCGCGCAGAGGTCCATCTGTCGGTCGCGCGACAGCGACCCCGTGTTGACGATGCCGCCCTCGCGAACCTGTCGTCCAGGCCTGGGTGTGTGGCGCGTCACGTGGTCCCGTCCCGGACCGTGACACTTCTCGCACGTGATGCCGAGCACGAAATTCGTCGTGTTGTACCGATTCGGCGACGCAATCACTTCAAAGTACGTAGCGTGACACTCCAGGCAACGGGGCGTGACAGCGTTATTGAATTCAGCCGTGCCGTCGCGGTAACCGGGACTGTTGATCCAATGCCCAGGAGTGACCCAGAACGACACCGGCAACTCTGCGAGCGCGTTGCCGTTCCACGTGAAGAAGGTCTTGCCCTTGCGTCCGGACCCCGTCACCAAGTCGATGCGCGCCGACTGTGATGTGGTGCTCGGCGGGACGCCCCGGATCGCCGTCTGATAGAAGCCGTTGTTCCGCGACTCCATCCTGAACACCAGGCCAGAGTTCGCGGTCTTCATCACGGCCTCAGGGCCGTCGAACTTCCCGAGAATCGTGTCTCGCGACGGCGCCGCGGATGTCTGCCGATGCGCGGTGCGCGCGAACGTGCTCGTCTTGTCGTTGTGGCACGCTGCGCACGATTGATCGCCGACGTAACTCCCAGGCGGAATGGCAGGATTCGGCGTCGCAGGCGGCGCCTGCGGCGGCATCTGCGAGTCCCGCGCGGACGCCCATCCGATGCTGGTTGACAGGGCGATCGCGAACGCGACGATCCGGAGTTTCCACGGCACGCCGAGATCCTAGCACCAACACTCCGGTGGCCTGTTTCTCCATGGCATACTGATCGCCTCCATGCGGATTCGTGTTTCTGCGATCGGACTGGCCGGTCCGGCAGTGCTCGTCGGCCTCTGGGCCGCGCTGGCATCACTGCACCTGTTTCCCGACTCGCTCTTCCCGCGGCCGACCGCCGTGGCCGCCGGACTCGCGCACGAGGTATGGACCGGGCGTCTCTTTGACGACGCCGTCGCGTCGCTGTTTCGCGTATTGCTCGGTTTCTTGCTGTCCGCAGCGTTGGGTGTGCCCGCGGGGTTGCTGCTCGGACACTCGTCCCGAGCGCGCGCGGCGTTCCTGCCGCTGATCAACTTCTTCCGTAGCCTCTCGCCCCTGGCGTGGATTCCGTTCGCCATCTTGTGGCTCGGCATCGGTGATCCGCCCGCGATCTTCCTGATCTTCATGGCGAGTTTCTTTCCGATCGTGCTCTCCACGACGGCGGCGGTCGCCGGCATTCCCAGCGTGTACTTCCGCGTCGCCAGTGATCTCGGTCTCTCCGGTCCGCGTCTCCTGAAAGAGGTCACGCTGCCCGCCATCGCGCCGCAAGTCATCACCGCCCTGCGTGTGGCCGCCGGTCTCTCGTGGCTCGTGGTTGTGGCCGCCGAGATGATTGCCGGCCGGGACGGACTCGGGTTCGCCGTCTGGGACGCGCGCAACGGGTTGCGCATCGATCTGCTCGCCGCGGCCATGATCGTGATCGGTCTGCTCGGGGTGCTGCTCGATCGCCTGCTCGTGCAACTCACCCGGATCCCGAGCGTGCGCTGGGGCTACGAGCGATGAGCCCCACCGCGCGCGCGAGCGCCCAGCCGCTGTTACGCTTCGATCGTGTCGGCCACCGGTTCGGCGTGGTCGACGTCCTGAACGAACTCAGTCTCGAGGTGCGTCACGGCGAATTCGTCGCGCTGGTCGGCCCGTCCGGCTGCGGAAAGACCACGCTGCTCAGCTTGTGCTCCGGTTGGATGCAGCCGACGTCGGGCCGCGTGGACCGGCCGGCGCGTCTGCGGATGGTGTTTCAGCAGGACGGGCTGTTTCCGTGGCTCACGGTCGGCGAAAACATTCACCTCGGGCTCCGGCACCTCGGCGACGATGCTGAGCGTCGCCGCCGCGGGCAGGCACTGCTCGACCTGATCGGACTGCAGGCGTTCGCACGTCATTACCCGCATCAGTTGTCCGGCGGCATGCGCCAGCGCGTGGAACTGGCGCGCGCCCTCGGTGGTGACACCGACCTGCTCCTCCTCGACGAGCCGTTCTCGTCGCTCGACTATCTCAGTCGCCTCAAGATGCGGGGAGAACTCGCGCGCTTGTTGCGCGAACAGCCGCGCACCGTGGTGCTCGTCACGCACGATATCGAGGAGGCGGCGCAACTGGCCGACCGCGTGCTCGTGCTGTCGGAACGTCCGGCAAGAATTCGCGACGAAGTCACGCTCGATGTGCCGCGACCGCGCGATTTGACGCACCCGGCCGTCGTGCATGCGGTCCATCGGATCTTGACGACATTGGGACTCGAACAGGACACCGAGCCGGCCGATGCCACGGCCGACCGCGAAGCAGAAGCAGCCGTCATGGAGCAGAAGTAGATGATGCGATCTCCGTTTGTGCGATGGGGCATCGGCGCAGTTGCGCTGGTCGCGGTCCTGGGCGTGTTGCGGGCGAAGCCGTGGAAACGCGGGGACCCGTCGGGCGCCGACGACGCGCGCGAGACGCTGAAGGTGGGGTATCTCCCGGTGACGTGCCACCTCACGTGCCCGGTCACCGCCTACGCGTCGGAAACCAGCCGGATGACGCGTTTCGACTCGCAACGCTTCACCGACTTCCCCACCGTGGTGGAAACGATGAAGAGCGGCCGCCTCGATGCCACCTTCATGATCGCGCCGCTCGCGATGAAGATGATGGAGCAGGGCGTTGGCGTCAAGATCGCCTATCTCGGCCATCGCGATGGATCAACCGTGATGGTGCGGGCCGACCTACCGGCCACCAGCCTTCGCGACTTGCGCGGCCGCGTGTTCGCGATCCCGAGTAAGTACAGCAACCAGAACCTCGTGATTCGCAAGCTGATGAAAGACCAGGGCGTGAATCCCGACGACATCCGGTTCGTCGAGATGCCGCCGTCCGACATGCCAGGCGCGATGGCCAGCAAAGCGATCGACGCGTATTTCGTGGGCGAGCCTAATGCCGCGCGCGCGGAACTCGACGGCACGGGGCGCGTCCTGTATCACGCGAAAGACATCTGGCCCCGCTTCATCTCCTGCGTGCTCGTCGTCACCGACCGACTGATCGCCGAACGGCCGACGGTGGTCAAGGACCTGGTGCGGGGGATTGCCGAGAGCGGCGAATGGGCCGAGACCCATCGGTCTGAAGCCGCCGCGCTCGTCGCCCCGTACTTCCGGCAGGACGAAGCGCTGATCCGCTACGTGTTGATGCAACCGCCGGATCGTGTCAGTTACCGCATGCTCACGCCCGACGACACGGAGATGCAGAAGATCGCGGACATGGGCGTGGAGGCCGGCATTCTCGAGCGTCATCTGGACGTGACGGGACTCGTTGACCGGCGTTTCATTCCGGCGAATATTCAGACGGCGCAGATCACGATGCCGGTGAAGAAGTAGATCAGAAACCGTCGCGCGGCGTGAGACCTTTGCCCTCGACGCAGTCGTAGCCGCGCCCGGCCGCGAGATTCGTGAAGTCCTCCGCGCGTCCGCTCGGCCAGTAGATCACCACCCGTTCCACCCGGTCGGCGCGCCCGAGCCCGAAGGTGAGGGGCAGGGCGGACTGCGACAGGTAGCTTGAGCCGCTCTTGACCGTGCGCGACTGCGTCACGCCACCGGCGGTGACGCGTACCGAGGCGCCGATCGCGTCACGATTCGAGACGGTGCCGGTCAGCCGGAGCCCGATGCTGCGATGGCCGCCGGTGTGGTCGTTGCGAAACAACACCGCGGGGCCGCCGTTGGTGGTCATCAGGATGTCGACATCACCGTCGCGGTCGAAATCGCCGCAGGCGAGACCGCGGCCGACTTTCGGCGTGACGAACCCGCCGCCGACCGCGCCCGCGATGTCACGGAATCCCCCGCGACCGTCGTTCGCCAGCAGCAGTGGTGGTTGCGCGTAGCCGACGTTGCCGTGGATGTTGCGAACGGTGTCGTCGATGTGGCCGTTGGCCACGATCAGATCGAGCCACCCGTCGAGCGTGACATCCGCAAAGAGACAACCGAACCCGAGCGAGTTGCGCGATGCCGGACCGACGCCGGAGCGCACAGCCGTGTCGGTGTAGAGCCCGGCCGCCTGCCGCCGGTACAGCCCGATCATCTCGTTGTCGAAGTTCGTGACGGCCAGACCCGAGACGCCCGCGTTGTCGAAGTCCGCAGCGTCAACGCCCATCCCGGCGCGCGCCTTGCCGTCCGTGCTGAAGGCGAGGCCCGCTTCCACCGCGATGTCCTTGAATGTGCCGTTGCGCTGATTGCGATACAGCTTGTTCGGCTGCGTGTCGTTGGCCACAAACAAATCGGGCCACCCGTTCAGGTCATCGTCGAGCACCGTGACGCCAAGCGACTTCGAACTCGAATCGAAAATGCCGCTGGTCGCCGTCACATCCTCAAACGTGCCGTCGCCGCGATTGCGAAAGAGCCAGCAGGTGTCGCCGCGAAACGCCTCCGGCGTGCAGTACGACTTCTGCTTCCCGTCGAGACTGCAGAACACGTCACGGTCGAGTGACCACTTCACGTAGTTGCAGACGAACAGATCCAGGAGACCGTCGCGATTGAAGTCGAACCACACCGCCGACGTGCTGAATCCGGTCCGCCGCCCGAGTCCGCTCGCCACCGTGGCGTCAACGAACGTGCCCCGGCCGGTGTTGCGAAAGAGGCGGCTCTGGCCCACACAGGTAATGTAGAGATCGGGGAAGCCGTTGTTGTTGATGTCGCCCACGGCCACGCCCATCCCGTACAACTCGACGTCGAGCCCGGCGCGTTTGGTCACGTCGGTGAACGTGCCGTCGCGGTTGTTGCGATAGAGCTTCAACGTTGAGCGCTGGCGCGTGTGGCCCGGCCAATCCATGCCGTTCACAAAAAGGATGTCCTGCCACCCGTCGCCGTCGTAGTCGAGAAACGCGCAGCCCGAGCCGAGCGTCTCCGGCAGCAATTTGCCGCCGTAGGCGCCGCTGTTGTGGCGGAACTGCAGGCCGGCGGTGGCGGTGACGTCAGTGAATCGCATCGGCAACGCCGGCGAAGATTGCGGAGCCGCTGTGGCGCCCAACGGGCGGGTGAGCGCCGCGGCCGCACCGGCGCCGCAGAGGCCCGCCAGAAAGTCCCGGCGGTTCATGGGAGCGTCACGAGTCCGTGGCGGAGCGCGTAGACGACAAGGTCGGCCGCCTTGTGGACGCCGAGCGCGCTCATGATGTTGGTGCGATGCACGGAAATCGTATTGCTGCTCAGGCCCAGCGCCACCGCGATCTCCTTATTGGACTGGCCGTCACAGATCAGGCGCAACACCTCCAGTTCGCGCGGTGACAGCGGTCGGCTCTGACCGGCGATGGCGGCCGGTTGCACCAACTGCGGGTCGAGAACGGTTTCTCCGGCAGCGACGCGCCTGACCGCGGCGGCCAGATCCAGGTCCATCGCGCTCTTGAGCACGTAACCACGGGCGCCGGCCGCGATCGCCTGACGCACGAGCGTGTCTTCCGAGTGCATGCTGAGCATGAGGATGGCCACACTCGGGTCGCTCGCCAGAATGCGGCGGGTGGCGTCCAGACCGCTCACGCCCGGCATCGCGCAATCCATCACGATGACCTGCGGCCTCAGCGACGCGGCCAGCGCGATCGCCTCGTCGCCATTCGTGGCTTCTCCCACGACGACCAGATCCGGGTCGTCTTCCAGCAGACGCCGAAACCCAAGCCGCACCAATCGGTGATCATCAACCAGCAGCACCGCGATCCTACTCACTGTGAACCTCCAGCCTGTTCCTCGGCACCCGCAGAGTCACCCGCGTGCCACCGGCCTCTGGTATCGAGAACGTCAGCGTCCCGCCGACGATCTCTGCGCGTTCCCGCATCGCCACGATCCCCAGCCCGCGGCGCGCCGTGGCGCTGAGTCCGCGTCCGTGATCCTCAACGCTGAGTTCGAGGGCATCGTCCTGAGAGCGGAGCTGCACAATGGCGCGGTCGGTTCCCGAGTGCCGCGCCATATTGTGGAGCGCCTCCTGCAGGACCCGGTAGAGGTGGACGCCGGCTTTTGAGTCGATCGGCCAGGCCGCACCGCTGCATTCGTACGCGATGGTGATGCCGAATTGCCGCTCCACCGTCGGAAGGTACCAGTCGATCGTGCTCGCAAGTCCCACTTCATCCAGCAGCGACGGATGCAGCGCCTGCGACAGGCTGCGTACCTTCTCGAGCGTCGACTGCGCGATCTCGCGGACCTCGTGCAGGTCGGTCCGCAAGCGAGATCCCTCCGGCGCCTGGGTCCCGGCGCGGCCCAGCATGGAACCCATGGCCGTCAGAATCTGGCCGAACTCGTCATGTAACTCGCGCGAGATCTGCTGCAGCGTCAATTCGCGTGTCGTGATGAGACGCTGCGCCAACTCGCGCCGTTCGGAGGACAGCACATCGAGCTGGCCGAGGATGCGCCGGTTGAAGCGGATCTGGTACAAGCCGGTCAGCAAAATCGCGATGAAGGTCCCCGAGAGAAACAGATACACACGCCGCTGTACCTGATCGTAGATCGACGCCATGCGCGCAGCCGCCTGTTCTTCGCTCTCGTTGTTCTCGACCAACAACCGCGAGACGGCGGTGGCGAGGGCTTCCTGGCGTGACTGCAGAGAGACGCGGATCTGGGACCGGGCGCCGGCCGTGTTGCCCGTCCGCGCGAGCGCGAAGACGCCGTCGGCCGCGTCCCAGAACTGGGCGAGCGATGCCGCCAGAAAGCGGCGCTGCTCCGGCGTGCGGCTCGCGACGGCGATCTGATTCTCGAGCAACAGCGCGTTGTCCAGATCACCACGGATCCGATCGAACTGCGTCGACCATGCGGCCATCGGGTACGGTCCGTCTGCATCGAGCATGTCGCGCATGGCCAATCCGAGTGAGTTCAAGTCGCTTTGCACCCGCAACAGTTGGAGCGAGTCCCTGCGATTACGGTCTACCAGATCGGTCTGTAGCGCCCGCAGACGGGACATTTGGCCGGCCACGTACCACGATGCCGACACAACGGCGGCCAGAGTAATGAAGAGGCCCAGAAGCAAGCCACTGGTGGCCGATCGGCTGAGTGAGCGGGGCACAGTGGCGAGGATATACCGTGGCCTCCCGCTCGGATCGGCTTTCGCGACGGCGACGGCCGTGGTGAGCAGGCGTCCAGCGTGTTTCCCTTGGGCTACAATCTCCCCGAATGTCGACAGTTCCTTCGGGCCATCGGTCGCAGCGATCTGGACTGGCCTTGGCGGCGGCGGCGGCGTTGCTGGCGATCGGCCTCGTCTCAGCGCAGAGCACGACGCCGCGCGGTTACATGACCGGCGCTGCCCCCAGCGCTATTAGATTCACGGACGTGACGAAAGCCTCCGGCCTCAAGTCCACGTGGGTGGCCGGTAGCAGCGGGCACAACTACTACGTCGAGCAGATGGGCGGAGGCGCGGCATGGTTCGACTACGACGGCGACGGACGCCTTGATGTGTTTGTCACAGGAGGCGGCACCCTGCCGGGCTACAAGGGGCCGCAGCCCGCTGGGAACCGCCTGTTTCGCAATGTCGCTGACAGTTCGTTCGTGGACGTCACGAGTGCGACTGGCCTCGTCTCCTCTCGATACACACTCGGTGTGGTCGCGGCCGACTACGACAACGATGGCCATACCGATCTGTTCATCACGACCGCGCAGGGAAATGTTCTGTACCGGAACGACGGACGCGGGCACTTTGTGGATGTGACGGCGAAGGCACGCGTGGGCGGCGTGGTCTTGTCGACAGGGGCGGCGTTTCTGGACTACGACGCTGATGGGTGGCTCGACCTGTTTGTGGCGCGGTACATGGACTACCGCGTGGCCGACGACAAGGGCTGCAAGATCCGTGGGATGTCTCAGCAGGACAACAACATGTTGCGCCTCGCAGAGCAACGCGGCGCAGTGCCGGGCGGCCTGCCTCTGCTCTGCGGGCCGCATGAAATGCCCACCACATCGAATCTGCTCTATCGCAACAACGGCGACGGCACGTTCACCGATGTGACCGTGGCCGCCGGTATCGCCGGCGCCAAGGGCCATGGTTTGGGCATCGGTGTGGCGGACTTCAACGAAGACGGCAGGATTGATATCTACGTGGCGTCAGACGGGTATCCCAATCTGTTGTTCATGAATCTCGGTGCTGGCAAGTTCAAGGAAAGCGCGGTTCGTGCAGGCGTCGCGATCTGGAAGAACGGATACGCGCTTGCCGGCATGGGGACCGATGTCGCTGACTACGACAACGACGGTCACATCGATATTCTCACCACCAACTACGAGAAGGATCCGACCACGCTCTACCGCGGGCGCGGTGATGGGACGTTCATCGATATGGCGGAGCGCTCCGGGATTGGGCGGTTGAGCTTCCCGTTCCTTAAGTGGGGGTGTCGACTGCTGGATCTCAACGGTGATGGCCGTCGCGACGTGTTCGTGGTCAACGGCCACGTCGATCCGGCCGGCACACCGGGTCGGCCGCTGAATTTCCCCGATGACAAATGGTCGGGCAAGGGATTCGCTCAGGAGGCGCAGCTCTATGTTGCCAGGCCTGGCGGCCAATTCGAAGACGCCTCGGCCGCGTCGGGCACGTTTTTCAAGGAGAAGCACGTGGCTCGCGGCGCGGCATTCGGCGATTTCGATGACGACGGAGATTCGGACGTGCTCGTCGTCAACATCGACGAACCCGCGGTGCTGCTGCGCAACGACACGCCGGCGTTCCGCCGGGGAGCGCTTGAGCTCGAGGGAAAGGGCTGCAATCGAGACGGCCTCGGAGCCCGCGTTCGAGTTACGACCGGCGAACTGACACAGACGGAATACTCGCGGTCGGCCGGCAGCTACCTTTCGGACCACGATCGTCGTCTCTCATTCTCGTTGCCAGGGTCGGCCCCAGCCTCGGCAGAGATCCGGTGGCCCTGTGGCGCCGTGCAGCAGGTTTCGCTTACGCCAGGCAAGACACTGCACGTGACCGAGACCGGTTGCCGTCTGCCTACGCGAAGAGGGGTGCGCTAGTGGCTCGACGCTCGCCAGCGACTGACTCGACGGTATCTCGTCCATCGGCGTTGACGCCGCCGCAGGTGGCATTGATACCGATTCTGTTCTCGGCTGCCTTCGCGGCGTTCATCGCGCTGCCGCCGATTTGGGCCAACGGCCATCTCGCCGCCTCTTTCGCAGCTGCGGCGGCGCTACTGCTCACATGGGCGCTGGCGCTGCGGATTCGAAGCAGCGCAGACGGGCGCCCGTTGCGCCTCGAGATCTCGCTCAGGCCCCAGCACTATCTGCAGGCGCTGGCCCACACGTCGATCTTCGTCTACTGGGGGTTCTACTGGGATCCGCTGCGTCATGCGGCGGTGCTCATTGCGGCGCAGATCGTGTTTGCCTATGCGTTTGACATGCTGCTGTCGTGGTCGCGGCGTGAGAGTTACACGCTCGGCTTCGGCCCGTTCCCGATCATCTTCAGCACCAATCTATTTTTGCGGTTTCACGATGACTGGTTTTATCTCCAGTTTACGATGGTTGCGCTGGGGTTTCTGGCGAAGGAACTGATTCGCTGGAATCGCGACGGGCGCCGGGTTCACATCTTCAATCCGTCGTCGTTTCCACTCGCGATCGTTTCCCTCGTTCTCATCCTGACGAACAGCAGTCACGTGACGTGGGCAGAAGACATTGCGTCGAAGCTCAACCTGGCGCCGCAGATCTATCTCTTCATCTTTCTCGTCGCGTTGCCGGGTCAGTTCCTGTTTCGCGTGACGACGATGACCTTGCCCGCGGCAGTCACGGTGTACGGGTTCAGCATGTTGTATTTGAAGCTGACCGGCACGTATTTCTTCATCGATTCGAATATCCCGATCGCCGTCTTTCTCGGGATGCATCTACTGTTCACTGATCCGTCCACATCGCCTCGGTCCGAGCTCGGAAGAATCATGTTTGGCGTGCTGTACGGAGCGACGGTCGTTGGTCTCTATTGGCTGTTAGGCCGCGTCGGCGCACCAACCTACTACGACAAGCTGCTCCAGGTGCCAGTCATGAATCTGATGGTGATTGGTCTCGATGCGGTCGCACGATCCCGGTGGGCGTCGTGGTTGAATCCGGAGCGTCTCGGTGCGGCGTTGGCCCCCCGTCTCCGGAGTCTCGCCTACGTCTCTCTGTGGATTGTCGCGTTTGGTGCCTTGTCGGCGACCAAAGGAGTTGGGGATTTTCACGAGGGCTCTACCGTGCCGTTCTGGCAACGCGCGTGCAGTGAGCATCGAACTGACGCGTGCGGCAAGCTGGGTGGCATGTTGCAGTGGCATTGCACCAGCGAGTCGGGCTGGGCCTGCAATGAACTGGCGATTCTCATCAAGACCGAGCGACTGCAGTCCGCCTTGGGCCAGGGCGAGCTGTTCGCCAAAGCGTGTGGATATGGTGAACTCGCGGGGTGCAACAACGCCCGGAAGCTGGAGCCGGGGCAGGCTGACTTCGCGCACGGCCAGCCGACGTTGCTTGATTTTCCCAGGATCCTCCGGCAAGCGAAGGGCGCGATTCGTGAGAAGACCCCCTTCCAAATCTACACACGCGCCTGCGATGAAGGATGGCTGTCAGGTTGCGAGGGCCTCTCGGGTGTCTTCTTTATGGGCAGTGCGGATCTGGTGGCCGACAAGCCCCGCGCGGCGTCGCTGGCGTTGCGCGCGTGTGAGGGCGGTTTGCCGAATGCGTGTGCGAATCTGGGGTTGATGTACAAGAACGGCGACGGCGTCTCTCAGGATCGGACCAAGGCGCTTGACTATCTGAAAAGGGCCTGCGATCTCGGCCTGCAGAAGGCCTGCCGATGGCTTGCCGAGGAACAGAGTAAGTAATGCCGGACCCGAGGAGTTGAGCATGCGAGAGTCGAGATTACAGACCGTGTTCGGGGGATTGATCGTTGCGGGACTCTGTTTTGGTCTGTGGCAGCAGCAGCAGGTCATTGAGGAACTGAGTTTGTTGCGCACTGGCGGCGCGCCGAGACCGGCTGCCGCTGCGAACGCGCCCGCAGCCAAGGCACCGCCCGCCGTGGCCACAGTGAGCCTTGATCTCGCGCTCACGGGCTCGCCGGTGCGTGGTCGAGCTGACGCGTCAGTTGTGCTGCTCGAGTTTTCCGATTTCCAGTGTCCGTTCTGCGGGCGTTACGTTCGCGATACCTATCCACGAGTGGCTGCGGACTACATCGATACCGGAAAGATTCGCTACGTGTTCAGGAACTTGCCCCTGGAGAGCCTTCATCCAAATGCGATGAATGCGGCGATTGCGGCGGGGTGTTCGGCGGCTCAGGGCAAGTTCTGGGAGATGCACGATCGTCTCTTCGCAAACCAGACCGAGTTGGCGCTGCCGGCCTTGCTGAGCTACGGGTCAGGCTTGGGCATGGATGAGGCGCGCTATCGCAAGTGCCTGAACGGCCAGGAGAGCGTGGCGGCTGTGCAGGCCGATAGAGCCGATGCGCTGAAGGCGGAGCTTACCGGGACTCCCGCTTTCTTTGTGGGCCGCGTGGGGCCTGACGGACGCCTACACGCGGTGCGGCGGCTGGTCGGCGCGGTGCCGTATAGCCTGTTCCAGAGCGCGATTGATGAGGTTCTCGCCGGCAAGTAAGCCTCTCGCCCAGAGGATTTGCACCTTGCGTGTGCAATTGTTGACACGGCCGTTGCGTACTTGTAATCTCGAAAGTCCTGAGCACGTCGTTGGTCCTGCCTGTAAGGCAATCCGCGGAGTTGTTAGGGGATCTAGAAATAAGTCGACGGAAGGCAAAATAACTGTTGACGGCGCTTCTGGTTCGTTATAAGTTTGGAAGGTTCCACTGACGAGGATTTAGTCAACGGGAACGCGGCTGCGAGGGTGACTCAGTGGTCGGGAAATGCCGGTTCTTTGAAAACTAGATAGAACGTGCAAGCACGAAACCCGTCGAGTATCAGCGGTGGGATCTGTCGTCTGGCTCATAAGGCAGGCGGTAGGTAAACCACTTACTTGACACAAATGAAATATCCGAAGAGCCAATAAAATGGCTCTCGAGTGAATTTAACTTGAGAGTTTGATCCTGGCTCAGAATCAACGCTGGCGGCGTGCCTAACACAT
>CAYHEX010000005.1:0-40324 GCA_964355365.1 uncultured Solibacteraceae bacterium | reverse complement strand
GAACAAGGTGAAGGGCATCGTGGAGGAAGTGCGCGAGGCCAGCCAGCAGCAGACGCAGGGCATCGATCAGGTGACCCAGGCGATCATGCAGATGGAGAAGGTCACGCAGACGACGGCCGCCACGGCCGAGGAGAGCGCGGCGGCGAGCGAGGAACTCAACGCGCAGGCCGAGACGTCGATGAGCACCGTGCGCGAGCTCGAGACGATGGTGGGCAGTTCGGACGCGCCGGTGGCGGCGCGCCCGGCGGCGACGCAGCACAAGGCCCAAAAGCCTGTGGCGCGCGTGCTCGCGATGGCCAGGAAGTCGACGCCGGTCAAGTCGGCGGCCCAGAAGGCCGAAGACGTCCTGCCGTTGGAAGACACGGGCACGTTCGGTAAGTTCTAGTCCGGTCCCCTCCCGGACGGGGCGGCAGGGTCCATCGTGACCCTGTCGCCCTTTTTTGAATTTGTTGAGGCGGGACTCTAAAACCGGTCCGCCCTGAAGGGCTCTGGATTGAAGCTGGGTGTTTCGCCGGCCATCAGTTGTGCGAGCAGCACACCGGTGGCCGGCGCTGTTTTGAGACCCGCCATCTGGTGGCCGGTCGCGAGCCACACGTCGCCGCGGCCGCGCGCTTTTCCGATCAGCGGCATGCCGTCTGGTGTGCAGGGCCGCAGGCCGCGCCACAGGTCGTGGATCACCGGCGCGTCGCCGATGTTCAGCATACCCTTCGCGCCACGCAGGATGACGTTCACGCGTCGCTGGTTGATCGAGAAGTCGTTTTTCACGAGCTCGAGTGTGCCGGAGATGCGCAGCGCGTCTTTGTGCGGATTGACGGCCACCTTGCGCTCGATCAGGTAGATCGAGCTCTTCGGATGCGGGTCCGCCTTGGGCAGCAGCATCGAGTAGCCCTTGGCGCCGAGGATCGGCACGCGCAGGTCGAGCATCGTGCCGAGGTCTTCCGACCACGACCCGGCCGCGAGCAGAATTTTCTCTGCCGAATACTCGCCGTGGGTCGTCGTGAGCACGCGCGGTTTCGTGCCCAACGGCTCCGAGATGCGGAACACTTCCGCACCCTCAACGAACGTCACTCCAGCGGCGGTGGCCTCCGCGGCCAGTGCGCGCACGGCTTCGTAGGGCTTGCAGTGCGCGTCTTCGGGGAAGTAGTACCCGCCGACGGTCTTGCCGATGATGGCGGGCTCGCGGTCGCGGACCTCGTCAGCGCTCCAGCGCACGACCTTGGCGCCCGCGCGCGCGATCAGCTCGTTGGACTTATGCGCGGCTGCAAACGATTCCTCTTTCTCGTAGACCGCGAGCAGGCCGTGCCGCTCGAAGCCAAACGACTCGGGCGCGCGCTGTTCGAGGGCTTCCCACATATCCACGCTGACGCGGCAGAGTTCGACCAGCGCCATGGCGCCGGGGACGAACTTCGACTTGCGTGACGACATCAGGAAGCCGATCAGCCACCGCAGGTATCCCGGATCGAGGCGCGGCTGAATGTAGAGCGGGCTTTCCGGATCGAGCATCCACTTGAAGGACTTGAACAGCAGAGCGGGGTTCGCGAGCGGAACGGCCTGTGACGGTGTCAGCCAGCCCGCGTTACCGAACGAACATCCGTGGCCGACCCGGTCTTTCTCGAGCACGGTGACCGACGCGCCACGTTTGGCTAATTCCAGTGCGCACGACACGCCAACCACACCACCACCAATGACGACGACGTCCATGTCTCAATCATCCGTCAGTCGGACCGTAGACGCCAACTGCGAGAGCCTTGCGCTGCGGGTTTCTCCCCGCTGAGTTGGCGCGCGCGGCGGAGGTTTCCGCCGTCTCACAATGCGTCGGGCGGTATTGGGCCTGAATCCGCCAGACCATCGAGGCACGGGCTGTGCATGTATTCGACTCTCGGAGCGAACGCATGAAGACGGTGTCATTCACGCTGAACGGCAAATCCACCCGCGTCACGACCGACGAGAAGCGCCTGCTGCTCTGGGTGCTGCGCGACGACCTGGGCCTCACCGGCACCAAGTTCGGCTGCGGGCAGGCCGCGTGCGGGTCCTGCACGGTCGTGATCGGCAAGGATGCGGTGCGCGCCTGTGCCACCCAGATCGGCGACGTCGAGGGCAAGGCGGTCGTGACGATCGAGGGGCTCGCGCAGGGCGGCAAGCTCCACCCGCTGCAGGATGCCTTCGTGAAGCACGCCGCCCTCCAGTGCGGCTTCTGCACGCCCGGCATGATCATGGGCGCCTACGCCAAGTTGTTGCAGACGCCCAACGCCACGGCTGCCGACGTGCTGCGCGACCTCGATGACCACCTGTGCCGCTGTGGCGCGCACGTGCGGATTGTGGAGGCGGTCACTGAGGCCGCCGCGGCGATGAGAGGGGGCGTCCGATGAACCCGCGCAATCAGGATCTCGAAATCCCCGACGGCTGGGGTTTCGCTCAGACGATCGACCGCCGCGACTTCCTCAAGCTCACGACCACCGGACTCCTCGTGGCGTTCGTCGTCGAACCGCTCCTCGGCAAGGGGATGTTCGGTCCCGCGCAGGGCGGCCGCTCGAGCGCGCCGACCGACATCAACGCGTTCCTGCACATCGGCGCTGACGGGCGCGTGACCTGCCTGGTTGGCAAAGTAGAGATGGGCCAGGGCGCGATGACGTCGCTGCCGCAGCTGGCGGCGGAAGAACTCGACGTGCCGCTCAGCATGGTCGACATCGTGATGGGCGACACGGACCTGTGCCCGTTTGATGGCGGCACGTTCGGCTCGCTGAGCGTGCGACAGTTCGGGCCGGTGCTCCGCCGAGCGGCGGCGGAAGCGAAGGGCGTGTTGCTCGAGATCGCGGCGGAGCGCTGGCAGGTGCCGGTGGCCGATTTGCGCGTCGAAGGCGGCGCGGTTCTGCACAAGACAGATCGCACGAAGCGCCTCACGTACGGCCAGCTGACCGAAGGCAAGCGGATCGAACGCCGACTGGCCGGGCAACCGGCGCTCGACGCGGTGTCGGCGTTCACGATTGTCGGCAAGACCGCGCCGCGCCGCGATGCGATCGAGAAAGTGACAGGCGCCGCGAAGTACGCGGGCGACATCGTGCCCGTGGGCGCGCTGCATGCGCGGATCGTGCGGCCTCCGGCGCATGGCGCGACCCTCGCGACGATCGATACCTCCGCCGCAGAGAAAGTGCCGGGCGTGCGCGTCGTGCGCGACGGCGATCTGGTCGCGGTGCTGCACGCGCATCGCGACGAGGCGGACGCGGCGCTCAATCTCGTGAAGGCGACATGGACGCCGTCCACATCGACGCTCACCGACGCGAACATCTTCGACCACATCGTGAAGGCGGCGCCGGCGGGAAACACCCCGTTCAGCGGCGGCGACCTGGCGGCCGGCGAGAAGGTCGCGGCCACGGTGTTCAGCGAGACGTACCGCAAGGGATACGTGGCACACGCGCCGATGGAGACGCACTCCGCGGTGGCCGCGGTGGAGAACGGCAAGGTCACCGTGTGGGCCGGCACGCAGACGCCGTTTCCGCTCAAGTCGCAGGTGGCCGCGGCGCTGAAGCTGCCGGCCGACAAGGTCCGGGTCATCACGCCGTACATCGGTGGTGGCTTCGGCGGCAAGAGCGCGTCGCAGCAAGGTGTGGAAGCCGCGCGCCTCGCGGTGGCGGCCGGCGTCCCGGTGCGCGTGGTGTGGAGCCGCGAGGAGGAGTTCTTCTACGACACGTTCGATCCGGCAGCCGTGCACACGATTCGCTCCGGCATCGATGCCGCGAAGAAGATCGTGTTCTGGGATCTGGAGGTCGTCGGCGCCGGCTCGCGCGGCGTCGAGCACATCTACGACATCCCGCACCATCGCACGCGCGTGCGCGGTGGCTGGAGCGGCAATCCGGCGGGCCTGAATCCCTTCGGCGTCGGGCCGTGGCGCGCGCCTGGCGCGAACGCGAACGCGTGGGCGCGCGAATCGCACATCGACGTGATGGCCGCGAAGGCCGGCATGGACCCGGTGGCGTTCCGTCTGCACAACCTCACGGATGCGCGCATGCGGCGCGTGCTCGAGGCGGCGGTGAAGGCGTTTGGCTGGATTGCGAAGCCCGGGCCGAGCGGTCGTGGCTTTGGCGTGGCGTGCGGCATCGACGCGGGCACCTACTCCGTGAACATGGCGCAGGTGAAGGTGGACAAAGCCACCGGCCAGATCACCGTGGTCCGTCTGTTGTCCGCGCAGGACATGGGCGTCGTCGTCAATCCCGAAGGCGCGACGCAGCAGATGGAAGGCTGCCTCACGATGGGACTGGGCTACGCCCTCACCGAGGAAATGCACTTCAAGCACGGCGCGCTCATCGACACGAACTTCGACACGTACGAACTGCCCCGTTTCTCGTGGCTGCCGAAGATCGAGACTGTGTTGCTCGACTCACCGGATCTGCCGGCGCAGGGCGGTGGTGAGCCGGCGATTGTGCCGATGGGCGCGGTGCTGGCCAATGCGGTGTTCGACGCCGTTGGCGCGCGCGTGCATCAACTGCCGATGACGCGGGCACGTATCGTCGCCGCGATGAAAAAGCTGTAGGGAGCACCGCAAAAATAAGTACCTTGACTTGCCTCCGAACGAGGCGCATCTTGTAAACAGATTCACCGCTGGGGGTGAATCGATTCGGAAAAGGAGGTTAGCAGGGATGAACGCTTCTGCTGAAGGTGCTCCGCCGAACTACAAAGGACGTCACGGTTCCTGAACCCCAAGCACTTGCCGCCTTCTGGCGGTTGTCGCTCAGGCGACCACAACGCGCAACGGGGCAACGGGCTTTCAGACGTCACAAAAGGACATCCTTCCATCGCGGAAGGGTGTCCTTTTGTTTTGTACCCACGCGCCGGCTACCAGCGCTGACCCTGCGCGGCCGTCAGGAATTTCATGAGCGGCGCCATCCGCGCGCAGGTCTCGATGTAGCGATCGAGAAACGCGGCCGAACCGACGTCGCCGACCTTGTAGTGCTCTGATGCGAAGTGATCCTTGCGCATCAGGTCGACCGCACACGGATGATCGGCCGGAAACCCCGCGGGCACGCGCTTCAGCGTGCTGCCCTCGATCTCCATCTTCATCGCGAGCACGGCTTTCCACTCTTTCGGCGCGTCGTTGATGTGCAGCCGGATCTTGCGCAGCGTGGCCGGATCCGGGCGCCAGCATCCGCCGCCGCCGAAGATCTCGCCGGGCGAGAGGTGCAGATAGAACGACGGCGGGCTCTCGAGATCGGTCGCTGCGCCCGCAGCGGTCATGCCATCGTGCCAGAAGTGCAGGCCCACGTGCGTCTTGTACGGCGTCTTGTCGTGCGAGAACCGCGTGTCGCGATAGATGCGGAACATCGAGCCGCCGCTGCGACGTGGATCGGCGATGAAGCGTGGACTGATCTTCTTCAGCTTCGGTGCCAACTCGGCGACGAACGCCAGCGCGGGGCCTTCCACGTCGTGCTGATACTGCGCTTTGTGTTCGGTGAACCACTCGCGCGTGTTGTTCGCCTTGAGCGACTTCAGAAATGTGAAGAACGCGCGATCGAATCCGTTGAATGCCATACGCCCGATTCTATTCCGCGCACGGCGTTCGGTGAGATCATGAGCCGGTATGACGCCTGAGGAATTCCGCCGCTACGGCCACGAGTTGATCGACTTCATCGCCGACTATCGCGCCACCGTGGCCGATCGCCCCGTGATGGCGCGCTCGGCGCCTGGTGAGATCGCGGCGCAGCTACCGAAGACGCCGCCGATGCAGGCGGAGCCGTTCGGCGACGTCCTCAAGGACCTCGAGTCGATCGTGCTGCCGGGCCTGTCGCATTTCCAGCATCCACGCTTCTTCGGATACTTCCCCTCGAACGGCCTGCTGGCCAGCGTGCTCGGCGACTACGCCAGCACGGGCCTCGGCGTGCTCGGGTTGTCGTGGCAATCGAGTCCGGCGCTGACCGAGATCGAAGAAGTCGTCACCGATTGGATGCGTCAGATGACCGGCCTCAGCGAGGCGTGGAGCGGCGTCATTCACGACACCGCTTCGTCAGCGACGCTGGTCGCGCTGCTGTGCGCGCGCGAGAAGACCACCGGCTACAGCCTCAGCCGGGCGGGTCTCCAGGCGGAGCCGAAGCCGCTGGTGGTGTACATGACGGCGCACGCGCACAGCTCGGTGGACAAGGCCGCGCTGCTCGCGGGATTCGGACGCGAGAACATCCACATCATTCCGCACGACGATCAGTACGCCATGCGTCCCGACGCGCTGCGCGCGCGGATCACCGAGGATCTGGCGGAGGGATTCGTGCCCTGTGCGATCGCGTGCACGGTGGGGACGACGACGACGACGGCGTACGATCCGCTCGAGCTGATTGCGCCGATTGCGCAGGAGTTCGGGCTGTGGCTGCACGTCGATGCCGCGATGGCCGGCTCGGCCATGATCCTGCCCGAGATGCGCTACCTGTGGGCCGGCGTCGAGGGCGCGGACTCGCTCGTCATCAACCCGCACAAGTGGCTCGGCGTGGCGTTCGACTGCACGCTCTACTACGTGCGCGATCCACAGCATCTGATTCGCGTCATGTCCACGAATCCAAGCTACTTGCGCTCATCCGTGGACGAGACGGTGAAGAACCTGCGCGACTGGGGCCTGCCGCTCGGGCGGCGGTTCCGCGCGCTCAAGTTGTGGTTTCTCATTCGCGAGCAAGGCGTCGAGGGATTGCAGGCGCGGCTGCGGCGCGACCTCGACAACGCGGAGTGGCTGGCCGGCGAGATTCGCGCGACGCCGGGCTGGACGGTGCTGGCGCCGGTGGTGCTGCAGACATTGTGTGTGCGGCACGAACCGGCCGGCCTGCTCGACCGACATGTCGAGGCCGCGGAAGCGGCCGAGCGGCTTGACGCCCACACGCAGGCCTGGGCCGATCGGCTCAATCGGTCCGGCGCCGCGTATGTCACTCCAGCCACATTGGAGGGACAATGGATGGTGCGCATTTCGATCGGCGCCGCGCCCACCGAACGCGAACACGTCGCGGCCCTGTGGGACGCGATGAAAGCTGAGGTCTCCCGTTGACGATCATCGAACCCTTCCGCATCAAGTCCGTTGAAGCCATCAAGTTCACCACGCGCGAGCAGCGCGAGTTGCGGCTCCGCGAGGCGGGCTACAACGTGTTCCTGCTGCACGCCGAGGACGTGCTGATCGATCTGCTCACCGACTCGGGCACCGGCGCGATGTCGTCGGCGCAGTGGGGCGCGCTGATGCAGGGCGACGAGAGTTACGCCGGCAGCCGGTCCTACTTCCGCTTCCGCGATGTCGTGGCGGACTTGACGGGGTTCAAACACATCATCCCCACGCATCAGGGCCGCGCCGCCGAACGCATCCTCTTTCACACCATCCTCAAGGCCGGCGACATCGTCCCCAACAACAACCACTTCGACACCACGCGCGCGAACATCGAAGTGGAAGAGGCCGAGGCGCTCGATCTCGTCATTGCCGAGGGCCGAATTCCGTCGCTCGTGCATCCGTTCAAGGGCAACGTCGATCTCGAGGCGCTCGATCATCTGTTGACCGAGCGGGGCGACCATGTGCCGCTCGTGATGGTGACGATCACGAACAACTCGGGCGGCGGTCAACCGGTGTCGCTCGACAACCTGCGCGGTGTGCGCGCGCTCTGCGACAAATTCCACAAGCCGCTGTTCCTGGACGCGTGCCGGTTTGCGGAGAACGCGTGGTTCATCAAAACGCGCGAAGAGGGGCAGTCGCATCGGTCGCCGAAGGACATCGCGAAGGAGATGTTCTCGCTCGCCGACGGCTGCACGATGTCGGCGAAGAAGGACGGCCTCGCCAACATCGGCGGCTTCCTGGCCTTGAACGACGACCGCTGGGCCGAGAACGCGCGCAACCTGTTGATTCTGACGGAGGGATTTCCGACCTACGGCGGCCTCGCGGGCTACGATCTCGAGGCGATCGCACGCGGACTCGAGGAAGTGGTCGAGGAGCCGTACCTGCACTATCGCATCCGTTCGACGGCGTACCTGGGCGAGAAACTGCTCGCCGCCGGTGTGCCGATCATCCAGCCGCCGGGCGGCCACGCCATCTACATCGACGCCCGCGCGATGCTGCCGCACATCCCGTCGCTGCAGTATCCGGGCATCGCGTGCGTCAACGCGCTGTATCTCGAAGGCGGCGTCCGCGGCGTCGAGATCGGCACCGTGATGTTCGGCCGCCATCCCGACGGCACGGAAACGCCGGCCGCCATGGACCTCGTGCGGCTCGCCATTCCGCGCCGCGTCTACACGCAGTCGCACATCGACCTGGTCGCCGAGACCGTGGCCGCGGTGGGCCAGCGGCGCGACGAACTCCGCGGCTACCGCATGACCCACGCGCCCACCGTGTTACGGCACTTCACCGCGCAGTTCGAGCCGCTCCCCGCGTAGGGCGGTCGGAGTCGGTTGCCCCGAGGCGTCTCGCGTTAACTGCGTTGTGTTTGTTGCCTCATCCGGATGTATCCCATCCCCAGCAGCCCGAGTGTGAGGCACTCGGGCCGGCGCTGTACGCATTTGATCATGCGCTCGGCAGGCGGTTTTGGTACCGTTCATGGCTGGATGGCCCTCCACGAGCAGCCCGTTCTCTATTCCGTCGACTTCAGCAGGTGCTCGGCCCTCGCGGGGCTGGCCCCGGAGGCCATCATCGCGACGTTCGTCCAGACGCTGGAGCGCGCCGGCGCGACGATCGTGCAGACTACGTCGCACGACTTCCCTGGCGCGGGTCTGACCTGTGTCCTGATCCTCGCCGAGTCGCACGCCGTGCTGCACACGTGGCCTGAAACGGGCACGGTGAATATCGACATCTTCTCGTGTTCGAGTCGGCTGAAGAGTCTGGCGGCGATCGTGGATCTCGGACACGCATTCGGCGCCGACGGCGTGTCGGTGCAGGAGATCGCTCGCGCGGATGGACACCGTCACCCCCAGACCGCCGGCGTGATGTAGGCATGGGCGCGTGGACCGAGCGCATGTTCGGGATGGAGATCGTGGGGCGTCATCACGACCCATTCATGGTGATCAGGATCTGAACGCGCGTGGCAGTAACCGGTTCTTCACCGCATGCCACACCGCGGGTCCTGGTGGCCCGGAGGCGGCGCCGTGTCGACACTGAGGGACGACCAGTGATGCCGGTCGGCACGATAGAGCCAGCCGACGGGATGCCCGGCATAACAGACCGTCACGCCGTTGCCGCCGCGCACCTCGCCGCAGGTGAAGTGTTCGGCTGGCGGGAGCGCGCGTTGCATTCGGGGGGCACGGTATCACCAAATGCCGGCCGACTGGATCTACACTCTTGCGCATGCGCCGCTGGACATACGTCACGCTATTTGGCCTGATTCTTCTGAGTGGTCCCTCGGGGCAGGGCGCGCCCGCCGCCGGCGATTCGACCACACGCCTCTTCTACACGCACCCCGCCGACAGGTGGGAGAACGCGTTGCCCGTCGGCAACGGCCGGCTTGGCGCCATGGTCTTCGGCAAGACCGACGAAGAGCAGATCCAGATCAATGAAGACACCTACTGGTCGGGCGGACCGTACTCGACGACCGTCAAAGGCGGCGCGAAGGCGCTGCCTGAAATCCGCAAGCTCATCTTCGACGGCAAACTGATCGAGGCGCATCGCCTGTTCGGCAAGAACCTCATGGGCTACCCGGTCGAGCAGATGAAGTATCAGTCGCTCGGCAACGTGATGCTGAAGCTCGACGCGACGGGCGCCGTCACGAACTACCGCAACGAGCTCGACCTCGACACGGCCGTCGCCACCACGAGCTACACACGCGGCGGCGTGACGTTCCATCGCGAAGTCTTTGTCACGCCCATCGATCAGGTCATCATCATTCGCCTCACCGCCGACGCGCCCGGCGCGGTGTCGTTCACGGCCCAACTGCGCGGCGAGCGCAACCAGGCGCACTCGAACTACGCCACGGACTACTTCCGCATGGAGGGACTCGGCACCGACGGCCTGATCGTGCGCGGCAAGTCGGCCGACTACCTCGGCGTGCCCGGCGCGCTGCGCTATCTCTCGCGCCTCAAGGCACTGCCGCGCGGCGGAGACATGCGCGTGGACGATGACAACCTCATCGTCCGCGGCGCGAACGAAGTGATGCTGATCGTGGCGGCCGCGACCAACTTCGTGAACCACAAGGATGTGAGCGGCGATCCTGACGCGCGCGTGACAAAGACGATGAACGCGCTGGCGGGGAAGTCATTCGACGCGATCAAGGCCGCGCACATCGCCGAGCACCAGCGGCTGTTCCGGCGTGTGTCCGCGCATTTCGGCGCGACAGCCAATTCGGCGCTGCCGACCGACGAACGGCTGAAGGCGTTTGACGGCACGAACGATCCCGAACTGGCCGCGTTGATCTTTCAGTTCGGGCGCTACCTGTTGTTGTCGTCCTCGCGCCCCGGCACCCAGCCGGCCAATCTGCAGGGGATCTGGAACAAGGACATGAATCCCATGTGGGATTCGAAGTACACGACGAACATCAACACCGAGATGAACTACTGGCCGGCCGAAGTGGCCAATCTCAGTGAGACCGCCCAGCCGCTGTTCGGCATGATCAAAGAACTGAGCGACCAGGGCGCAGACGTGGCGCGCGAGAACTACGGCGCCGGCGGCTGGGTCTTTCATCAAAACACCGACCTCTGGCGCGTGGCGGCGCCGATGGACGGTCCGAGCTGGGGCGGCTTCACGACCGGTGGCGCCTGGCTCACCACGCACTTGTGGGAGCACTATCAATTCACAGGCGACACCGCGTTCCTGCGCGAGTACTACCCGGTGATGAAGGGCGCCGCGCAGTTCTTCCTGGATTTCCTGGTCGTCGATCCCAAGCACGGGTGGCTCGTGACGAACCCGTCCACGTCGCCGGAGAACTTTCCGCTCGCGCCCGGCAACAATCGCTTCTTCGATGAGGTGACCGGGTCGATGAGTTCCGGCACGTCGCTCGTGGCGGGATCCACGATTGACATGGCGATCCTTCGCGATCTGTTCAGCGAAGTCGCCGAGGCTGCCGCTGTGCTCGGGCTCGACGACGGATTCCGTCGCAGGGTGCTCGACGCGCGCGCTAAGCTCGCGCCGATGCAGATCGGCAAGAAGGGCGATCTGCAGGAGTGGCTCGAGGACTGGGACCAGCGCGAGAAGAGCCATCGTCACATCTCGAATCTCTGGGGCTTGTATCCCGGCAACGACATTTCGGTGCGGCGCACGCCGGCGTTTGCGGCTGCGGCCGCGGTGGTGCTCGAGCAGCGCGGTCTCGAAGGCAACGGGTGGGCCTCGGCATGGAAGGCCGCATCGTGGGCGCGGCTCGGCAACGCGCGCAAGGCGATGGACAACTTTGCGTTCGCGATCAAGACCTACACGACCGACAGCCTGTTCTCGATCTGCTCGAAAGCCATGCAGGTGGACGGGTCATTTGGATTCACCGCGGCCATCGCCGAGATGCTGCTGCAGTCGCATGAGAACGAACTGAATCTGTTGCCGGCGCTGCCGGACTCGTGGAGGGACGGCGAGATCACCGGCCTCAAGGCGCGCGGCGGATTCGAGGTCAGCCTTGCGTGGAAGGGTGGCGCGCTCGACCGGGCGGTGATCACGTCCACGCTCGGGCGCAAGTGTCGTGTGCGGTCGGCGGTACCGCTGCAAGTCACTTCCGCGGGCACGATTGTCACCGTCACGCGTCCGGAACCGGGCGTGCTGGAGTTCAACACGACCCCGGGTGGTGTCTACACGCTGTCCGCGGTCTTCTCGAACGTCAGGATCCCGTTGCACCACAAGCCCGGCGCCATCGCCGGGTCCCACTCCTGACCGGTTCGGTCGATCATTGGAGCTGTGTTCCAGCTCCGTGTAGGTGGTAGCGCATGTACCACACCAACTCCCGCCAAGCGTAAGGGACGGCGCGAGCAGGTCGAGACATCGACGATGACCGTAGCCCAGCGCACCGGCGATCGTCAACCAAGGCGCCAGTGACTTCCAGATCGCTACAGCGGGCCAAACTCCGTAGCGCAGAGTCCGTTCGTGCGTTCGCTCGCGGTGTACGCGCTCGCGGGGCCGAGGCTGTTCCACCAGTCCATCACGCTCGAGATCAGCGCCAGCATCGACGACCGCTTCGTGGTGTCGAGCAGCACCAGCGGGCACCGCGAACGCGTTGGCGTCGTGCTGCCCGTCGGCGCGTTGATCACCATCATCTCCACGCGGCCGAACCGCTCGGTGCACTCCCACGCGCCGATGGTCGCAATCTGCTCGCCGGCCCGGAACGCCGCGCCGCGCGTGCGGAATCGGTCGAGCGGAATCACATGGTCGTACGACAGGTGATTCTGCGAGTCGTTATTCCCGTCGACGAAGTACATCTCCGTGTCGCAGGACGTCGGTTGGTTGACCACGTCCTGAATCGTGCCGTCGAACGGCGCGTAGATCGGCGTGCCGATCCGCAGCAGATCGAAGGTGAGCGCGGATTCGACCTGACCCTGATAGGTCTTACCAAACACGTGAATGGCTGGATACACGCGCGCCGGCCAATCGGTGACGTTGAAGGCCGACGTGGCCAGGAACGGCGACGAGGCCAGATCGACCGCGAAGTAGGAGATGACCATCTCCTTCGGCGTTGTGGGCGTCGGTGTCGTCGTCGTTGGTGTGGTCGTGGTCGTCGTGGTGGTCGACGGCGATGTCGGGGCGCTTCCGCCACCGCCACACGCCATCGTGAGCGCACACAGCACGGCCAGCAGCGCCGTCGTTGCCTTATTTGCAGTAGTCACTGGTTCTCCCCGCGATGAAGTCTCCGCCGGGCAGCGCCCTCAACAGCGCGGCGCTCGACGTCGACAGGTTGTTGAGCCAGCAGAGGGCGTACGGCGCCTGTTCGCCGGAATGGCCCGCGAGCCACGCCGGGTCGGCGCTGGCGGCGTTCTTCTGGCGCAGATCGTACGCGCCCCAGTCGAATGAGGTGTTGCCGCTGACGCGAAACCCGACGGCAGTGGCGATCACTTCGCCCTCGGTCACGTTCTGGCCGGCCGCGACGTTCGTCGTCGCCGAACTCGCGCCGGCCGGCGGGAACGTGTCGGCGATCGCCTGGAACCGCGAGCTCAGCGTGAGCAGGTGGTCGAAGCGATGCATCACGCCGCAGGTGTTGATGATGTCGAACAGGTACTGCACTTCGCCGGATTCGATGTACCGGACCCCGCGGTACACGTAGCCGGCCATCGGGGCGGTGACCTGGATGGTGGTGTTCGTGCCGTTCGCGAAGAGCAGTCCGCCGTGCGCCTTGTAGTTGCCGCCGCGGGTCTGCCCTGGATAGAGCACGGCGGTGGCTTTGGTCACGTCGGCCGGCGCCGAGAACACGAGCGGACTCGGACAAGCCGGTGCGGTGCCGGAGGCCGCCCACGCGGATCCGTTGAAGCTCCACGTGACCGAGGTCGCCGTCGGCGTGGTTGGCGTGGTCGTTGTGGTGGTGGTCGTGGTGGTTGACGGCGAGATGGGGGAGCTTCCGCCGCCGCCACACGCGGCGCTGACACCAACGAGCAGGATGACGATCGCACGACAGGTTCTGCGCGGCATTGGGCCTTCTGTCTACCTGCAGAGATCGCTGGTGCGACCGGCGGTCGGATCAGCGGCCGGAAGCGCCCTGACGGCCGCGGAGTTCGCCGAGGTGAGGGCGTCGAGCCAGCAGATGGCGTATGGCGCCAGTTCGCCCGGATGCGCTGCAAACCAGGTGGCGTTGGTGCTCGCGCTGTTGCGCTGGCGCAAGTCATACACGCCCCAGTCGAAGAACACGTTGTTGGTGGTTCGCAGGCCGACAGCGGTGCCGAGCGCTTCACCGGCCGCGGCCGTCAGCCCGGCCGAAAAGTTCGTGGTGCGCGAGTCCCCCTCAACGGCTGCCGGCAGCGTCGCCGCCAGCGCCGCGAAGCGCGTGCTCAACTCGCGCAGGTGACCGATGCGATGCATCAGTCCGCATTCATTGATGAAGTCGAACTCATACTGGATTTCGCCGCCCACCAGGTAGCGGGCCCCGCGAAAGATCGTGGACGCCATCGGGACCGTCACCGCGACGTCGTTTGCCTGCCCCGGCTGATCGAATCGGAAGCCGCCGTGAGGCTTGTACTCCCCGCGAGTCTGGCCCGGATACAGGATGGACGTCACCCTGGACAGATCGATCGGCAAGCTCAGATTCAGCGGGCTCGGGCAGGCCGGCGCCGTGCTGGACGCCGTCCAGACGGATCCGTTGAAGTTCCACGTCACCGGCGTGGTGGCCGGCGTGGTTGGCGTGGTCGTCGTGGTGGTGGTCGTTGATGTTGACGGGCTGGTCGGCGACGAGCCGCCGCCCCCGCACCCGAAAGTGCCGAGGCCGAGCACCGACCACACGATGATGGCTGCCGTTCGATTCATGAGGATGTCTCCTGACAAGGGCTGACTATAAGGATCGGCATCGCCGAAAGTCCTTCACAGGGCCTCAGGACTTCTAAGAAAATGTAAAAACCACATGGCGGCAGCGAACGTTCGGGTCTTTGAGTTCCACGACTTCCGCATCGACGCGGCCAAACGGCTGCTGTTTCGTGCCGGGCAGCCTGTGCCCCTGGTCCCAAAGGCCTTCGACATCCTCCTGTTCCTCGTCGAGCACCGCGACCGGGTCGTCACCAAGGCCGAACTGCTCAAGGCAATCTGGCCCGACACATTCGTGGAGGAGGCCAATCTCACGCAGAACGTGTCGGTGATTCGCCGGGCGCTCGGCGAACTGCCACAGGAGCACAAGTCCATCATCACGATTCCCGGCCGGGGCTACCGCTTCTCGGCCGAGGTCCGTGAGCCGCTGCCGGCCGCCGGCGAGAACTCGCAGGCCTATCAGCTGTTTCTCAATGGCCGCCATTTCCTGAACAAGCGCTTGACCAAGACGCTGGGCGAAGCGATTACGCTGTTTCTGCAGTCGACGGATGCGGATCCGACGTTCGCGCCCGCATGGGTGGGCCTGGCGGATGCGTATGCGCTCCTGAGCCTCTACGGCGCCTCGATGCCGCGCGACGTGTTTCCCAAGTCCAAGGCCGCGGCGATGACCGCGCTGAAGCTCGATCCGGCGCTGGCCGAGGCCCACAACTCGCTGGGCGTCGTCGAGCTCTTCTACGAATGGAACTGGCCCGCCGCCGAGCGCGCGTTCCGCCGCGCGATCGAACTGAATCCCGAATACGGCGACGCGCACCAGCGCCACGGCATCTACCTCACGGCCATGGGGCGGTTTGCCGAAGCGCACGCCGCGCTCGACCGCGCGCAGGCGCTCGATCCTTTGTCGCGCATCATCGCGACCATTGCGGGCTACCCGTTCTACTACGCGCGCGACTTCGACGCCGCTGTGCGCCAGTACCGGCGGGTGGTGGCGATCGATCCCGGATTCTCCATGGCGCACTTCCGCATGGGGCTGGCGCTGGCGCAGCAAGGTCGGCACGCGCAGGCGATCGAGGAGTTGCTGATTTCGAAGGGGCTCTCGAACGATCGCGACGTGGTGGCCGCGCTCGGTCTCGTGCACGCGATGATGGGCGACCGCGCGCAGGCGGAGGCCGAGATGGCCGACCTCAGCGAGCGGTCGCGCGACACGTTCGTGTCGCCCTACCAGATGGCGGCCATCCACGCCGCGCTCGGCGACCGCGACGCCGCCTTCGAGTGGCTGGAGAAGGCGCTCGTGGACCGCTCGTACTGGATCATCTACCTCAACGTGGATCCGGCGCTCGATCCGCTGCGCGATGACGCGCGCTTCACGGATCTGCGGCGACGCGCGGGGCTGCTGTAGCCGGCGAGCCTCGGTTCAGCCGCGGCTGCCGCCGCGCCACCGGAGACGGCCCGATTCGATGGGCGTGGCCACCTTGGCCAGCACCGTGAAGACAAAGCAACCGACGGCCAGAATGCCCAGCGACACGGTCCACTCGACCCAGGTCGGCGAGTACTCGACGATGTTGCCCCAGGGCTCCGGAATGAAACCCGGAATGATGGTGCCCATGCCCTTTTCGATTTCGATCGCGACGAACAGCGCGGCGCAGGCGACATAGAGCGACGGCAGGTGCCGGCGCACCCGATGCAGGCTGCGCGCGACGGTGGCCGCGACATTGAGGCCAATCGACGTCCAGATCCATGGGACCAGCCGGTAGTGTCCATCAAGGCCAAAGTACAAGTACCGCGCGCTCTGGCCGTGGTGGGTGTCGCGATAGAACTCCGTGAACAGCTCCGAAAGCAGCATCACCAGCGTGACTTGCGCGGCGACCGTCACCACGAGCGCGAGCTTGTGGATGGTGTCATCCTCCACCGTCATCTCGCTGAACCGTCGAATCAGGGCCAGCACGATGATGATCAGCGCCGGCCCGGCGGTGAATGCTGTGGCCAGAAACCGCGGGCCGAGCAGCGCGCTGTTCCAGAACGGCCGCGCCGGCAAACCGGCGAACAGAAACGCGGTGACCAGATGCAACGACACGGCCCACAGGATCGACAGGATCACAAACGGCACGTAGAGCCGCGGATTCGGTTTGTGTCCCTGATAGTGGCTGAACAGGATGTAGAACGGAATCATCAGATTCAGCGCGAGATAACCGTTCAGCACCAGGATGTCCCAGCTGAGCAGCGACGCCGGCCAGTTGAGAATGCCCACCATCGGAATGAGGTGCCACAGACGTGCCGGGCCGCCGACATCGACCACGACGAAGCTGATCGCCATGACTACGGCGGCGACCGCGAGCGCTTCACCCACCAACACCGCGCGGGCGAAATCAACATCTTTGAAGATGTAGGTCGGCAACACGAGGATGACGGCCGCGGCCGCCACGCCGACCAGGAACGCGAAGTTCGAGATGTAGAGTCCCCAGCTCACCGAGTTGTTCATGCCGGTGACCTTCAGACCCTCATCGAGCTGCACGGAATACGCCCACGCGCCCACACACATCAACAGCGTCAGCGCGGCCATCCACAGGTGGTAGGCCCGCCCACCCGTCGTGGCCTCGCGCAATCCGTCGCGTATGAACCCTGCCAGTGCCCGCATCATCGGTGTGCTCGTCTCACGGTCAATCCATGAAGTACCAGAACTTGGGATCCGTTCCCAGGTCCTCTTTCAGCCGGAACACTTTCTTGTGCTTGAGCACCCATCGAATTTCGCTGTCAGGATCCAGCAGGTTGCCGAAGATGCGCGCGCCGGTGGGGCACGCTTCCACGCAAGCCGGGTTCTGTCCTGCGCGACTGCGCTGAATGCAGAACGTGCACTTCTCGACAACACCTTTCTGACGCAGGCGATTGCCCAGGTAGTGCTGGTTCGGATTCACTTCATCCTTCGGCACGACCGGCTCGCTCCAGTTGAACCGGCGGGCGTCGTACGGGCACGCGGCGATGCAGTACCGGCAACCGATGCACCAGTTGTAGTCGACGACGACGATGCCGTCTTTTTCCATCCAGGTAGCCTTGGTCGGGCACACGTCGACGCACGGCGGATTCTGGCAATGGAAACACTGCGTGCCGAGGTAGAAGTGGCCCGCGGCCGGCACTTGATGCACGAAGGCGTCGTCGGCCTCGGCGAAATCCATGCTGCCCTTCTTCAGCTCGTGAATCCGGATGTACGCCATGTCGGACGCGCGGTCCTGGTTGTTCTCTTTCTTGCACGCCTGGACGCAGTCCATATAGCCCTGGCACTTCGAGATGTTGAATGCGTATCCGTACAGCACGTTGTCTTGCGCCTCTGCGGCGCTCACCGTGATGTGCTGTCCCGTGCGCAGTGCGTGCAGGCGTTGCAGGCGCTCGACCGTCGCGTCTTTCTCGTCGTCGGTCATCAGGCGGAAGTTCTTCTGCAGATACTCCTGCCAGTTCAGTTCGGAGAGTTCCTTGGCTTCGCCTGTGGCAAACGGGCTGCACGCGGCCTGGGTCGCGCCCATGCCGGCGATCAACCCCGTCGCGAAACGCGAGAGGGCTTCGCGTCGATCCAGCGGCCGATCCAGCACTGCCTGAACGTCCGTCCCGGTGGGCTTGGCCGCGGCCTCGGCGGATTCGGCCGGCGCGTCGACAGGCACGGGACGCAGTCCAAAAATCCGTCGCATCGTGCTCATTGCAGTCTCCGTCGCGTCTGGTGAGTGGTCATGGGGTCTGCGTCCGTCCCGGTCCCGCCGGCCAGCGCGACTCGAACTTGGGCCGATGCGGGTTGTGGCACTCGGTGCAGTTGTAGCGCACGCGCGGCGGCGCCCATCCGCCGGCGCGCTTGCCGTGCGCGCCCCCCGCCCAGTCGGCGGCCTGCGTCGCGTGGCACTGGGCGCACATCTGATAGGCGTGGTCAATCGCCACTGTCTGGCCCGATAGCGTGTGGAGCAGCGTCGGGGAGTCGCGCTGATGACAGGTCGCGCACGACATCACCGGCGCGGCGGCGTGCTGCATCGTGACGGCCCAGTGCGCCAGCGCTTTGCCCTTCGGACGCGCGCGTTGCAGTTGCTCGAGCGGCTGCGTGTGGCAATTGGCGCAGGGCGCTTTCTGCAACTGCGTCTCGCGTGACAGCAATTGAAAGGGCGCGCCGTCGGTGGCGATCGGCAACGCCTCGACATCAACGAGGCGCCGGTTCTTCAGGAACGGTGCTGATGACACCGTTGGCCCCGGTCCAGGGGCCTCGGCCTCTTCGATGATCGAGGCGACCTTCGGCGTGGCGTGCGGCTGGCTCATGCGGCCGCATGCCACGACGGCTGTCAGTCCCAACCACGCGCACGCCTTCGCGACACGCCGCACCGTCACTGCTTTCCGTCCAGGGCCGCCGAACGGCTGAAGGGCAGCGAACGGAACGCGCCGAGCGCGTGGCATTGCCGGCAGTTGCTGCGCTCGGGATGGGTCACGCGGATCTCACGCACCGCGGCCGGGCCGGCATGACATGTCAGGCAGTTGTCTCGCATCTGCAGGTCATGCGGAATTGCAGGCGGACTGCCCTTGAGCGCCGCCTGATGGATGGGCGGTTCGACTGCGGGAACAAAGGTGGATCCCCGCATCAGCGACGTGACCGTTCTGGGCACGTGGCACTGAACACAGTTGATCAGTTCCGGGTGCGGCGTTACTGGCGCAAAGGCTGAGAACTTCTGTACCCAACCACCGTCGCCGTGACACTCGAGGCAGGCGCGGCCGCCGAATGTCGTCGGGTCAGCCAGCGGGTGCGGAATGATCGGTGGCGCACCTGGATACGCGCGTCGTGAGACAAACGTCGCGAGCGTCCGCGTGCCTGTGGCTCCGTCGGGTGCTGTCCGGTAGTCGAGGGCGAGCTCCGATCGCTCGAACACGCCAGACTCGGTGCGAATCGGCGGAGCCTCGCCTGCGCCTGTCAGGGGGATGACGGCCGGCGTCGTCGCTGATCGCATACTGCGTCCGACCACGAAGACGGTCGACACCATGAGCGCCGCGGCGATGCCGATGCGCACATAGCGGTAACGACTGCGGTTCTCGATCATGCGCGCTCGACCTTGACGGCGCACTTCTTGTAGTCGGGCTGCTTCGAGATCGGACAGAACGCATCGAGCGTGAGTTCATTGATGAGCAGTGACTCATCGAAGAACGGCACAAAGACCTGCCGTTCGGCCGGTCGACCACGGCCATCGATCAGCGCGGGCAGCACCAGCGATCCGCGCCGCGACGTCAGCCGAATCCGATCGCCCGTCTTGACGCCAAGTCGCGTCGCGTCGGAGGGATGCAGTTCCACATACGCGTGCGGCACCGCCTGGTGCAGGATCGGGATGCGCCGCGTGAGTGAACCGGAATGCCAGTGTTCGAGCACGCGGCCCGTGCAGAGCCAGAACGGGTAGTCGGCATCGGGCGATTCGGCGGCCGGCTCATACGGTCGAAACCAGATCCACGCTTTGTGGTCGGGTTTGCCGTAGAAATCGAAGCCGGTGCCTTTTGCGGCCGGGTCGGTGGCTGCATGGTAGCGCCACTTGGTTTCTTTGCCGTTGACGAACGGCCACATCACGCCGGGCCGCCGCTGCAGTTCTTCGTACGGGGCCATCTGGTGATCGGGCCCTTCATGAAAACGTCCGTACTCCTTGTAGATCTGCTCGATATGGTCGGCCTGACTCCAGGGAAACAGCTGGCCGTGCCCCATGCGTCGCGCCACTTCGATGATCTGCCAAGTGTCGCTCATCGCCTCGCCCGGAGGCTCAACGAGTTTGTGGAAATGCTGCGTTCGGCGTTCTGAGTTGCCGAACATGCCTTCGCGCTCGATCCACATCGCCGACGGCAGCACGACGTCCGCGATGTCGGTCGTCGGCGTCGGGTACACGTCCGACACCACGATGAAGCGGCCTTCCTTCTTTGTCCCGTCTCGATAGCGCTTGAGCTTCGGCATGGTCACCATCGGATTGGTGACCTGAATCCACATGAACTTGATGTCGCCTCGATCGAGTGCGCGAAACATCTCGACGGTGTGGTACGTGGGCTTGGCCGGAATCTTCTCGACGGGCACCTTCCAGATCTCGGCGGCTTTCTGCCGGTCGTGTTCGTTGGTGACCTCGCCGTGCGGCAGGCGATTGGTCAACGTGCCGACCTCGCGCACGGTACCGCACGCGCTCGGCTGGCCCGTCAGCGAGAACGGGCTGTTGCCGGGTGTCGAGATCTTTCCGACGAGCAAGTGGATGTTGTAGACGAGGTTGTTGATCCACGTGCCGCGCGTGTGCTGGTTGAAACCCATGCACCACACGCTCATGACCTTGCGCCTGGGGTCGCCGTAGAGCGACGCCAGATAGCGGATATCGCGCGCCGACACGCCGGAGATGGCCTCGGCCTTTTCAGGCGTGTAGTCTTCGAGCAGTTTCACGTACTGCTCGAACGTCGCTGGTTTGGGCTGATCGGTGAACGCGAACTTGTCCTCGGTGCCGTAGCCGATGCCGGTGGTGCCGGTGTGGCACGACACGTGGCGTTCGACAAAGACCTTGTCGACCCATCCTTTCCGCACGATTTCGAGCGCGATGGCATTGGCCACGGCCAGATCGGACTGCGGCTTGAAGAGAATCGACCGGTCGGCGGCCTGGCTCGTGCGGGTCGTGCGCGTCGCCAGATCGATGATGAGCGTGCCCGGCTTCTTCAGTCGTCGATCGAGCAGCCGCGAGAACAGGACCGGATGCATCTCGGCCATGTTGTTGCCCCACAGCACGAAGACATCGGCGTGGTCGATGTCTTCATAGCAGCCCATCGGCTCGTCCTGGCCGAACGACGTCATAAATCCGGTGACCGCGCTCGACATGCAGAGACGCGCGTTCGCTTCGATGTTGTTGGTGCCAATGCCGGCGCGCATGAACTTCGATGCCGCGTAGCCGTCCGGTATCGTCCACTGACCCGAGCCGTACATCGCGACCGAGTCTTTGCCGTTCTTCGCGATCGTGTCCTGCATCGTGCGGGCCACCAGATCGAGTGCCTCCCCGATCGGTGTGGGTGTCAAGACGCCGTTCTTGCGCACGAGCGCGGTCTTCAGACGATCCGCGCCATACAACGCGAGAATCGAATGGTAGCCCTTGACGCACGCGAGTCCTTTGTTCACCGACGAGTCGGGATCGCCCTTGACGGCCGCCGCTCGTCCGTCCTTCACGCCGACCAGCAGGCCGCACCCCACGCCGCAGAATCGGCAGGGCGTCTTCTTCCACGTGAGGTCCACCAGTTGCTGATCGATCGGCGGAGCCAGATCGATTGGTGATGCCGCAAACACGATGCCGGGCATGAGTTGCTCAGCCACGACAAATGCCGAGAGCGCGGCCAACTGCTTGAGCGCGGTGCGGCGATCTACTGTGCCTTCCATGAGTTACTCCGAGAACCCGGCCACAAACGCGACCGACATGACGCCGGGAATGGTGTGCAGACGTTCGTCAAACGCGCGATCCGCCTCGGGATCGTCATCCTGCTCGGCCACAAGCACGAGCACATCGTGCTGTTCGGCGGGGAAGACATCGCCGGTGGCCTTGAGTGACGCCATGACCGCGTCGCGTTGACCAGGTGCGGGATAAACCAAGTAGCTACGGACCGACATCACCGCCTCCAGTCAAACCGCAACACGCTCTCGAGGTAGACAAACCACAATCGCCGGCCCGCGAAGGTCCCGCTCACCACCGGACCGCCGTTCATTCGCGCGGCAAATGCGTTCACCGACCACTGTGGAGTTACAGCGTAGTCGATCGATCCCTCGAGCGACGTGCCCAGATTTGTTGAGCCGTTCGAACGGCGTCCCGCAAAACCGAAGTTCGTGCCGCTGGCGAGCGTCGCGCCGCTGCCGGTGTACCAGAGGTCCGCGGCTGACGCGAGCGCCAGCCGATGGACGTCGATCCGGGCGTTCACCGACGCCGATGGACGAAGCTGCAACTGCACAAAGGCGTCGTGCAGATTCATCGTGCTGTACATCGTCGTCTGCGAGAACTTCCGCATTGTGGGCAGGACGGGGAAGAACGTGCCGTGGCGCGCGTCCTGGCCGTCGGCATCTCCGCTCGATGACAGCAGGCCGGCGCGTAGCCAGGGCTTCCATCGGGCGGTGTTGAGTTGATAGCCGCCCTCCGCCGTCAGCGACCACGCGCGATGGCGCTGTCCATACCAGGACCCGGTCTGGCCGGCCAGCCACACCACGCCGTCAAACTCTCCTCCGCCGGCGCCCGTGGTCTTGTGCGTGCCGATCCAGGCGCCGCCGCTCGACGTCACATCAACATCCACGCGTGCAGCGGTCGCTCCAGAATTGTCGGGCCGCGAGGCCATGCGTCGCGAGTCGGCGTAGTGAATGGCGAAGACCTGCCAACTCGCGCGGATCTTGGCCGGACGCGCCGTCACGACGGCCCCGGCCAGGAGCACATGCGGCATCATCTGCCCGGCGCTGCTGGAGAAGCCACCGTGCGTGGGCTGCATCACCATCGAGGTCAATTGCCAGCGCGGGCGTCGAAGGTCCACGCGCACGCCATCGAAACTGCGCTGGTAGAGCGACCAGTCAAACTCGCCGACGAGTCGGGCGCTCACGCGTTGACGCCGAACGAGTTCGAGCTTGGCGTCAGTTGTGACTGACTCAGCGCCGCTGCCGTACGCCATGCGCCCTGCCTGGAGGTCGAAGCCCGGCAGCACGTCTTTCACCTTGAGGTTCGCGTAACGCACAAAGAGGCGGGACGGATGCTGGCTGCGGCCGCCTTGATCGAAGTACAGCGCGCCTGTTCCCAGCGGGCCCGGGCCAACGGCAGCAGTTGGCAGCCCAACGAAGCCGACATGCTGAAGGCCGACGGTAACTTCAGTCCTGGCCGTCGTCCGCTTGGCGTCGATGTTCAGCCGATTGGCGAGGAACTCGTAGTCGGGGTTGCCGCCGCCAGGGTTCGGCTGAAAGAACCGCCACACCTCGGCACGCGCGGTGTCTCGCGTGGTGAGCAGCCACTGCGGCGACTTGCTCGTTGATGTCGCAGGGGGCGGCTGTTGTGCACCCGCCTCGTTAGGCGATGCCAACAGTCCCAATACGAACAAGCACACCGCCAGCGTCACCGAGGAGAATTGAGTTGGCCGATTCACGATAAGTTCATTTATGAGCAAGACGCGTGCCGTGCGTCCGTGTCGAAGAATCATCGATACAGAGACAGGGACGTCCACGCCGCGCCGGATAATTTCCCAACGTCGCGGAAAACTCCCCATTTCACTTGATGATCGCCGGGTCCTGACCCTTCTTGACCTGCGTCACGCCCTCGGTGATCCACAGCGGCGCCGCCGTGCCCTTGAGGTAGTGATCGAAGAACTGCTTCATGCGAATTTGAAAGTCCTTCTGATTCTCGTGCTTCGCCAGGTGGTGGGGCTCGTCGGGATACGACAGCAAGATCGCCGACTTGCCGAGGCGGCGTGCTGCGGCGTAGAACTCGAGGCCCTGGCTCCAGTCGACGGCCGTGTCGGCCGTGCCGTGCAGGATCATGAACGGCGTCTTGATGTTGGTCGCGTTGTGCAGCGGCGACTGGCTCTCGTAGAGCGCGTGCGCCGACCACGGCGTGACGCCGGCGCCCATGCGCACTTGCCCCACTTCCATGATGCCTTGCTGAATGGTGCCGCTGGACGGATAGAGCGTGCCGTAGAAACTCGTCAGGTTGGTTGGCGGCGCGCCGGTGACGACGGCAGCGAACATGTCCGTCTGCGTCAGGATGAATGACGACTGATAGCCGCTCCAGCTGTGGCCCTGCAGGCCGATCCGCGCCGGATCCGCATAGCCGAGCTCGATCACCTTCTTCACGGCGGCCGTCACGCAGTCGAGCGCGGACGTGCCGGGCTTGCCGATTTCATAGACGACGTCGGGCTGCAGGACGAGGTAGCCGTTGCTGGCATACGTGGACATGTGCGGCCGATCGTCGTACGGCGGCACCTGAAATGCATGGTGCGTGTCGGACATCAGCTCGTAGAAGTACACGATCATCGGATACTTCTTGCCGGGCTGATAGCCGGCCGGCAACGTGAGCGTGCCCTGCAGCCGCTGACCGAAGCGGTTCTTGTAGTCGACGAGCGTCTTGCTGCCCCACGCAAAGTCTTTGAGGAGCGCGGGATCGGCATCGGTCACTTGCTTCGGCGCGCTGAACTTCTTGTCCGACATCCAGTAGTTCGGATACTCGGCGAACGTCTGCTCCGTGAAGATCATGCGATCGGCATCCTTGGCCACGATCGGCGCGCCGATGGCCTTGTCGGCCCAGATGAGCGGCGTGATCGCTCCGCCCGGTGCCAGTTCGGAGTAACCCGTCTTCTTGGTCCACTCACCGTACGCGGACAGCGTCACGGGCTTCGCGAGGTCGATCGGATCGGCGGGTGCGCCACCACCACGGCCGCCACCGCCGCCGCCGCCCGCGCCGCCGGCGCGCGCGGTGAGCGAGGCCACGCGGTAGCGCACGTCTTGCTTTGCACCGGCGCCCTTGGTGAGGTTCATCGGCGTACCGCCCGCAAGCGGCAGTGACCACACGTCGTAACGGTCATAGAGCAGCGCGGCCTTGCCGTCGGCACTGAAACCGGCCACGCCGTACACGGGCTTCTCGTAGTCGTGATCGTCTTCGGCGTTCACGAAGCTCTTGGCGCCGTCGATCTGCGTCTTCTTCGCGGTGGCCATCTCGTACGAGTACACGTGGCCGCCTTTGAGGTAGAGAAACCACTTGCCGTCGGGCGAAAAGCCCATCGTGCGCGAGAGGCCCGGCTCGATCATCGCGCGTTCGCCCGTCTTGAGATTCACGCGGACGATATCCGCCTTGCTGCCGCCCCAGGCCACTTGCCCGCGATAGGGCGTCTCGACACGTCCGATCGCCCACGTCAGGTCGTCGGTCGGCGTGATCGTCGGCATGTCGTCGTCGGCGATCTGTTTCAGTGTGCCGGCGGCGAGATCGATCGCGGCGGCAAACGTGGCGCGACGCGCCTGATTCACTTGAATGATCTGCACCGACTGCGGCTGATCGTCTTTCCAGTGCCACACGTCGACGTTGGCTTGCGGTTCGGTCGTGACCGGCCTCTCGTTCTCCTGGGCCTTGAGTCCGACCAGCAGTCGATCTCCGATGTTGTTCCATCGCGGCGCCGTGAACTCGCTGATCACCATGCCGGCCGGCACGCCCGTGCCCTTGGCCGGATCGAACGTGACGGCCTGCGACTGCGGCGTGCCGACGTGCTTCCATGCGAGCACGACGTTGTCCTTCTGGACTTTGCCTCTGGCTTTGTCGCCGCGCAGCACCGCGAGGTGCGTGCCCTCGGCGCTCCATGTCAGCTGGTCGTAGTCGAGCGGCGCCGCGTCGAGCATCTTCGTGTCGCCGCTGCCGAGCGTCATCACGTAGATGCCGTTGCCCAGCCTCTGCTGGCCGCGCACGGTGTAGGCCATCTGCTTGCCGGCGTCATCAAAGACATAGGCGCCGACGTTGCCGACGTAGCGCTGATTGCCGGTGGCGAGATGGCGCATCAGCAAGTCGGCGCCGGGGCCGGCATCCGCTGCGCCTGCTGCTGCGGCGCCGCCGCGACCGCCGCGTCCCGCGGCCGCTGCATCAGCGGCGGGAGCCGCACCGGCCGCCTGTGGACGCATCAGCACCCATTCGCCATCCGGGGAAAAGGCAAAACTCGCCACCGATGGAAACGACGTCTTGGTGCCCGTCGAAAGATCGAGCACTTCGAAGGGGCGCGCGGCTGTTGCGCTGCCGGCCGCGGCGTCCGCTTGAGGTGCGCCGCCGCCACGGGGCGCAGCCGCACCGCGACCGCGCGCGGGTGTTGGCGGTGCCACGAAGTAGCCGACCCACTTTGATGTGTCGGAGAACGACGCGCCCGTGCCGCGGGCGATCTCGTGCACGGTGGCCGTGTCGAGCGACTTCACGAACAGCGTGCCGTCGCCGTCATTCGGCGTCACGGTGTAGAGCATCCACTTGCCGTCGTTCGAAATCGACGCGCCGGCGATGCGCTTGAAGCGCGCGTAGTCGTCGAGCGTGATGGGCTTGGGCGCCGCGACGGTGGCCGTCGCCGGGGCTTGCGCGGCTGCGCGCGTGAACGCGGGGGCAAAGGCAACCACACACGCAAAAACCACGGCCATGCGGCGGAAGTCGAAGTGTCGGCTCATGAGCGGGATGATACGCCGACTTGCCGCGCGGCGTCGCTGGAGTCGTTTCCGACCGCCGCGCGCTTCATTGCGTTACATCATCGCTGGCGCATCGCTAGCGGCCCGACGCGACGGTGTCGGGCACGCGCTTCCAGAACGCACCGAGCTGGCTTTCGTCGCCGACCATTTCAAAGCGGATCAGCGCGATGGGAATGGTGCCCGCCGCCAGGAACTCGTCGTGGAACTGCTTCAGGTTGAACGCGTTCCTCAACTGCTGGTACCGGTCGGAGAGCAGCTGATCGATCTGCAGCTTGCCCATCTGGTAGCCGCTTCCGTAGGCGGGACGCCGCAGGTAGATCTCCGCATCGACACGCGCCACGTCATCATCGAGAAACTCGACGTTCTCGCGCATCGAGCGCACGGCATCGGCCACGGTGAACGTGTTGGCGTGCATCATGACTTCGGCGCGGGTGCGCGTGGCGCGCTTCACCTGAAACAGGTAGTAGAGCTCCTTGGTGCGCGGCCGCGTGTCGAGCAGTCCGGCCTGCAGGAACATCTCCTCGAGATAGAACGCCCATCCTTCCGTTCGGCCACCGTCGCTGAAGGAGCCACGAATCGGCCGCTTATCCTGCCGATGGACCAGCGCGTCGAAGCCGTGACCGGGGATGACCGCGTGCACATGGTCGGGCCGCGGGTCGCGGAACTGGATCTCTTCCCAGAAGTTGCGCACGCCGCCGGGACGCTCGATCCACGGCACGTTGGTCTTGAGCTCCTTCACGTAGTCGGGGATGGTGAGAATCTCGTGCTCGACGATGAAGCGGCGGATGTCCTGATCGGCGTCCTGCTTCCGACGCTCGTAGTCCTCGCGGTTCGGCGAGGGATCGAGCGGCGGAAGCGTGCGGTTCTTCCAGCGTTCGATCGCCAGGAACGCACGGCCGCGCTCGAGCTCGCGCTGGCCGAGCAACAGATTGTCGTCCGACGTATACGGCATGAGCCTGACGAATCGCTGGTAGTAGTCGTAGTTGTCGAGGCCCATGCCCGACGGCCGGTTCATCCGGCTCTCGTTCTGCTTCAGCCAGTCGCGAAACGCCACCGCTTCGGCGCGGGCCGTCTGTGCCGACGCGACCAGATCGGGATGGGCGGTTCCGAGGCGGCCGATCAGATCGTCGTACCAGCCGATCACACCGGCGGGCGGCACCGCTCGATAGGGAAAACCGTGGCCGACACCGTCGGCCTGCTCCATGTTGCGGATCGCGGCCTTTGTGTGCTCGCTGGCGCCCTCGGTGAGGTTGGCCTTGGCCTGGGCGGTGATGGTCGAGACGGCCGCCAGTTGCCTGCGGAACGCGGCGATCTGACTCGCCGGGATCGGCGTGTCAGTCAGTGGCAGGCGCTGCAGCTGATCGACGTAGAACCCGGGGTCACGTTTCCACGGCCGCATCACACGATGCTCGAAGTCGTAGTTGCGCCATTGAGCCAGCACGAGCAGGTGATCGACGCGTTGGGCACGGGGCCAGGTGCGCGAGTCGAACGCATCGAGGCGGCGCCCCAACTCGTCAAGCCTGGCGCGGCTCACCTGCATGGTCGCGTCGCGGTAATCAGGCACACCGTCCGGGCCGGTGACCGGCCGTTGCGAGGCGCGCATGTCGTTGTAGAGGATCACCAGCGCGTCGTAGCCAGGCGACGCCTGACGCGAACTGACCACGGGGGCCAGGTGCCACGCGGCGACCGCCACCGCGGCGATGCCGATCAAAGAGGTCAACGGACGTGCCATGACGCAACTCCCCTGTGAATGCGTACCCGTGACGGGAGTGGATCGTAGCAGAAGTGCGTGATCGACGAATCTCGGGCGGATGCGTAGCGGTGAACCTCCTATAATCAGCGCCTTGTCTCTCCAACCCGGCGTCCCTCAACAACGCGATCGCTGCATCCAAAGGTGAGGAACACACATGACGGTGGCAAGCGCGGTGACGATGCTGTTCGGCGTGGTGACGTTGGTGGTGGGCCTCTGGCGACATTTTGAGACCGATGGCAGCCCCGAGGCGGTCGGATTCGGCTTCGTCATGGGGTCGGTGGCGCTGACCGGCGGCCTGCTGCTCATGCGCGGCCGGCGCCGGACGGGGCTGCTGCTGGCGGTCGTCGCGCTGGCGTTTGTCAGCGGCTGGTTCGTCCGGCGAGTGCTGACAGGCCACGACGAGGGACTCTCGCCGCGGGTCATCAGCATCCTTGCGGCCTGCGCCGTCGAGGCCGTGGTGCTCGTCTGGGCAGTGCTGCAACAGGCGCCTCGCGATCAGGCCCGGCGCTGAGGGCACCACTCTCAGTCGTGTTCACCCTTTCTCTGGCGCGACGGTATCCGTCGCCGAAGGCAAGGTCGGCGCCATTGTGGCCTACTCACCACTGGGCAGAGGCCTGCTCACGGGACGCTTCAGAGCAGAGAAGCTGAGCGCAGGCGACTGGCGATCGACGACTCCGCGTTTTCAGGGTGAAGCCTACGCCGCCGCGCCATCGTCCGATCGAGTGCGAATCGATCGAGCGAGAACGGCGCGATGAGATCCGGCGTGCGCCCGGTGACGCTGGGTAATTCCTATTTACCCTTCACCGCTTCCAGCTTCAGACGCGCGGCCTCGGCGTTAAACGCCGCCAGATCCTTCGTCAGGATGCGACCGACGTTGTCGGTCAGCACCTTCAGCTCACCCGAGAGCGCGGTGAAGATCGGCAGCGCGTTGCCGATGGGCTTTCCATCGCCGCTGTTGACCATCGACAAGAGCGACGCCAACCGGTTGTTCACCTTGATGGGGAAGTTGAGCGGATCCTGACCGGCCTGGTTCTTCACCTGGTAGATCTCGCCTTCGACTTCGCTCAGGCCCGAGATCAAGGCATCAGCCGCCGCCTTCAGTTTCGCGTCCGGCGACTTCGACACGCGGTCCGCCACGTCGGCCTTGATCCGTCGGATATCGATGACCGCCTGGTTGGCTTCGCTCGTCTTGTCGCGAATCCGAATCGCCAGGTCGAACTGCTCCTGCAGATCCGCATCGGTTTCGTCAATGTGCATGGGATGCCGCTTGACCTGGAATGGCTGCGTCTGCGCGACCCCGTTCACCGTCATCCGCACCTGATACGTGCCTGGCGCCCCAGCGGGCCCCTGCACGCCACCGCCCCAGAGAATCATGTTCGGGAAACTGGTCGCCGGGGGATATCGCAAGTCCCAGGTCACGCTCTGCATCCCTGGCGACATCGAGGCGTTACTCACACCGCCCCCGCCGCCACGGCCACCGCCTCCGCCGCCGCGGCCCGCGCCTGGGTCCGGTGTCGGGGCTCCGCCTGTCGCGCCGGCAAACGTCCGAACCACGGTGCCTGTCTTGTCGAGCACTTCAATCTTGAGGTTCGTGACCGGTCCCGTGACCCAGTAACTGATCTGTGCTCCGTTGGTGGATCGATAGGCATCCTCCGGTGCGAACAGGTGGGCCGGCGCGGCCGCCGTCGCCGCGGGACTGAACTGGCGGATGGGCGCGATGTCATCGAGCACGTAGAAGCCGCGGCCATGCGTGGAGATCACCAGGTCTCGGGCTTCGACAATCAGATCCGACACCGGCAGACTCGGCAGATTCAGCGACAGCGACTGCCACGTCGCGCCATCGTCATAGGAGAGGTAGACGCCTTTGTTGGTCCCTGCGTACAGCAGGCCCTTGCGTTTCTGATCCTCGCGAACCGTGTTCACGTACTCCTCGGTGGTGATGCCGCTCACGATCTTCGTCCACGTGCGCCCGAAGTCATGCGTGCGGAAGATGTGCGGCGTGAAGTCATCGAGCAGCGGCCGTTTCACCGCAGCGTAGGCGGTGCCGGCGTCGAATGACGACGCATCGATGATGCTGACGCGGCCAAAGTCAGGCATGTCCTTCGGCGTCACGTTCGTCCAGGTCTTGCCGCCATCGCGCGTCACGTGAATCAAGCCGTCATCGGAGCCGGCCCAGAGCACGTTGGCGTCCGTCTTGCCGGGCGCCAGGGCAAAGACCGTGGCATACACCTCAGGACCGTTCATGTCGCCCGTGATCGGTCCGCCTGAGTGGCCCATCGTCTTTGGATCGTGCCGGGTCAGGTCGTCGCTGATGCGATCCCAGTGCTGGCCGTTGTTCGTGGTGCGCCAGACATGCTGGGTCGCCGTGTACAGGACACGCGTGTCCACCGGCGAGAAGATGATCGGGAACGTCCACTGAATGCGCTCCACGAGGGCGCTCGACGGTTCGCCGGAGAACATGCGCGGATAGGGATGCACCTCGCGCTGTTGGCCGGTGCGCCGGTTGGTGTACTGAAGGTACCCGCCGTTCACGGCGCCGGCAAAGAACGCGTCGGGATCCTTCGGGTCCGGGGCGATGTATCCAGGTTCAAAACCGCCGGGGTTGTAGGTCGTATCTGCCGGCGCGCCGCCCGCGCGGCCGCCACGGCCTCCGCCGCCCCCCGCTTCATTGGGCAGACAGACGGTGGCGCCATCCTGCTGCGCGCCACACACGTGATACGGGAAGTGCTTGGTGGTGACCACATGGTAGAACTGGGGCGTTGCATAGTCGCGCGCGGTGAAGGGGTTGGCGCCCGTATACGTCACGGCGCCGCCGCTGTCGCTGGCGTGCAGGATGTGCTTCGGATCGGCGGGGTCGATCCAGAGATCGTGCGAGTCGCCGCCCGCGAAGTTCACCATCGTCTTGCCGCCATCGGTCGACTTGAACGTCCCGACGTTGAGCACATACACCGTGTCGGCATTGGCCGGGTCCGCCGTGACGTGCGTGTAGTAGAACGCGCGCTGACGGATATTGCGCCCGCTGTTGACCAGCGTCCATGTGGCGCCGGCATCATCGGACTTGAAGAGGCCCCCGTTGTCGTTCTCGACGACCGCGTAGACCCGGTTGGAATTGGCGCCCGACACCGACACGCCGATGCGGCCGATGAGCCCGGCGGGCATCCCCGGGCGACGCGTGATCTCCGTCCATGTCTCGCCGGCGTCGGTGGACTTGAACAGGCCGCTGCCAGGGCCGCCGCTCGACATCTTGTATTCGAGCCGGTAGGCCTCCCACATCGCGGCATACATCACGTCCGGATTGTTGCGGTCGATCGAGATGTCGATCGCGGCCGTCTTGTTATCGCGAAACAACGTGCGCTTCCAGCTCTTGCCGCCATCCGTGCTCTTGTAGACGCCACGTTCCTCGTTGGGCCCGCCGTGGTGGCCGAAGGCCGCCACATAGACGATGTCGGGGGTCTTCGGATGGATGCGGATCTTGGAAATATTCCTGGCATCCTTGAAGCCGATGTGCGTCCAGGTCTTGCCGGCGTCGGTGGACTTGTAGACGCCGTCGCCCGACATGATGTTGCCGCGGATGCAGGTCTCGCCCATGCCGACGTACACGATGTCCGGATTGGTTTCCGACACCGCGACCGCGCCAACAGATGAACTGCCGACCTGGCCGTCGGTGACCGGTGTCCACGTCTCACCGCGATCGGTGGTCTTCCAGAGACCGCCGCCGACGGCGCCGAAGTAGCCGTCGTTCGGCCGGCCGACGACACCTGAGACCGCGATGGATCGTCCACCGCGGTCGGGGCCGATACTGCGCCACTTGAACAGGTTCAGGTAGGGCGGCAGGCTGGATGCCGCTGCCTGTTCAGCCACGACGCTGACGACGCGTCCGGCAGCGACCGGGAGCGACCAGACACCTGCGAGCACCAACGCCAGCGCGACACCGGCAACAACGGAATGGGGACGACGGATAGCGAGAGCCATGTGCAACTCCTCAGGGAACTGGAGCCGACCGGCGCCGCGCGCGCCGGGAGCTCCGCCGAGAAGCATAGCGGAAGCCCCGTCGCGCGTGCCTGGCCGAATCAGCGAGCGTCTGCGTCGATCTGGTTGTTCCGCGGCGTCCGCGCGGTGATCGTGAACGGCGATGTGGCGCTGGCCGATGGCGCGCGAGCGGCACCGCATCCGACCGAGGATGTCCTGGACGCAACCGGGCGACGTCTCCGGCGTTGTCTTTCTCGATGCGAACGGTAATGGCATCCGCGACCCGCGCGCTCGCCGATTCGCTCGATCCCGCCTTCGTGCTCATCACGGGCGATCTCGTGAAGGACGCGCTGCGCGTGGGAGAACCGGAAGCGACGGGCAACCACGAGAATGTCGACATGCCGCCGCCGTGCTGACGGTGCTGCGCCAGCGCCGCCACCTGCTGGAGCTCGGCGGCCATCGTCGGCTCAGGGGCGAGCGGGGGCATCGACGCAGGACGATTCATACCTCTTGGCATTGACGTCAGGAAGTAAGCGCAAGGGTCGCCGGTTCGGCGCGGAGTTCTCAGGCGGCGCGGCCGACAGTGATAGCCTCTGCGCGATGCCGGCCCCGAAGACTCGCCGCGAATTCCTTCGTGACATCGCTGCCGGTTCGGCCGCCGTCACGAGCGTGGCCGCCTTCGGCGGCCGCGGATGCGCCGATCCGCGACACGCTCGCCCCAACATCCTGGTCGTGCTCGCCGACGACATGGGCTACTCGGACATCGGGTGCTTCGGCGGCGAGATCGACACGCCGCACCTCGACGCGCTCGCCGCGCGGGGTCTGCGATTCACCCACGCCTACAACGTGTCGCGATGCTGCCCCTCGCGGGCCAGCCTGCTGACCGGCCTGTATCCGCATCAGGCCGGCGTCGGCGACATGATGAGCGACGGCGGCGTGGACGGCTACCGGGGCGACCTGCATCGGCACACGCCGACGATTGCCGAGGTGCTCAAGCCCGCCGGGTACCGGACGTACGCGGCCGGCAAGTGGCACGTCACCCGTTTTCTGCCGCCCGACGGCTCCTCCCACAACTGGCCCCGCCAGCGGGGCTTCGATCGCTACTTCGGCATCGTCACCGGCGCCGCAAGTTACTACGAGCCGCAAACTCTGCTCGAAGACAACACGCCGATCGAACCCGACGACGGCTTCTTCCTCACGGATGCGATCGCCGATCGAACCGCCGGCTTCATCGACGAACACTTTCGCGATCACGCCGATCAGCCGTTCTTCAGCTACGTGGCATTCACCGCACCGCATTGGCCGCTGCATGCGCCCGAAGCGGACATCGCCAAGTATCGCGGCCGCTTCGACGCCGGGTGGGACGTGCTGCGTCAGAAGCGCTACGCGCGCATGGTCGAGATGGGCCTCATCGATCCGCGCTGGGGCCTGAGTCCGCGCGATGGCAACGTACCGGCGTGGGCCGATGCGCCCGACAAAGCGTGGCAACTGCGCCGCATGGAGGTGTATGCCGCCCAGGTCGATCGCATGGACCGCGGCATCGGCCGCATCGTCGATCGCCTGAAGGCTCATGGCGCGCTCGACAACACGTTGATTCTGTTTCTGTCAGACAACGGCGGCTGCCACGAGGAACTGGCCGCGAGCTGGGACAACTACTTCGTGGGTAATCGTGAGAAGGTCATGCGGCCGACCACGCGCGACGGCCGCGCTGTGCAGCACACTAACGACCCCGCGGTGATGCCGGGCCCCTCCGACACCTACCAGAGCTACGGCTACCCGTGGGCCAACGTGTCGAATACCCCGTTCAGGCTGTTCAAGCACTGGGAACATGAGGGCGGCATCTCGACGCCGCTCATTGCGCATTGGCCCGCCGCCGTGCAGGCGCGCGGAGATCTCCGCCGGCAACACGGGCACGTCATCGACATCATGGCGACGTGCGTCGACGTGGCCGGGGCGACGTTCCCCGCAGCGTACGCCGGTCGCGCCACCACGCCGCTCGAAGGCCGCAGCCTCGCGCCGGCGCTTGACGACCGCGCGATCGTCCGCGACGAGCTCTGTTGGGAGCACGAGGGCAACCGCGCACTGCTGACCGACCACTGGAAGCTGGTGGCGCGCGGAGCGAAAGGTCCGTGGGAGTTGTACGACATCGCGGCGGACCGCACCGAACTCAACGATCTGGCCGCCACGCGCGCCGACGTCGTGTCCGACCTGTCTCGGCGCTGGGACGCTTGGGCCGCGCGCACCGGCGTGCTGCCGCGGCCGGGCCAGGCCAACTGACGCCGAAATCGCTGCGCGCGCTGACGCCTACATGGCGCGCAAGGTTACATCAGCCGCTTCCCGGACGATCACGCGGTCGTGATCTGGCTGCGCAACGTGATCTCTTCAGCGCCGGCCACGATCAACCAGGATCTTGGCGCGATTCTGCTCGGCGAGAAGCCGTCGTTGCTTTTCAGGAGACATCGATGATTGGAGCACTGGAAGGGGAAGGCGGCGATCCGTGAAGCTGAACTTCGCCACTGAGTGCGCTGCGGTCGCAGCGAGTCATGGCTTCCACGGTGGTGAGGCCGAAATCCCGGGATTCACCGTAGCGCGCGCGGGATGGACCCGAGGCCGAGCGCGGCTGCCGCGTTGACATTGACGGGCTTCGGGCCATAATGCAGACAATCTTGGCTGGTCCGCCAACCACCTCAGAGCATGAGGGACGCTATCGAACGCTGATCGAGCGCACGCCGGACGCCTGCTACGTCCTGCGCTCCGACAGGTTCGTCTACCTCAACCCCGCCGCTGTCGCGATGTTCGGTGCGTTGTCGGCCGAGGAACTGCTCGGGACCCACATTCTCGAACGCGTCCATCCCGAGTGTCGGTCCTTTGCCGAAGCGCGCGTCCGCCGCATCGTGGAGGGTGGCCTCGTCGCGCCCCTGACCGAGACGCGGCTCCTGCGAATGGACGGCTCGGTCTTCGACGCCGAGATTGAGGGCACGCCGATCGTGTTCGACGGTGCACCCGCCGTCCACGCCGCCGTGCGGGACATCAGCGCGCGCCGGAGATCAGAAGAGCAGCTGGTGCGCAGCGAGGAACGCCATCGCTTCCTATTGAGTACCGCGATGGACGGCTTCTGGCTCACGGATCTTCAGGGACGACTGCTGGCCGTCAACGACGCCTATTGCCGGATGAGCGGCTACTCGGAAGCGGAGTTGCTGACGCTGGGCATCTCGGACATCGAGGCCGCCGAGTCCCCGGCCGATATCGCAGCGCACATCCAACGGCTCTTTGAACTTGGCCAGGATCGGTTCGAGTCCCGCCATCGCCACAAGGACGGGAGCGTGTTCGACGTCGAGGTCGGCTCCAGCTACAGCCCTGTCGATGGGGGCCGGGTGTTCGTGTTCCTGCGCGACATCACGGCATCGAAACGCGCGGAAGCCGCCCTGCGGGCAAGCGAGGAACGCTATCGGAGGATATTCGCGGAGTCGCCTATCGGTGTCGCGCTGATCGACTCGCGGACCGGGCGTTTCTGCAAGGCCAATCCCGCGTATGCCGCGATCGTGGGTCGCTCGGTGGCCGACTTGGAGTCGATCACCTGGATGGACATCACGCACCCGGACGACGTGCGCGCGGACGCGGCCCGCATGGAGCAGTTGAACACCGGGGAGATTTCCGAGTATTCGCTGATCAAACGGTATCTGCACTCGGACGGCGTCAACCGGACGATTCGGCTCACCGTCGCCGCGATGTCGGCCACCGAGGATGGGCAACATCGCCATCTCGCCATGGTCGAGGACATCACCGCGCACCGGTCGGCCGACGCGCTGGTGCGTCTGCAGGGCACCGCGCTGGCGGCGGCGGCGGACGCGATCGTCATCACTGACGCCTGCGGCGTCATCGACTGGGTCAACGCCGCGTTTGCGACCGCCACCGGATGTCGTCCAGACGCGGTGGTGGGCCTGCCGCTCGACGCCGTGTTGGAGTTTGGTCCGGAACCGCAGCCGTCACTGGCCGTGGCGTGCGCCATGGTTGCCGCCGAGGGCCAGTGGCGAGGTGAGGTCGTCAGTCGCCGAGGGGACGGTGCGGCGGTCACCCTGCAGATGGCGCTCAGCGCGCTGCGGAACGATGCGAAAGAGATCACCCACTTCATCGCCGTCGGGCAGGACGTCACGGACCGAAGGATGCTGGAGGAAGCGTTCCGGCAGTCGCAGAAGATGGAGTCCATCGGACGGCTGGCCGGCGGAGTGGCGCACGATTTCAACAACATGCTCACGGTGATTCTGGGGCACACGGAACTGGCGATCCTCGGGATGGATCCGCAGCAGCCGCTCTACTCCAGGCTCGCGGATATTCATGCGGCGGCGTCGCGTTCGGCGCGGCTCACCCGGCAACTGCTGGCGTTCGCGCGCAAACAGAAGATCCTGCCTCGGGTGATCAATCTCAATGAGGCCGTGAGCGACGCGCTCCGCTTGTTGGAGCGGTTGATCGGTGAAAACATCCAGCTCCGCTGGGTTCCTCAAAGCGGTCTGTGGACCACGCTGCTCGATCCGTCGCAACTGGACCAGGTGCTGGCGAACCTGTGCGTCAATGCGAAGGACGCCATCGGCGAGAGCGGTGCCGTGACGATTGAAACGGCCAACTGCACGCTGAGCGCGGAGTTCTGCGCAGAACACGACGGGGCGGAGCCCGGTGATTACGTGCGTCTGACCGTGCGCGACGACGGCGCCGGCATGAGCGCGGAAGTCCGCGCGCATATCTTCGAGCCGTTTTTCACCACCAAAGGGCCCGGCGAAGGGACCGGACTCGGGTTGGCGACCGTCTACGGCGGGATTCGGCAGAGCCGGGGCTTCATTGATGTCGCGAGCCAGCCAGGCGTCGGTTCGACCTTCGATGTCTATCTGCCACGGCACGATGGTCGGACAGAGCCGAGCGTCGAGGGCGCGGCACCGGCCTCGAAGGGCCGCCGCAACGAGACCATCCTTGTGGTGGAAGACGAGGCGGCCATTCTCACGCTCGTCGCTGCCTCTCTCGAGCGGGAAGGCTACACGGTGCTGATGGCGGCCGGGCCCGTGGACGCCGTGCGAATCGTGGCCGAGCGCGCACGCCCCATCGACCTCCTGTTGACCGACGTCGTCATGCCAGGCATGACCGGCCCGGAGCTGGCGCGGACTCTTCTGGAATTGGATCCCCAGCTGACGTGCCTGTTCATGTCGGGCTACGCGATGGACCAACTGCCGGCCGGGGTGGCGTCGGACGAATCGCACTTCATCTCGAAGCCATTTACGCTGGTCGCGTTGTCGTCCAGAGTGCGCGAGGTCATCGATGCTTCGCGGGTGGGCTAACCGTTCTGAGACGGTCCACGCGTAGCGTGTGAGCCCGGGACGTCAGCCCTCCACGGTCGCGCGGCCCGCGCTCGCGGGCTGAGCGAGCCCGTCTGTCGGGACTCGAGACGACGCTCTACTTAACGGTCGAGGATCTGCTGCTCCGGGATCGACCGTCGACCTGGTTGTTTCGTGTGTCGCGCGTCAGTGTGAGCCATCGACGGCAGCCGAGCGCGTGGAACCAGCGCTCGGTGACAACACCCTCGATGTTGCCGTGCATGAAGGCGCGATCCACATCGCGCGCGTCAGGCCGGCGTGTCGGTGAAGGCCCCATTGAGATTCACTCGCCGAGAATCGCGGCGACCTGCCTGCGCAGAACAGGAATACGAGTCATCAGCACGTCCCACACGATCTCATAGTCGACGCTCAGGTAACCGTGGATCAGGCGGTCTCGCATGCCAGACATCTGTCGCCATTCCACTTCCGGGTGCTCGGCGCGAAACGACTCTGGGAGCTTCTTGGATGCTTCGCCGATGATCTCGAGACTGCGGATGAAGGCGCGCTGCAAGGTGCCGTTCTGAAGAAACTCCTCGTACGAAACCGCGACAGTTTCAGCGATCAGGTAGTCGGATTCGATCGCGATATGCCGCAGATACTCACGCGGCTCGAAGGACATCAAGCGCCTCGGCGAGAATACGCGGTCCGATGAATGGGGAGAGCGACTCAACGGTGACGAGCTCGACCCGATGCCCCAGCCGTGCTTCCAGCAAGTCGCCGAGCTTCATGAAACCGTCGAACGACTTCCGGCCCGCGGCGAATTGCACAAGCAGATCGACGTCGCTATCGGCCCGCGCCTCATTGCGGAGAACCGATCCGAAGAGCGCCAGCCGGCTGACGCCAAGCGACCGCATTTCCATCTCTGCAGCGAGAAGCCGCTGGATGGTCACATCGCGGGTCAGGGCAAGGGGTGTCATGGCGCTCGGTTCACAGTGTAAGACAAGTACGGGCACGGACGTTCACGGTGGTCGGCCCTAATACGCTGGGTAGTTCGTTCCCGCGCCGCCCTGCCGTTGTGGTCGGTTGTCTAAGGTAATCGAGTGGCGCGGCGGGCACGAGCCTTGCCCTGTGGGGCGGGGTGGCGCGTGCCTCATCCGTCTACCAGCCGCGCCGGCCCGAGCAGGGCGCCCTGCACCAATTGGTGCGCGATCACTTCGAGACGTTCCGCGCCGACGCAGAGGCGACGCGCGACGGGCAGGGCCTGCCACGGTTTGTCGAGCGGGAGTTCCGCGATTTCCTGACGTGCGGCTGTCTCGCGGCAGGTTTCGCGCGATTTCACTGCGCCACCTGCCGCAAAGATCGGTTGGTGCCCTTCTCGTGCAATGGGCGCGGCTTCTGTCCGAGTTGTGGCGGCCGTCGCATGACGGACCGGGCCGCGCATCTGGTCGATCACGTCTTTCCGCAAGTGCCGGTGCGGCAGTGGGTGTTGAGTCTGCCGCCGCGGCTGCGGTACGTGCTCGCGTTTGATCACACGCTCTGCCGGGCGGTGGTGGCGATCTTCGTGCGCGCCATTCTCGTCTGGCTTCGTCGTCGTGCCGAGCGTGCCGGCGTGGCGGGCGGGCGCGGTGGTGGCGTGGCGATCGTCCAGCGGTTCGGGGCGGCACTGAATCTCAACGTGCACATTCACGCGCTGATCATCGACGGCGTCTTCGTGGCGGATGGCGGGGACGGCGTGCGCTTCTGCCCGGCGGCGCCGGTGGGCGAGGGCGAGCTGGCAGTACTGCTTGGCGTGATCGAGCGGCGACTCGTGACGATGCTGGCCCGTCGCGGGATCACTGATGGGCGTGACGGCGTGGATGTGCCAGACCCGTGGAGCGAAGAGACGCCCGCGTTGGCGGGTCTCGCCGCCGCGTCGGTGCGTGGCGTGCGCGCGCTCGGGCCACGCGCCGGGCGCGCGGTGCGCCGCTGGGGCGACGCGATCGACCTGCCGGAGCCACCCACGTTCGGCCGCTGGCATGCGCGGCGCGATGGGTTTGATGTGCACGCGGGTATTCTGGTCCCCGCGGGCGCGCGCGAGCGGTTGGAGCGGTTGTGCCGGTACACGCTGCGCCCACCGCTGGGGCAGGATCGGTTGCAACGCATGCCGGACGGGCATGTCGTTTTGGAACTGCGTCGTCGCTGGACGGACGGCACGACGCATCTCATCTTCGAGCCGGTCGAATTGCTCGAACGCTTGGCCGCGTTGATTCCGCGACCGCGCATCAATCTGGTGCTGTACCACGGCGTGTTGGCGCCGCGCGCAGCGTGGCGGGCGCTTGTGGTACCGGCCCCGATCGATGACACGAGCGGGCCGTCGGCCCATGATGCGACGGCCCATGGACACGGCCGGCCCACCAATCGCACCTGGGCGGATCTGATGCAGCGGAGTTTCGGGTTCGACGTCCTGGCCTGTCCGCACTGTTCGGGTCGGCTGACGTTGGTGGCGCTGATCCATGCGCCGGCGGTCATTGAGCGAATTCTCACGCACCTCGGTTTGCCGGTTGACGTACCGATGATGCGGCCGTCGCGGGCTCCGCCGCTGCCGTTCGAGGGGTGCGACGATCAACCGTTTCAAGGCGACGACTGACCGGCGCGTGTCTTGTGCGCGGCGTGTCTGGCTGGAGGTCTGTCCAGGGCTCGCCGTTCGGCGTGATTTCGCGTTGATTCTCGCGGTCTGCGCACGATAATGGGCGCTACGTGAAGAGCAATCCGCTCGTCCGCGCTGTGCGACCGGTGCCAGGTGCCCC
>CAYHEX010000004.1:21085-43043 GCA_964355365.1 uncultured Solibacteraceae bacterium | reverse complement strand
GCCCGTTTGATCCGCAAGCCCTCGGGGCTTGACAGTCAACACGGTATCTCCATGGTGAATGCTCCTAGAAATTCAACCAACGGCTGAACTTCACCAAAAACGTGTTGGTCGATGGCGTGCCGAACAGATCGCTGAGGTTCTGTCCAAACTGGAATCGGCCGTCATTGGCGAAGTCCTCACGGCCGTGCTGCCACACCGCGAACAGCGCCGAACCGGGCCGGTATTCCCACCGGAGCACGCTCGTTGAACGGAACGCGCGGTAGTTGAAGTCCGGATTGGCGGCATAGGCGAACGGCGCGTACCGGTCCTCGTACGCGGCGGCCCGGCCGTTCTTGAGTTCCTTGAATGCGGAGTAGGCGCCCGACGACACGAATGGCGCGGCGTAGATCTCGAGGGTGAGCGTGGGACGGATCGTGTAATTCACGCGCGCAGTCAGGCTGAGCGTGGTTTGCTCGAGGTGGCCGAAGACGTAGCGCGTTGAGTTGCCGGTCGTCTGATTCGTAATCCACTGCGAGTCGCTCTGACCCTGGCTGAGGCCCATCGACGCGCTGAGGGACACACCGGCGCGCGGCAGCCACGTGACGCTCGGGTTCACATTCAGGCCCGACGAGCCTTTGCGGTCGCTGTAGGCGGACAGATTCATCCGGCCGACCAGGTCCTTCCGTTGGTCGGTGCTGAGAAAGATCCAGCCGTTGCGGTTGCCGTTCACGTAGCCGCCGGGCCCGCCGCGCGTCAGACGGTCGGAAAAACCACGTCCCTGCACGTTGTATCCCCCGCCCACGGTCCAGTTCGACGCCAGCGTCACGTTGCCGTTGATGTTGCCGCCGCGGAATCGCAGGTCGCCGTCGAAGTTCCAGCCCGTCCACTGGTTGAAGTTGACGTTGATGCTGCGGCGCCACCGGTTCGGCGTGTCGCTGCGCAGTTGAAACCAGTTGCTCTGCGTCATTTCGTCGGCGCGCGACAGGAAGCCGAGATCGTTGATGTCGAAGCCCGGGGACTTGAAGTCCAGGTTCGAGTTGAAGCGGGCGTACTGGCCTGCGATCTTGCTGACGGACAGCGATCCGGCGTGACCGCCGAGCGACGTGCGGGCCGGGTCGTAGGCGAACGACGTCGCGCCGGGGCGCTGGTAGCTGTGGACCGTGTTCTGCTGCACGTTCGAGATGGCATCCGCCGTCCCGTCGATCGCGCTGCCGGCCCAGTAGCCGCCGAGGCTGTATGCCTTTCCGAGACGGAGATCGAAGTCGGCGCCGCCGGTATAGGCGTTGGCCGGCAGGAACTTCAGGTCGGTGCTGAGTTTGCGGTTGGTGCTGGTCGCCATGAATCCCAAGCGCGATTGGTTGGCGAACTCGCGACTGGCGCGGACGACCGAGTAGGACGTGGCCGGCTCGACCGGACTCCGCGATGACCCACCGCCGGTGCTGATCGTGGCATCTTCGCGGCTCGTGATGGCATTGAGCGCGCCCACGGAGAACTTGCCGATGCGCCCAGTCAGCTTGCCGGCGCCGTAGATCGTGGTGTTGGACGGCGCCGTCGTGTAGCCGCCGGAGGGGGCCGACACGGACCGGTGCGGCGTGCGCCCGATGCGCCGGGAGTAGAGCAGGCCCGTGCACTGTCCGTCGTTGCAGTCGATGTCGAACGAGAACGTGCCGGAGCCTTCCACGAAGAACGGCCGTTTTTCCGGAAAGAACGTCTCGAAGCCGCTGAGGTTGACGACGGCCGGATCGGCCTCGACTTGACCGAAGTCCGGATTCATCGTGCCGGTGAATGTCAGGCCCGGTGCGACGGCGTATTTCAGATCCACCCCGACGGTGCCCGTCGGGTCGGGCGATTTCGACAGCGGATTGCCCCGCTCAACGGGCTTGGTCGTGGCCTGCGTCAACGCGTAGGGTGTGATTTCAAACTTCTTTAGCGGTTGCGCGAAGGTGAGGCCCGTGAGTTCGCCGAACGACGACACGAATCCGCTGGCGCTCCGGGGTAGCAGGGGCCAGGTGGAGGCTTCGTCGGCACGAGCGAGAATGCGGCCGAGGGCAAATCCGAAGGTCGACGTGGTGGCCGGGTTGAATCGCAGCTGCGAGAACGGAATGCGGAACTCCGCGCGCCAGCCGTTTGGGGACCGCGTCACGGCGGCGTCCCACACGGCGTCCCAGCTGATGTCACTGTTTGAGTCGTTGAACCACGAGCGGTCGTATTTCACGCCGGCGGGATTCACGCCGAACTCATAGGCCGTGCGCTTGTCGCGGTACGAGTCGATGTACACGGTCAGCCAGTCGGACGAGCTCAGCGTGTCGCGCCGCGTGAGCTGGCCCACGATCTTCGACGGCTCCGGGTCCGTTGCCGTCACCGCGACGTACAGGTTGGCGGCGTCGAACAGCACGCGGGCGTCGGTCTTGAATGTCGGCGCGGCGCCTTCTGCCGGGCGCCGTTGGACGAAGTCGGTGATCAGGGGCGCGCGCGACCACGCGGTCTCGTTCGGTTCGCCGTCGATCAAGATCGCCGTGGCGCCGGCGGCGATCGGCGTCGCGGCGACTGAGCGCGGCCCGGGCGCCGTTCCCGAGCCACGCGCGGAGAGTCCGCGTTCGCTTCCGGACAATACGGCCAGGCCGGCCAGCGCACACAGAGTGGTGTGGAGAAAGCGCATCGGCAGGTTGGACGTAGGAACCGGCTCAGACGTTGGCTTCATGTAGAGTTTCCGCATGCGTTCCTCGTGGATTCGTGTCGTTGTGGCCGCGTGCGCTGTCGCGTCCGTGGGATTGCTGGAGCCGTTGCACGGGCAGACACCCGCGCCGCCCCAGTTGTCGTTTGCCGAACCCGGTATCTCCCCGGACGGACGTGAGATCGCATTTGTTTCAGGCGGCGACATCTGGTCTGTGCCGTCGGCGGGCGGCGACGCGCACCTGCTCGTCGCACACGATGCCAACGAGTCGCGTCCGCTGTTTGCCCCCGATGGCCGTTCGCTCGCGTTCAACTCCACACGCACGGGCGGCGGCGACATCTACGTGCTGTCGTTTGCGACCGGCGTGCTTCGTCGCGTCACCGCCGATGACGGCATGGAACAGCTGGAAGGATGGTCGCGCGACGGCCGCTGGGTCTACTTCGCCTCCACGAGCCGCGACATCGCGGGGATGAATGACATCTTTCGCGTGTCGGTCGATGGCGGCACGCCCATGACGGTGAGCGCGGATCGCTACGTCAACGAGTTCGGCGCGGCGGCGTCGCCCGACGGCACGCGCCTCGCATTTGTGGCGCGCGGCAACGGCTCGTCGCAGTGGTGGCGTCGCGCGGGTAGCCATCTCGACCAGAGTGAACTCTGGATGCTGGCGGGGAGCGGGACCGGCGCCGGCGGCACCTACACGCAGTTGACGAAGCGGGATGCTCGCAGCCTGTGGCCGATGTGGAGCGGTGATGGGCGCAGTCTGTTCTACGTCAGCGATCGCGGCGGCGCGGAGAATCTGTGGGCGCGGCCGGCCTCCGCGACCGGCGCCGACCGGGCACTGACGAAGTTCACCGACGGGCGCGTGTTGTGGCCGTCGATCACCGCCGACGGCACGACCATCGCCTTCGAGCGCAACTTCGGCGTCTGGCTGGCCGACAGCGGCACCGGCCAGTCGCATGCGGTGAAGATTACCCGTCGCGGCGTGCCGACCCTGCCCGTGCCGGAGCGCGTGCGGCAGACCAATCAGTTCGAAGACCTGTCTCTGTCGCCCGACGGCAAGAAAGTGGCGTTCATCGCCCGCGGCGAGCTCTTTGCGGCGTCGTCGACCGAGGGCGGCGACGCGATGCGGATCACGAACACGGCGGCGATCGAGTCGCAGCCGGTCTGGTCCGCCGACAGTCGACGGATCGCCTATGTGTCGGCGCGCGACAACGCCCAGCACGTGTATCTCTTTGATGTGGCGGCCGGCATCGAGACGGCACTGACGAGCGGCGCGGGGGGGGATCTGTCGCCGTCGTTCTCGCCGGACGGCGCGTCGTTGCTCTATCTGCGCGATCGCCGCGAACTGCGGGTGATCGACCTTGCCTCCAAGGCCGACCGCGTCGTGTCCACGGGCGCGTTCGGTGATGCGATCGATCGGCCGCAACCGATGTGGTCGCCCGACGGTCGCTGGATCGCGTTGTTTGCGGTGGGCGAGAAGCAGTTCACCAACGTCTCGCTCGCGCCGGTCGCGCCGGACGCCACGCCGCGCGTGACACAACCGGTGAGCTTCCTCGCCAATGTCTACGCCAACTCGATCGCCTGGGGCCGCGACGGTTCCTATCTGCTGTTTGACAGCAGCCAACGCACCGAAGCCGGTCAACTGGCGCGCGTCGACCTCACATTGCGCACGCCCAGGTTTCGCGAAGACCAATTCCGCGACTTGTTCACGCAGCCGACGCGCACGACTCCGGCACCGGCCGCACCCGCACCCGCACCCGCACCCGTCGCACCTGGTGCACCTGACGCACCCGACCGCACCAGTTCGCACCTGTCCGCACCCGTCTTTGCCGATATCCGCCAGCGCCTGTCGCTGCTCCCCACCGGGCTCGACGTGCAGTCCGTCACGATCAGCCCGGATGGCAAGCTCGCCGTGCTGATTGCCGCGGCGGCGGGGCAGAGCAATCTGTACGCGTGGCCGCTCGATGAGTTGTCGCGCGAGGCCGGCGTGGCGCGACAGCTCACCTCCACGGCCAGCAGCAAGTCGGATGCGCAATTCTCATCCGACGGCAAGGAGGTCTACTTCCTCGACGGCGGCCGCATCGCCGCCGTGTCGGTGGATCGGCGCGAGGTGCGCACCGTGAACGTGACGGCGGAGTTCATGCTCGACTTCGAGCGCGAGAAGACCGAAGTGTTCCGGCAGGCGTGGACGCTGCTGCGCGACAATTTCTTTGATCCGAAGTTCAACGGCGTCAACTGGGAGGCCGAGCGCGAGCGGTTCGCGCCGCGCGTGGCCGGCGCGGCAACCGCCGAGGAAATGCGCCGCATCGTGCGGCTGATGATCGGCGATCTCAACGCGTCCCACCTCGGGTTCACGGGACCGGCCGGGGGCGGCCCGGTCGTGGGCCGGCTGGGCCTGAGTTTCGATCGCAGCGAGTACGAAGCCACCGGCCGTCTGCGAGTCACGGCGATCACGCCCCTCGGTCCGGCGGCGATCACGCGCGACATCACGGTCGGCGACGTCCTGACGGCGGTCGACGGCCGCGCGACGGGCCCCGGCGTGAATCTCGATGACTTGCTCGCCAACACCGTCGATCGGCGCGTCACACTCACGCTCGCGGCGGCGGCGGGCGGCCCTACCCGACAGGTCGTGGTCAAACCCGTCAGCCAGGCCACTGAGAAGGGCCTGCTCTATCGGCAGTGGGTCGAGGCCAATCGCGCCTATGTGCTCAAGCGCAGCGGCGGCCGCATTGGCTACGTGCACATGATCGACATGGGGCAAGGCGCGCTCGATCAGCTCTTCATCGACCTCGACACCGAGAATCACGCGCGTGACGGAGTGATCGTCGATATTCGCAACAACAACGGCGGGTTCGTGAACGCCTACGCGATCGACGCGTTCGCGCGACAGCCCTACCTGAAGATGTCGCTGCGCGGCCTGCCCACGGCGCCCGCCCGAACGGTGCTGGGGCAGCGAGCGCTCGAGAAGCCGACGGCGCTGGTGATCAATCAGCATTCACTGTCGGATGCCGAGGATTTCACCGAGGGCTATCGCACGCTCAAGCTCGGCCCAATCGTCGGCGAGCCCACCGCAGGCTGGATCATCTATACGTGGAATACGCGCCTGGTCGATGGCTCCACGCTGCGACTGCCGCGTATGCGCATTACGGCGGTCGACGGTACCGACATGGAGCGCCACTCCCGTCCGGTGGACATCGACGCGACGCGACCGATTGGTGAAACGCTCACCGACACAGACAGTCAGCTCGATGCGGCGATCCGCGCGTTGTTGGCGAAATTGGGACGCGCGGAATAGACAGAACAACAGCGATTAACATGGGGAGCCATGAAGGGCCATGGGGAAGATCAACACCACCCCAACAGGCTTTCAAAGAGCTCTTCGAAAAACTGTCGGTGTTGGGGTTGGTGTTGATCTTCCCCATGGCCCTTCATGGCCCCCCATGTTGAATGTTTCTTGATCTTGGCGATCGTTCAGTCGGACTCGGCGATCGCTTTCTTATGTTCTTCCTTGAGTTCCTTCGCCAGCTTCTTGGGCTCGATGACCTTCACGCCAGAGCCGAAGCCGAGGATCCAGCTGCGCAGCGCCCAGTCCGTTGAGACCTCGAGCGTGAGCGTGATGCGGCCGTCGGCGTGGACCTCGACCTGCTGCGACGGATGCCAGAGTCGTCCTTGCACATACGGGACGTGACGTGCGGCGAAGTCGATGACCACATGCTCGGGCTCACCCCAGAACACGCCCATGGACGACGCGAAGAGGTCCGCGGGGAGTTCACGGGCCTTGCGGAAGGTGTCTTCTGCAATCGAGAGTTTCTGAATGCGCTCCACCGCGAACGTGCGGAACTCGTCGTACTGCGGGACCCACGCGACCAGATACACGCCGCCGTGGGCGAGCGCGATGCGGTACGGGTGCACGATGTAGGTCTTCGCGCGATTGCTGCGCGCCGAAAAGTAGGCCATCTCGATGATGTGCCGGTCGCGCACGGCATCGAACAGCCGGCGCGTGAGCGGCGCGAGCCGGTCGACCGACGCGGCGCCCGCCCGCGGCCCGGCCTTGGTCGACACCACCTGGGGCAGCGTGGAGAGGAACTCGCGCATACGCGGATTCAACGCGCTGTCGAGTTTTGCAAGCGCCGCGCCGAGCTCATCGACCAGTGGCCAGCCCGAGAGCGCGACCACGATGGAGCGGCTGAGGTAGAGCGCGGCGACGTCGGCAACCGACAGCCCGTCCTGCACGGTTCGAAAGGCCTTCTCATCGAGCTTCCAGCGCTTGGTCTCGTTGCCCTCGCCCTCATCGAAGAGCGCGAAGCCCGCTTCCTGCAGCGCCGTCAGGTCGCGGCGGATCGTGCGCGTGGTGACGCCCGTATCGCTCGCGAGGTCATGAATCGTGATTCCCGTGCGCGCCGACTCGACCGCGCGGAGGATCTGCCACTGCCGGATGACTTCTGCGTTTCTCATGAGCGGGCGACGTGTCCTTTCTTGCGAAGCGCGGCCACGGCGCGGCTGGCCGCGTGTCCGTTCCACGCGTGGAGCGGCCCCATCAGCGCGTAGCTGAAACCGGCAACCATCACGAGCCACCCGCGATCGGTCCATCGGGCGATTTCGACGATCAGGATTGAGAGGACGCCGAGCCCCGCACTGATCAGGTGCCCGCGCATCCCCGACCGCAACGTGATCTGCTCTTCGGTCGTGAGGCCGATCGCGTCGCGCTGGCGCCAGGCGCGCAGGTAGAGCGCGACGAACGTGCCGAAAATCAACACCACGCCGCTGCTGTACAGCAGCAGCACGCCATCGCCGCTGGACGTCTCCGGCAACGACTCGGGTGTCATGTGGACGATCGGACCGATCAGGCTCATCGTCAGATACTTGAGCGGATACACGTAGAAGAGCACGACGAACAGCAGGAAGCAGTTGAGCGTGATCGTGAGCGCATCCTGCAGCCCATAGCGACGGAAGAACTGCTGATGCTCGTACCAGATCCAGCAGATCATCGCGAACATCAACGCGAAGGGCAGGAACCCCCGGAGCAGGTTCTGCAGCTCCAGAAAGTTCTGGGGCACTTCCAGAGACACCACCAGCAGGGTCAGAGCGAAGCCGAAGACGGCATCGCTGAATCCTTCCAGCCGCGTCACCTCATGTTTGCGTTCCACGTGCCGATTGTAAGGGGAGATGGCGGAAACGCCGCGGTCCTGCCCTGTCACACCCCTCCGCAATGCTCTGTCTCAGGAGATTGCACATGAATCACGACATGTTCGATGGCACGGCCGCGCGGCAGCTTGTTCTGGTAGATGACTCGGAGACGCCGCTGGTGGTGCGGCGCGAACGCCGCCAGCAGAAGCCTCGTCTGCAGCCGCTCGTTAAAGACCTCTACCGCCAGCTGGATCTGCGACGCCGACGCGCGCAGATCGCCGCGCGCAAGTACGTGGGCTAGTCGGTCAGAAACGAAAGAGCAGCCCGACGGTGGCCGGCATGAAGAGCCGGAAGCCGGTGTTGTTCAGATCCTGCAGATTGTAGGCGGCCAGGTCGCTGTCATTGGGCGCCAGATGCTTCTGGTACCGAAAGCCCCCCTCGGCGAAGACGCCGACCTTGTGCGACTCGAGCGTGATGCCGAACTCCAGGCCCATTGAAGGCACGCGCGACTTGCCGTAAAGCCCGGCAGGGATATTCCCTCCGGGCGCCTGCATCGTCATGTTGATGGGTTCAACCGTCTTCATGCCGCCGAATAGCGAGAAGTAGATGCGGCTCGCTCTGGGAGAGGCAAGGTACCTGCGCAAGCCGAACTCGATCACCTGGTCCTTGTAGTTGTCGAACGCGACGCCGAACGTATTGGAACTTGTCCCGAACTGACCGATGGCGACCGTCGCCGCCGGATTGTTCGCCTCCTGATAGCGGGCGAAAAGTTCTGTGCGCTGGAAGATGCCGAAACCGACACCGAGTGAGCGCCGTTGCTGCGTGCGGACGTAGACATCGGGGTAGGCCGTGGCGTTGATCAGTACGCCGGTGCCCCGAATCCCGCCCACCGCACCGGCGGTGACGTCGCCGATCACATCCAGGTCGAGCCCCAGGGAGCCCCACACGATGAGGTGGCCGCGAACCGAGAAAGTCTGCTTGCCCTGCGTGCCGCCGATGTCGGTCCGCGAGCCCTGGCCGGGTGCCTGCGCCAGCGCCGGTACTGCGGTCGCCATCACCGCGCCGAACGCCACGATTGCCGCGAAATGCTTCATGGCCCGATCTTAACTGGTCCGGGTGTCTTTCGCGTCCTGCCCCGTCGTCGGGTCTATGATCGTAAGGGAGGCCCGTTATGATCGCCATCAAGGACGTTCTGGTTGCCACGGATTTCAGCGCCCCGTCAGACACCGCACTGAACTATGCGCGCGCCATGGCGCGCTCCTTCGGCGCCACACTCCACGTGCTGCACGTGTTTGAGCCGCTCTGGATCACCAGCGCCGATGTGGTCGGCGGGGGGGTGGCCCTGGCCACGATGATTCAAGGACTCGAAGACACGGCGCGAAAGCAGCTCGAGGAAGCGGTCACTGAAGAAGATCGTCGCGAGTTGCACGCGACGTCGGCAATGGTGACCTCGGAATCGCCGGCGCGCGAAATCGCGAACTACGCGCACGAGCAGAAGGTCGATCTGGTTGTGATCGGCACGCACGGTCGGTCGGGGATCTCGCGCATGCTGATCGGCAGCGTGGCCGAGAAGGTCGTGCGGCTCGCGCCGTGTCCGGTCCTCACCGTGCACCATCCGGAGCACGAGTTCGTACTGCCGGACGCGCTGCAAGTGACGGGGAAGGCGTAGTCCGCGCTCAGCGCCGCGCTGAGCGGATCGCTGTCAGCAGTGCCTCGATGGCCCGGCGCAACCGCTCGGTGGCGCCGGCGTCATCGCCTTTACTCATCGTGATGGGCTCGCCGAATGCCAGGCCGAGCGGCGTCACACTCCACGGCAACAGCTTGCGCCACTGAAAACTGCGGCCGCGCGGCCAGAGAGCAAACATCCCGTCCATCGCGACCGGCACGATCGGCACGCCCAGCTGCGCCGACAGAATCGGCGCGCCCTTACGGAACGGCTTCAGTTCGCCGTCAATGGATCGCTCGCCCTCGGGAAAGAGGACCAGAATGCGCTTGAGACGCAGACCCGTCGCGCCGGCTTGCATCGCGCTCATGAGGTTGACGTTCGGATCGACGGGGATGATGTTGGTGGTGCGCGCGAACCAGCGCATGAACGGTGTCTCGTAATACTCGGACGCGCCGACGAAGAAGAGCTGGCGGAACACCCGGAACGGCAGCGCGGTCAGCACGACAAAGCCATCCAGGTAGGACTGGTGATTCGGGCAGATGATGTACGGGCCGTCTGCCGGAACGTGCTCCAGGCCGGTCACGCGCGCGCGCAGCAGCAGGCGCGCCATCCAGCCGATCAGGCGGAGCGGAATGAAGAACGCCATCGCCACGAATGGGCGCGAGCGGGCGAGCGACGCTGCGATGCCGTCGCCGGGATCCTGCGCGAGAATCGTGTCCCACGGCTCCTGATTGGTCTTCCCCGCGCCCGCGCCGGCGCTGAGCACGGCGTCGATCAGGTCTCGCACGGTGAAGATGGCGGCGCGCTTGTCGGCGGCCACGCGCGTGCCTGCGCGCTGTTCGAGCATCGTCAGCAGTTCCACGCGCTCCATCGAGTCGAGCGTGAGATCCAGTTCGAGGTTGGCATCGGGATGCACGGACGGGCGCTTCAGCCGTTCGGCAATCGCCGCGAGCGCATCGGAGCGGTCGGGGTCGTTCTGCCAGGCGCGCTCCGCGTCGGTGAGCGGCCGTGTCTCCGCGGCCGCCTGGTCCGCGGCCACTGCGGCGGCCCGCTGGCGGACGAGGCGCTCCACTTCATGCCGCTTCACCTTGCTCGTGCTCGTGCGCGGCAGCGGCTCGAACCACACGTCGTAACTCAACACCCGTTTGTGCGCCGGCAACTGCACCGACAGGCTCTCCACATCGAACCGGATGAGTTCGCGCACGTTGGTGATCCCGCGCTCCTGCATCACCTGTTCGTCGGGCACGATCACCGCATGTAGACGTTCCGCGGAGGGTTCGCCCGGTTTGGTCAGCCCCAGAATGCACAGTTCCTTGATCAGCGGCGACTGGCGATAGTGCGCTTCGATTTCTTCCGGATACAGGTTCTTGCCGGAGCTGAGGACGATGATCTCCTTCTTGCGGCCGGTGATGAAGAGACGGCCCGCCGCATCGAGATAGCCGAGGTCGCCGGTGTGGAGCCAGCCGTCCTTCAGGACCTCGGCGGTGGCCTCCGGCCGGTTGAAGTATCCCTGCATCACGATGGGGCCGCGGATCAGGATCTCGCCGTCTTGTGGACCATCATCATTGTCATCATCGTCGGTGATGTGCGGGCTTCGCGGGTCGGCGGGGTGCAGGCTGCGCCCGTCGGCTTTGGGGATGATGCGGATGTCGGTGCCTTCGAGCGCCTGACCGACCGATGTGGAGAACGTGTCACCGGCGCGCATGATCGTGGCGCCGCCGGTGCACTCCGTCAGGCCGTACGCGTTCTGCAGCGTGAAGCCCATTTCGTAGAGTTGGCGGCTGATGATGGGATCGAACTTCGATCCGCCGGTGATGAGCACGCGCATGTTCCGGCCGAGCGTGTGATGCACCCGCGCGAACCATCGGCGCCCGGGATTCCACTTGAAGGTGTCGCGCAGCCAGCCGTTGGTCCGTAGCATGCCCGTGAACACGGCGCGTCCGGCGCCGCCGCGCTTGCCGACCTCCGCGGTGACCCGCTGATGGATCAGGTAGAAGAACTGCGGCACGCACGCGAACGCCGTGATCTGTCGTTGCTGCAGCGCCGCCAGGAGCGTGCTGGAGCTGACCTGCTCGAGAAACACGACGCGTCCGCCAACGATCAGCGGCAGCAGGAGATTGGCCAGCTGTGCGAGCGCGTGAAACAAGGGCAGGACCCCGAGCACCGCGTCGCGCTCGTTGAGGGTGATGACTTTGAACGCGGCGGCGCGCTCCGCTTCGAGGTTGCCGTGCGTGAGGATCACGCCCTTCGGATCGCTCGTTGTGCCCGAGGTGTAGAGCAGCACGGCGGCGTCGGAGGCCGCGCGATCCACGACGGGCGGCGGCGCGCCGGCCGGACGTGCGGCGGCATCGGCGGCCAGATCCACGCGCAGCCGGTCGGGAGCGGCGGCGTCGATCGTCTCGCGGTACTTCGCGGTGGTGAAGATCACGCGCGCGTCGCAGTTGTCGGCGACGGTGCGCACCTGGGCGGCCTTGTAGTTTGTGTCGAGCGGAACGGCGACGGCGCCGATGCGCAGGGCGCCGAAGTACGCGCCAATCCACCGTGCGTCGTTATCCGCGAGGATCGCGCAGCGATCACCCGCGCGGACTCCGTGGGCGTCCAGCCAGCCGGCCCACAGCTGGGCGTCCGCGTCGAGTTGGGCGTACGTCCACGTTTCGACGGTCGACGCACGCACGACCTCCACGGCCGGTCGGTCGGGGAACCTGTGGGCGGCCTCGGCAAAGAGCTGGTAGAAGTTCGCCATGGGACGGGGCCGATATTAAGACATCAGGCGTCCAATTACTTAGAATGATCACGGGAGGTTCGAATTGATGAAGAAGTTCGCAATGGTGGTGGGTGTGCTGGGTGTCGCCCTCGTGGCGGTCGCGGCGTGGGCGCAGTCGGGCGTGGACCTGAAGGTTGGCGATATGGCCCCGGCGTTCTCGCTCGTTGGCACCGACGGCAAGACGCACACGCTGGCCGCCTACAAGGGCAAGACGGTGGTTGTGGCGTGGTACCCGAAGGCCTTCACGGGCGGCTGCACGGCCGAGTGCAAGGCGTTCACGAGCAGTGGGGAGACGATCAAACAGTTCGACGTCGCCTACTTCATGGCGAGCGTGGATGACGCCGAGACCAACAAGAAGTTTGCCGAGCAGGAACAGGCGAACTTCCCGATGCTGTCGGATCCGGAGCGGAAGGTCTCGGATGCCTACGGCGTGACCGATGCGGTGGCGAAGTTTGCCCGTCGGTGGACGTTCTACATCGGCGGCGACGGCAGGATTCTGTATATCGACAAGGCCGTCAAGACGGCGACGGCCGGCGCAGATCTGGCCGATCGTCTGTCGGCCCTCGGGGTCAAGAAGAAGTAATCCATGGCTCAACCGACCGGAGGAGCCAATGGCTCCTCCGATCGCTACCTGCTCGAAGGCCCGCACTCGCGATGGCACGAGGCCGGACTGCTGTACCGGGCGGTGCGCGATTTTGTTCGAGGATTCCGCGGCCTGCACTTCGTGGGGCCGTGCGTCGCGATATTTGGTTCCGCGCGATTTCCGGAATCACATCCGTTCTACGCGGTCACGCGCGAGGTGGGGCGGCGCGTCAGCATGCTGGGCTTTACCGTGATGACCGGCGGCGGCCCCGGGTTGATGGAAGCCGCCAATCGCGGCGCGCGCGATGCCGGCGGTCCCTCGGTCGCCTGCAATATCGAACTGCCGCACGAACAGCACGTGAATGCCTATCTCGATCGCTTCGTCACCTGCCACTACTTCTTTGTGCGCAAGGTGCTGCTCTTCAAGTACTCGTACGCGTTCATCGCCATGCCCGGCGGCCTCGGCACGATGGATGAGCTGTTCGAAGCGCTGACCCTGATACAAACAAAGAAAATTCGCAGCTTTCCCGTGGTGCTCATCGGCACCGAATACTGGCAGCCGCTCGTCACGCTGCTGCGCGGGCTGGAGCAGCACGGCGCTGTTTCGCCGGAAGATCTGAATCTGGTGCTGGTCACCGACGACCTCGACGACGCGATGGCGCATCTCGAAGCGCACACGGTCGAGCCGTTCGGGTTGAAGCGCCACCAGCCGAAACGGTGGCTGGGCGAGCGCGGGCTCAGTCCTTCGGCTGGTTCCCCGTCTGGGTCCGAATCGTCCAGCCCACGTCCATGACGCCCGGGTCGGCGGTGACGTGTCGCGTGAGTGATTCGGCGATCGCGCGCAGTTGATAGATTTCCGTCACCACGAAACGGTCCTGCTCGATCTCTGCGGTGGTGGAGTCGTGCCGTTCGGCCATGAACACTTCGGCCTCGGCGATGACACCGTTGATCACCGCGTTGAGTTCGCGCAGGTCGTCGGTCGACAGCGCGGCCGCTTCCCGTTGTGGAACCTGTTCGAGCGCGACGATGAACCGGCCCAGAGCGCGGCGAAATCCACGCTGGCGCCAGCCGGGGAACAAGCTGTTGCGAACCTTGGCGGCGGCGGCGCGTGCCTGGCGCCCAACGTCGATGGCGTGGCCGAAATGGTGCGAACTCATGCGCCCCCCTCCTGCACATGATGGCACAATGACGGCATCATGTCGGCTAAACGGGTGCTCATTGTGCCCATGCGCTGGCCTCTGGCCGAACGGCTTCGCGCCGACGGGCATGAGGTCGTTGAGGCAGATACCGTCGATGACGCGGTAGAGCGGGCGGACGCCGGCGTCGACGCGGTATTGCTCGACGCCCGTCTGCCCAACGAAGCCGCGCTCGATTTTCTCGCGGGATTGCGCGAGCGTGATCCCGACCCGCCGATCATCCTGCTGGCGGGCCGCGAAGACGCCGCGATGGTCACGACGGCGCTGGCCGGCGGCGCCTTCGACTACGCGTACGAGCCCATCGATCCGGACGACATCGCGCGTCGCATCGTCCGCGCGTTCGAAGTGACCCGCCTGCGCCGCGAATTGCGCACACTGCGCGACCGTCTGGCGCGTCCGTTCACCGTGGCGTCGCTGCTTGGCGACTCGGCGGCGATGGAGCGGGTGCGCGCGCTGACCCGCAAGATCGCCACCAGTCACGACGCCCCCGTGCTCCTCACCGGCGCGCGCGGCACCGGGCGCGACCATGTGGCTCGCGTGATTCACTACAGCGGCGCGCGCGGGATGCGGCCCTTCCTCAAAGTGCACTGCGCCGCTCAGGGAGACGACGAACTGGCGGCGGAACTGTTTGGCCGCGAGCCGATACCCGAAGACGAGACCGGCGCGCACTCACGCGGTGTGTTCGACGAAGCGCATGAGGGGACCATCCTCCTCGACGATGTCGACCGGCTGTCCGCGCCCTTGCAGGGCCGACTGCTGCGGTATCTCGAGTCGCGCGACTTCCGCCGCGTGGGCGGCGGCACGGATATTCGGGTGGATGTACGCATCATCGCGACGGCTACTCGTCCGCTGCAGTCGCTGGTGGAAGGCGGAACATTTCCGTCTGAGCTGTTCTACCGCCTGAACGTGCTCGGGATGGAATTGTCGCCCCTCGCGAATCACCGTCAGGACGTGGGCGTGCTCGCCCGGCATTTCGTTGCGCAGAGTCGGTTCGTCAACTCGGCCGACCGTCAGGACCTCTCCAGCGCGGCTGAAGCGGCGTTGACCGGCTACGACTGGCCCGGCAATGTCGATGAACTGCGCGCGGTCATCGACCGCGCCGTCATGCTGGCCGCGGGTCAGGTGATTGAGCCTGGGCATCTGGCCGGCTTTGACGTGGCCCCGGCGCTGGATGCGTCCGGGCCGTTTCGTCTGCCCGAGAGCGGCTGCCGGCTGGATGACGTGGAGCGGAGTCTGGTGATGCAGGCGCTCGATCGTGTCGGCGGCAATCAGACACGCGCCGCGGCGTTGCTCGGCGTGCACAGAGATCAGATCCGCTATCGCCTGGGAAAATACAAGAAAGACACCGCGAATCGCTAATCGCAAAACGCGAATCGGGGATCGCGAGCCGCCAATCGCTAATCGATCGGTAATCGGTAATCGGCAATCGGCAATCGAAGATCGGTAATCGGGAATCTAGTAATCGACCTGTTCCAGAAACAGTCCTGATGCCGGCGCCGTGAGTTTTGGCGGCAGGTCAGAGTGCGAGCGCAGGAGTTGTGTCATGTCCTGCGGCGTCAGTCCGCCGCGGCCCACCTCGACGATCACGCCCACGAGGCGGCGCACCATCTTCCACAGGAAATGCGAGCCGGTCACGCGAACGATGATCAGCGGCGGCTCCTCGGTGAGCGTGAGCGACGTGAGCAGCACCTGCGTGGACTTCTCTTCCGGGTCGTCGTCCGTAAATGACCGGAAGTCGGCAAATCCCGTGAGCGCGTTCGCGGCGGCCTGCATGCGGGCGAGGTCGAGCGGTTCGCGCACCCACCAGACGAACGGTTTGTCGAATGCCGTGCGGCGCGTCGAAATCTGATAGCGATAGTGGCGCGCGACGGCGCTGTGCCGCGCATGAAACCGCGGCGACACCCGCTCGGCCGCCAGCACGTTGATGTCGGCCGGCAGCGCGTCGTTAATCCGCATGATGAGCGTCTGGGGCGGAAGATTGAGCGGCAGATCCGCGTGCATCACCTGGCCGAGGGCGTGGACGCCCGCGTCAGTGCGCCCCGACCCGTAGGTCTCGACGTGTTTCGCGCCGGTGCCTTCCTTGATGGCCCGGACCAGCTCCCCCTGTACGGTCTTCGCGTTCTGCTGGATCTGCCACCCGCTGTAGCGCGTGCCGGCGTATTCGACGGTGAGTTTGTACCTGGGCATATCAGCAGGGCAGAGGGCAGAGGGCAAAGGGCAAAGGTGCGGTGGTCGCGTGCATCAGGGGCGACTTCATTCTCTCTTGGTTTTGCACCCCTTTTTCCTTTTCCCTTTCCCCTCGCCTTTGCCCTCTGCCCTTTGCCCTTTGCCCTGATTACAATGTCCCATGTTCATCAAGCGCTTCTTCGAGCCGAAGCTCGCCCAAACGAGTTACCTCATCGTGTGCCAGGGCAAGGGGCAGGCGGTCGTGATCGATCCGAACCGCGATGTGGACCAGTACATCCAGGCCGCGGCAGCGGAGGGCGCGAAGATTACGCACGTCACCGAGACGCACATTCACGCCGACTTCTGCTCGGGTGCGCGGGAACTGGCGGCGCGCTCGGGGGGCACGCTGTATCTGTCGGATGAAGGTGACGCCGATTGGAAATACGCGTTTGCGGCGGGTGATGGCGCGGTGCTCGTGAAGAACGGCGACCATCTCACCGTCGGCAACATCGACCTCGAGGTGCTGCACACGCCGGGGCACACGCCGGAGCACATCTCGTTTCTGATCACCGACCGTGCCGCGGCCGACGAACCGATCGCTGCGGCCACCGGCGACTTCATCTTCGTGGGCGACGTCGGGCGTCCGGATCTGCTCGAGAAGGCCGCCAACATGAAGGGCACGATGGAAGTCGGCGCGCGCGTGTTGTGGACGTCGCTCGAGGCGTTTCGCGCGCGGCCAGACTGGCTGCAGATCTGGCCGGGACACGGCGCCGGTTCGGCTTGCGGCAAGGGCATCAGCGCGATTCCGCACAGCACGCTCGGGTACGAGCGCCGTTTCAACTGGGCGTTTCAGTGCAAGACGGAGCAGGCGTTCGTAGACAACGTGCTCGCCGGCCAGCCGGATCCGCCGCGGTACTTTGCCGAGATGAAGCGGCTGAACAAGGTCGGACCGCGCGTGCTCGGTGGGTTCTCGCGACCACCGCAGAAGGCGGCGGCGGATCTCACGGCGCTCGCCGCCGGTGGCGCGATGGTGTTCGACACGCGTCCCGCCGCCGACTTCGCGATGGGCGCCGTGCCGGGCACGATCAGTGTGCCGATGAACGGCAGCTTCACGACGTGGATGGGGTGGTTCGCGCCGTACACCGCGGACTTCTATCTGATTGGGGATGCCGCCACGATCGACACCGCCGTCCGCGATCTGGCCATGATCGGCCTGGATCGCCTCGCCGGTTGGTTCGATGTCGACGCCGTGGCCGCCTGGGCGGCGTCGTCACCGCACCCGTTGTCGCAGATTCCGCAGATCGCTGCGCAGGATCTGACCGAGTCGCTCGCGAACAACGGCGTGACGCTCATTGACGTCCGCAACGCGAACGAGTGGGCCGCCGGGCACATCGCCAACGCTTGGCATATCCCGCTCGGCCGATTGCTCGAGCGATTCGACGAGATTCCCCTCGGCAAGCCCATCGTGTTGCAGTGCGCTGCCGGCGCCCGGTCGATGATTGGTTCGAGCCTGCTGAAGGCGCGCGGCGTGGATCGGGTGATCAACCTCACCGGCGGATTCAGCGCGTGGGTCGCGGCCGGCCTGCCGGTCCAGGATTGACGCCGATGAGCAAGAAGGCGCGCTCAACGCCGGAAGCCGCCGCCGCGTCATTCGGCGTCGGCCACCTGAAACGACACATGCTCCTCTGCGCCGGTCCCGATTGCATCGACGCCGACGCTGGACTCGACGCCTGGAATTACCTGAAACGCCGCATGAAGGATCTCGGCCTTTCCGGACCCGACGGCCCGGCGTACCGCACGCGTTGTCATTGCCTGCGCATCTGTACGGGCGGGCCCATCGGTGTGGTGTACCCGGAGGGCACCTGGTATCGGAATCTGACGCCCGAGAATATTGAGCGCGTCATTCAGGAACACCGCATCCATGGCCGGGTGGTCAAGGATCTCTGCTTCGCGGATAACCCACTCGACTGAGGTCTGGTCTATAGTCCTGCTAGCCCGGAGTATCCGGAATCAGCCTGGGCCTGGGGAGCGGGAACACCACACGTGGCAGCGATATCGCGGTTCGGCATGCGCATGGCCCCGGATTGGGCCGAGATCATCACGACCTGTCGGCAAGCGGGACAGCTCGTCAAGGGGCCGCACCTTGAGTCTTTCGAACAGGAGTTCCTGCGCATCCTGGGAACGGGTCATGTGCGCACCTGTTCCACCGAATACGGCCGCACGGCCCTGTACTTCATCCTGAAAGCGCTCGATCTTCCGAAGGGCTCCGAGATCATCGTGCCGGCGTTGACCTTCTGGGTCGTGCCGGAAATCACGCGCGTGGCCGGGCTCACGCCCGTCTTTGTCGACATCGATCCCGACACGTTTGCGATGGACCCGGCCGCGGCCGAGAGGGCGATCACGCCCAACACGCGCGCGATCCTGCCGACGCATCTCTACGGCCTCATGTGCGACATGGATCCCATCATGGCGCTGGCTCGCAAGCACCACCTGAAGGTGATCGAAGACTGCGCGCACGCGCTCGGCGCGACCTATCACGGCCAGATGGCCGGGACGTTTGGCGACGCCAGCTTCTTCAGCTTTCAGGCCTTCAAGCCATTGAACACGTTCGGCGGCGGACTCGCATGGATGCGCGACGCCGATCTGGCGAAGCGCGTCGGCGACATGGCCGATGCGGAAGCGTGGCCGAGTGAAGAGCGCGTTGAAGGCATCCTGCGCAGCGGGTACTGGCAGCATGCGGCGATCCAGCCGGGCCTCTTCACGCTGACGTCGTTTCCAATCCTCTGGGCCGCCTCGTGGATCGGCGCCAAGCCCGAAGAGCGGATGTGGGAGCGCATCCGATCGCTCGATCCGATGCCGGCCCACTATCGAGGCCGATTCTCCAACGTTCAAGCGGCGTTAGGTCTGGCCGGGCTGAAGCAACTCCCCGCGTATATCGAGCGCACACGTCGCCACGCCAGGGTCTTTGATTCGATGCTTGGCGATATTCCCGGCGTGACAATTCCAACCGTGCCGGCCGGACGTGCTCACGTGTACTACCAGTACTGCCCCTACGTTCCACACCACGAGCGCTTCGTGAAAAGCGGCATTCGTCGCGGCGTTGACGTGGCGCCGATGCACGTCGATCAGTGCACGGAGATGCCGCTGTTTGGGTGGACCGGGCCGAAGTCGCCGGGTGCCGCCAAGGCGATGACGGCGGTTCAAGTTCCGGTGTACGAGTCCCTGTCGGACGTCGCGATTGAGCGCGTCGGACGGCTTGTCAGAACACACGCGTTGAAGCTGAGCGCCGGCTAGGGGCCGGCCACAGGCTTCTTCGGCTACGCTAACCGGCGATGGCAACTTTTCTGTGGGTCGGGATTGGCGGGGCGTTGGGGTCGATGGCGCGCCACGGCGTGAACGTGATGGTCAACCGCTCCTTTGGTTCGACGTTGCCGCACGCCACGGCCATCGTCAACATCGTGGGATGCGCCGTGATCGGCCTGCTCGCGGGCCTGGTGGCCACCGAACAGCTGAGGATGGGCGCGCAGCTGCGCACGCTGGTGTTTGTCGGTGTGCTGGGCGGGTTCACAACATTTTCGTCGCTCGGGCTCGACACACTCACGCTGGTGCAGGAGGGCCGCGTCGGCCAGGCGGCGGGCAACGTCGCCGTTCAGGTCGGTGTCGGGCTGGCTGCTGTATTTGCCGGGTACGCGGCGGCCGTCTCAGTGAAATAATCCCGTTCGGAGGAACGCTCAATGTTTCGTAGATATCTCGCCCCCGTTCTGGTCTTCGGTCTCGCCGCGGGGTTGCCGGCGCTGCAGGCCCGACAGACGCCAGCTGAAGTCATCGACACTGCTATGAACGCCCGGATCCGCGCGGAGGGGATGAACAACTCCCAGATCATGCGGACCATGCACCACCTGACGGATGTGTACGGCCCTCGAGTGACCGGCTCGCCGAACCACGAGAATGCCGCGAAGTGGGCGATCGACCAGATGGGCAAGTGGGGCATGAAGAACGGCCACCTCGAGCCACTCGAGTTCAAGACCGCAACGGTCACGCCAACAGGTGGCTGGTTGAACGAGAAAGCGGCCGGCCACATCATCGCGCCGGTGAAGGACAACCTGGTCTTCGAAGTCCTCGCGTGGACACCGTCGACCAAAGGCACGGTCACGGCGAACGCCGTGCAACTGATTACGCCGCCCAACCCGACGGCGGCGTCGCTCAAGACGTACCTCGACTCCATGGTGGCGAAGGTGAAGGGCGGGGTCGTGCTCGTTGGCGCGCACACCTGGGTGCCGTTTCAGGAAGTGCCGCCGGCGAAACGCCAGACCGAAGAGCAGGCGCGGGCGCGGTTCGGCGGTGCGCCGGCCGATCCAAACGCGGGACGCGGCGGGCGACCCGGTGGCGCCGGTGGTCCGGCGGCGACGCCTGATCCGAACGCCCTGACGGCGGCGCAGGTGGCGACAGCGGTCAATGACTTCCTCGTGGCCAACGGCGCCGGCGTGCGCGTGAACGACGCCGCGCGCGAACACGGTCAGATCCGCGCGTTCAACTTCGCCGGTTACGATCCGTCGAAGACGGTGCCGACGGTGGTGCTCCGCAACGAAGACTACGGCCGCATCGCGCGGTTGCTGGCCGACGGCCCGGTGCAGCTCGAGTTCAACATCGTGAACAAGGATTTTCCTGCGGGCAAGACCACGTACAACGCCATCGCGGAGATCCCCGGCACGGACAAGGCCGACGAAGTGGTGATGCTCGGCGGCCACCTCGACTCGTGGCACTCGGCGACCGGCGCGACCGACAATGCGATTGGCAGCGCGGTGATGATGGAGGCCGCGCGGATTCTGCAGGCGCTCGGCGTGAAGCCGCGCCGCACCATTCGCGTGGCCCTCTGGGCCGGCGAAGAGCAGGGCCTTCTCGGTTCGAAGGCGTACGTCGCGCAGCATTTCGGCACGGCAGAAGCGCCCAAGCCGGAGTTTGCGAAGTTCAACGGCTACTTCAACGTGGACGGTGGCACCGGACAGATTCACGGCGGCTCGATCTTCGGACCGCCGGAGGCCGGCCAGGTGCTCGCGCAGTATTTCAAGGCGTTTGAGGATCTCGGCGTCTACGGCGCAGTGACGACGACCGGTCGTACTCCGGGCGGCACCGACAGCACGTCGTTCAACGCCGCGGGTTTGCCGGGCATCGGCCTCGGTCAGGACGGCATGGAATACAACAGCCACACGTGGCACACCAACCTCGACACGCTCGAGCGCATCGTTGAAGCGGATGTGAAGAAGTCGGCGGTGGCGATCGCGTCAGCGGTGTACCACATCGCGATGCGCGACGCGATGCTGCCGCGATTCACTCCGGCCACGATGCCGCCCGTGCCAGGCGCCGGACGCGGCGGTGCCTCGCAACGGTAGGACACGAGACTGGCGCAATCCGTACAAAGAGAACGGCCGGCGTAAGCCGGCCGTTCTTGTGTGAGTCTGAAATGGCTGGTGTTACTTCTTGGTGCCGGCGGCCACAATCGCATCAAGGTTGGCCTGGGCCATCTCCGCGAGCGTCGGGGATGCCTCTTTGGTGTTGGCGAGCGACTTGCGGTTCGGCCGGATGTTCTTCCCGGTCTCGAGCACCTTGATGTACAGCGGCACCGCCATCTGCGGACGCCCGGTGGCCTGATACAGCGCGCCGAGATTCAGCTGAGCGTAGGGATCGTCCTCGTCGTCCTTGATGGCCTCAAGGAATTCCTTCTCGGCGATCGTATAGTCGTTCTTCGTGAACGCCTCAAAGCCCTTGGTGACGTGTTTGTTGACCGTCGAGCACGCGGCCGAGCC
>CAYHEX010000004.1:0-20985 GCA_964355365.1 uncultured Solibacteraceae bacterium | reverse complement strand
CGAACGGCGTCCTGGCATGAGCGCACGCTGGCCAGCGGATAGTCCCAATCGGTCCGTCCGTCATCGAATGTGTAGCTCGCGCGAGACGGCGAGAAGCGGTTCCGGTCCATGTCGCACCGGTAGGTGATGCGCCGGTTCTGGTCGAACACGTCGATCGCTGAGCCGCGAATTGCGTCGCCGCCCCATCCCGACGACGTCCGGTCCATGCCCTGGAAGCGTAGCAGCACCGGCCGGCCGACATCGGCGCGCACCTGCTCGACGACCATCGCCTGGCACGCCTCGGCGGCGCGCATCAGGTTGACTTCGTTGTAGCCGCCGCGGTCGCTGCTGCCGCCTCCGCCACCGCCACCACGCGTCGACCTGGCCGACCGGCCGAGGATCCGCGTTTCGAATTCCGTATCGTTGATGATCTTCAGCACGACCGTTGCGCCTTTGCGCTGTTCGATCTCGCGCAGGTACGTGCGGACACCGGCGTCGTCGGTCCTCCGATCGAGGAGGCCCTCATAGATTTGATCGAGGACCTGCGTCGGGGTCATTGCCGCAGTTTTCTGGCGGAATTCCGAACTGTCGAACATCGCCTCGACCTGGGCTTCGAGTTTGCCGAGCATGATCTGTGTGGCCGCTTCGGAGGCATCCGTGGCGCCGCCGGCACGTCCCACGATGGCCTCGAAGAGGCGCGCGCTGATGTTGTCGGCTTCGCGGCGCGAGTACCTGTCGTTGGGAAGATCCTGCCATCCGCGCGCCGCGAGCAGCGCGGCGCTAGTGCCGCAGAGCGTGACGATCAACATCGTGGTCAATGAACGCTTCATGATGTCCTCCAGCTTCATCCTGTCAGTCTACGACGTTCGCTTCGCTCCGGGCACGGTAGAATCCGGCGTGGCCAAGGAGCAGGCGGACACTTCGCCGATTCGGAAGCGGCGCCCACGATATCCGGGCAAGAACCCCCGCGCCTTCCATGAGAAGTACAAGGAACTGAACCCCGATCGGTACGCGGCGGAGGTGCAGAAGATCCTCGAGTCCGGCAAGACGCCCGCGGGCATGCACGTGCCCATCATGGTCGACGAGGTATTGCGCTGCCTGCGGCCGCGGCCGGGCGAGGTCGCCGTGGACTGCACGCTGGGCGGCGGCGGACACGCGCGCGCGATCCTCGAATGTCTACGGCCGGGTGGCCGGCTGATCGGCCTCGACGTCGATCCGCTCGAACTGCCGCGCGCCGAGGCGCACCTGCGCGCTGCGGGATTCGGCGCCGACACGTTCACGACGCGCCACAGTAACTTCGCCGGTCTGGCGCAGGCGCTTGCGGCGGAAGGACTCGCGAGCGCCGACGTCGTCATCGCCGATCTCGGCGTGTCGTCGATGCAGCTCGACAACCCGGATCGCGGCTTCAGCTACAAGGGGGTCGGACCGCTCGACATGCGCATGAACCCCGCGCGCGGCGAACCGGCGTCGGCGTTGATTGCGCGAGTACACGAGACGGAACTGGCGACACTGCTCGACGAAAACGCCGATGAACCGCATGCCGGGTTGATTGCGCGTGTCCTGCAGCAGCAGCCGCTCGCGACGACGCAGGCGGCCGAGCGAGCGGTCCGCGTCGGCCTCACGAAAGCGCTGCCGCAGCTGGCGAAGACGGACGTGAAGATGTCGGTGCGCCGCACGTTTCAGGCGTTGCGCATCGCGGTGAACGACGAGTTCGCCGTGCTCGACGCGCTGCTGCGCGCGTTGCCGCACTGTCTCTCTCCGGGCGGACGCGTCGTGTTCCTGACGTTTCACTCGGGTGAGGATCGGCGGGTGAAGAAGGCGTTTCAGGCGGGCCATCGCGCCGGCGTGTACGCCGACGTTGCGGACGACGTGATCCGGTCCACCAGGCAGGAGACCTTCGCGAATCGCCGGGCGTCGTCGGCCAAGTTGCGCTGGGCGGTACGGGCGCGCGGGTGATCTGCTATCGTCTCGTTCAGTGACACGTGGACTCACGCCGCGCCGCACGCTCCCATGGGCGGTCCTGATGCTGATCGGGATGTCGGCGTGCGGTCGTTCCGACGGCTTCGTGCTGTCACCGTCGAGCCTCAGCACGATTACCGGGATCACGCTTTCGGTGAATCCGCCCGGCGTGGGCGCGACGGTATCGGCCACGGCGACCGTCTCGTTGTCGTCAGGCAATACCGCCGTGGTCTTCGCGGGGTTCACCTCAGACACGCCATCGGTGGCCACGGTCACGACGGCGGGCGCCATCACGGGCGTCAGCATCGGTGACGTCACGATCTCGGTCGACTATCAGGGTTTCAAGGCGAGCAAGAAAGTACGCGTGCTGCCGAACTACGGCGGCACGTTCTATGGCACCTATACGCTCGACCGCTGCACGGATAGCGGCGGTTACGCCGGAACGAATTCCTGCGCATCGATGCTGCCGACCTATCCGCTGGGCTCGACATTCCAGATGGCGTTCAGCAACACGCAGTCGTCCGATCTCACGTCGTTGACGGGGCAGTTTGTGCTCGGCAATCTGTTGGGGACCAGCACGGGTGTCATATCGTCAGCTGGTGTGCTGACCTACGCGGGCTCGATTTCGTCGAGCGCCACATGGCGGATGGATTTTCGGAACTTCCTCGCCGCGTCTCCCAGCGTCGGACATGTCGGTGGACGATTCGACGCGGTGTGGACCGACACCACACAAACGGGTTCGAGCGTGTGGTCGTGCACGATTGTGGATCTCTTGCGCCAGTAGGCGCACCGGTGTTTCTTCAGGAGGAGAGCGATATGTCCGGCAACGATCCGATGCTTGCGCCAATGGCCGGCGCCACGCATCACGAAGTGGGTGGCGTCGTCATTGACATGGCTCCGGCCGGGGAGGGACGCGTCAAGCGCGTGATTTATCCGGTGGGATTCCGGTGGTCGCGCGACATGAAGGATGTGTCGGGCACGCCGTTGTGCATGCACGCGCACGTGGGCTTCCTCGCCAAGGGATCGATCCACATGCAGTACGGCGACGGCTGCGTGGTGGAGTTCACCGCGCCGCAGGTGGTCGTGATCGATCCGGGCCACGACGGCTGGGTGGTCGGCGACGAGCCGGCCGTGCTGATCGAGTTCGACTTCCTCGGCGACACGGTGAGGCGCTTCGGTTTGCCCAGCGCGCACAGGCACACGTAGCGCCATGCCGTCCCGCCGCGAGTTCCTGCATGCGAGCGCGGCATCGGCGCTCGCGCTCTCGTCGACGCTGCGCACGTTGGCGGCCGCACCCTCGCGGCCGAACATCGTCTTTCTCTTTTCCGACGACCACTCGCTCCAATCGATCGGGGCCTACAAGACGCGGCTGCAGAGTTTCGTCAACCAGCACCAGCTCACGCCGAATCTGAATCGACTCGCGGCGAGCGGCGGCGTATTCGAGCGCAGCTACTGCTGCAACTCGCTCTGCGGACCTAGCCGCGCGGCGATTCTCACGGGCCTGCACAGTCACGCCAATGGCTTCATCGACAACAGCAGCCGATTCGATGGCAGCCAGTGGACGATGCCCAAGGCGCTGCAGGCGTCGGGATACACGACGGCGATCATCGGCAAGTGGCATTTGGTGAGCCAGCCCACCGGCTTCGATCACTGGGAGATCCTGCCGGGGCAGGGCAGCTACTACAACCCGGACATCGTCATGAAGACGGGCACGGAGCGGCGGCCGGGGTACTGCACGGATGTCATCGGCGACGCGGCGATCAACTGGCTGCGCATGCGCGACACGGACAAGCCGTTTCTCCTCATGTGCCAGCACAAGGCGCCGCATCGTAACTGGATGCCGCCCGAGCGCCATCTGGGGCTGCTTGCGGACGTCACGGTGCCCGAACCCGACACCCTGTTCGACGACTACAAGGGCCGCGCCACGCCGGCATCGCAGCAGGAGATGGAAGTTGGGCGCCACATGACAATGGCGAGCGACCTCAAGATGCGGCCGCCGCTGGTGGGCGCCACGACACTGGCCGGCGAGTTCGGACGCATGAGCGACGCGCAGAAGGTGGCCTGGGACGCGGCGTACGGTCCGCGAAACGAGGCGTTCCAGGCCGCGCCGCCGACGGGCGCCGATCTCACGCGCTGGAAGTATCAGGCGTACATGAAGGACTACCTGCGCTGCGTCAAGGCGCTCGACGACAACATCGGACGCGTGCTCGACGAGTTGACGTCGCAGGGGCTGGACGACAACACGGTCGTGATCTACGCGTCCGATCAGGGTTTCTACAACGGCGAGCACGGCTGGTTCGACAAGCGATGGATGTACGAGGAGTCGCTCGCGATGCCGCTCATCGTGCGCTGGCCTGGCGTCGTCAAGAAGGGGACGCGGTTCTCACCGATGGTGCAGAACATCGACTACGCGCCGACGTTGCTCGAGATCGCCGGCAGCGCGGCGCCCGCGGATCGGCACGGCCGCTCGTTCGTGCCGGTGCTGCGCGGCAAGACGCCGAAGGACTGGCGCCGCAGCATCTACTACCACTACTACGAGTTTCCGGCCGACCATCGCGTACAGGCGCACGTCGGCGTGCGAACCGAACGCCACAAGCTGATCTATTACTATCCGGTGAACGAGTGGGAGCTCTTCGATCTCGAGAAGGATCCGCGCGAGATGACGAGCGTGTATGGCGATGCGCGCTACGCTACCGTGCAGGCCGATCTCGTTCGTGAACTCGAGCGTCTGCGGGCGCAGTACGGCGAGCGTCCGTATCCATCATGAGGATCCACATGTTCCGTTGCCTTGCCGTTCTGATCGCCGTGTGCGGTGTTGCCGCGTGTGCTCAACCCGCGCCAGACGCGGCGGCCACGCCTGGGTTTGTCACCGCGGTCGATCAGGCTCCGGTCACTGCGTCGCTGCCGACGACCGAGCCGGATCAGTGGCTGCTGGCGCATTTGGATGTGGAGACGACGGGGCTCGTGCCCGGGTATCACGAGATGATCGACGCAGGATTTGTCATCACGGATCTCGAGGGCCACGTCGTCGATCAGTTGTTCGTGCGCATTCAGCCGGAGCATCCGGAGCGCCTCTCGCCGGGCGCCGCGAAGGTGAACGGATTCGACGCCGCGAAGTGGCGCGAGCAGGAGGCGCTGTCGACGCACGATGCGGTGGCTGCCATCTTCGCGTTCCATCAGCGGGTCGCGGCGAAGAAGCACGTGCTGCTGGTCACGTTCAACTCGCAGTTCGACACGGCGTTTCTGGATGCACTGTTGCGTCGCGAGAATCGCACGTGGCGCGAGATGTATCACTACTTCGTGCTCGATGTGCCGTCGATGGCCTGGTCGTTAGGGCTGCGGGATCTCACCAACGGTGCGCTCGCGAAGCGGCTCGGCGTGGCTGACGAGCCGCGCGTGGCGGACGAGCACACGGGGATCACCGGCGCGATGTTGAACGTGCGGATCTATCAGGGATTGCGGAAGCTGCAGCCGGCCGGGAAGTAAGGCCGGCAGCCTCAGAGGTTCATTACTTCCTTCCAGTTCGACCAGTTCATTCGCAGTCCAGTCACGTGCCGGTTGAAGGGCTGGTCGAACACGACGTGTTGCCAACTCGGCGTGCGTGATCCGATCACTTCGGGCTTGTCGTCCACGAGGAAGTCGCCGTGCACCCAGGTCTTGTCTTTGGCGAGGATCAGGCGCGGCAGGAATTCTGCTCCGAGGTGGCGCTCGACCCACTCGTATTTCTCGGGCACGCAGTGCAGATAGCGGTTGAGCGGCGAACTGCAGATGCGCACGTCGTGGCCGAGGTCCAGGATGTCGCGCACGGTGGCCAACGCGCCGGGCATGGGCTCGAGGTCCCGGAAGTACCCGGGCGCGTGGTAGATCTCCTTCACCATCGGCTGTTGGAGCGGGTAGTCGTCGAGCAGGGAGAAATGCCGGCGCTCGGTCTGCGGGATGGGCGGCACATCCGGGAATCGTTGCGTCCATGCGCGGACGAACCCGCCTTCGAAGTCCGCCAGAACGCCATCCATGTCGAAGACGATGTGCACGTCTTCAATCTTAGTGGGATGGAGCAGATGCCGGGATCAAACGATGCGGAGGGCCGTCGAGTCGGCCAGCAGCGGACTTCCGGCTGGCGGCGGGTACGGCCTCGAGGGTCGGCTGGAGGTGCGCGTCAGCCACGCGGCCGCCCGAGCTATTCGTGATGTCTCGACCAGCGTGATCCGCAGCCGTTGTGGCGCCGGCGACGCCGATGCTCCGGCGACCTCGGGAAACACCCGGCAGAACTCTGCCACGATCGGTGCCGCGGCCGCGCCAACCTCATTCGCGTAGGCGCGGACGAACCCTCGGGCAAAGATGCCCGCCGGCCATTTCGACACATCGCCGCTCTCGAGGGCGTTGAGCTGGCCGATGCTGATTTTCGTCAACTGAGCGATCCGCTCGAGGGAGAGCCCGCGCGTTTGGCGGAGGCTGCGAAGGCGCAGGCCGAACGCGATCGCGTCGGTCATTGCGTTGGGTTCGTGCATGGATGCTGGGAGCACTCGGAGCCTACTGTACGTGGGACGCCGAGTGCGTACAAGAGCTTCCGTGCCGATGTTTCGGCCAGTCGAGCGAAGCAAGTGTGGGTGTGGGCCCGCCTTCGCCAGTCGCTCGCTACGCTCGCGGCTTCGGCGGGCACATTTCGCTACGCGAAATGTGGTGAGCCCGGTAGGAATCGAACCTACAACCAACAGATTAAGAGTCTGCTGCTCTGCCAATTGAGCTACGGGCCCGATAAGACATCGGATATTTCTTATTTCTTATCTCTTACTTAATTTCTGCCGTGTGCCTTTTGCCTTCTGCCTTACATGTGGTGCGCCCGGCAGGATTCGAACCTGCGGCCTACGGCTCCGGAGGCCGTCGCTCTATCCAGCTGAGCTACGGGCGTGCTATTCAGTTCCTCAGAGGACTCAGGGGTTTTGTTTCTGCCTTCTGCCCTTTGCCTTCTGCCTTGCATGGTGCGCCCGGGAGGATTCGAACCTCCGACCTACGGGTTCGAAGCCCGGCGCTCTATCCAGCTGAGCTACGGGCGCACAAGACGTTCAGCTTAACGTACCGAATCACCACTTGGCTAGATGCACGCGCACGAAAAATTTGCGGACACCGTATTTTAGTTTCATCTAAAGTATCGCCGTGCCGCTTCAGACCCCTGCACTCGCCGCGCTCGCGTCGCCACGCCGACGCGAAATCCTGCGGCTCGTGTGGGACGAAGAATGCTCCGTCGGCGATATTCACACCGCCATGCCCGACGTGACCTTCGGCGCCATCTCGCTGCAACTCAAGTCTCTGACCGGCGCAGGGCTGGTCGAGTGCCGCCGCGAGAAGCAATTCCGCTACTATCGCGCGCGCCGCGAGGCGCTCGCGCCCGTCGCCGCCGCCCTCGAACACATGTGGAACGACGCGCTCTGGACACTCAAACTCGCCGCCGAACTCGAAGAATCCCGCCGCGGCCCGCGCCCGCAACGCCGGCGCCGCGGCAGCCCGCCGGCAAAGCGTGGCGTTTCAAACCCCAGCCCGCCGGTAAGGCGTGGCGCGGCAAACAAGAGGAAGGACTGACATGTCATTGCTCCCGCACACACTCGACCGCTCCGTCTTCATTCTCGCGAAGCCCGACACCGTCTTCGCCTTCTTCCAGGACAACGCCCGCTGGGCCTCCTGGTGGGGCGCCGGTTCCACCATCGACCCGCGACCGGGTGGCAAAGTCTACGTCCGCCATCCCGGCAACGTCGAGGCCTCGGGTGAGATCGTTGAGATCTCCGCGCCCGACCGCATCGTCTTCACTTACCGATACGCGCCCGGCAACCCCGTCGGCCCGGGCGAATCGCTCGTCACGATTCAACTCGCGCGCGAAGCGGCCGGCACGCGACTGACGCTCACGCACGAACTCGCCGACGCGGCCGCGCGCGACCAGCACATCCAGGGCTGGCGCTTTCAGTTGTCGGTGTTTGCGAATCTGGTCGCGAATGAACTGCACGCCGACGCCGGCGAACGCGCCGATGCCTGGTTCGCCGCATGGGCGGAGCCGGACGATGCGAAGAGGAAAGCGGCGTTCGACGCGATTGCCGCGCCGGCCGTGCGCTTCGGCGACCGCTACAGCATGCTCGAAGGCACTGACGAAGTTGCGCTCCACGCCGGCGCCGCGCAGAAGTTCATGCCCGGCATGACGATGCAACGCGAGGGCCCGGTCCGACACTGCCTCGGCACCGCACTCGCTGAGTGGACCGTGCCCGGACCAGACGGCGTTGCAAAAGCGCGCGGCACGAACGTGTTCACCTTTGGCGCCGACGGGAAGATCACGTCGGTGACAGGGATGTGGGGATAGAACAGAGCAAGTTGGAAGTGGGAAGATAGAAGTGGGAAGCGACGGGCGCTCTTAACTTCCCACTTCTATCTTTCCACTTCCCACTTAACTGGTTACTTAACTGTCTTGATATCCTGCGTCTTCTTCTCACCTTCAACGATCGTCACCGATGTTGAGGCGCCGATCAGTTGACGGAGGACGTTCACGTCGAACCAGCTGTCGGGCTCCGCGTCGTCGAGCGCGACGAGCTTGTAGTCGCCGGCCGGCAGATCGCGAAACGAGAATCGGCCTTCCGTTGACGGCCGCGTCGAGAGGATGCGGCGTGAGGACGGCGTCCAGAATCGCTGCTCCGCTGCGAAGAGGACGATCGTGTAGTCGCTGGTCGGGCGCCCCGATGAATCCTGCAGCAGGCCTGTGAGTTCGGAGGGCTTGTTCGTGAACGTCGCGGTGATGTTGCCGACGTCCTCATTGGCCTTCACCTCGAGCATGAAGTCGAGCGCGTCGCGACCGCCGACGTCGATCGAGCGCGCCCGCCAGCCGCGCGGCGCGATGATCGTGGCGCGGTAGCGACCGGGCATCACGTCGGCGACGTTGAATCGGCCGTCCGCGTCGACCGATGCCGTCGATGAGCCGCTCAACACACTGCCCTGCGTCGCCGACGCGAGGAGCACGCGCATCTGCGAGAAGTCCGTTGGTGCCGGACCGGTGCCATCGAACGCGACATGGCCGCTGACGCTCATGCCGGCCTGCAGTACGAGCGACACCTCGGTTTTGGTGCGACCTTCGACGGCCACGTCCGCCTTTGCCCAGAGCGGCGGAGCGGGCGGGCCACCCGGGCCTCCAGGGCCGCCGGCCGGGCCTTCCGCCCGCGTGGCGATCATCGTCATGCGCACATTGCCGCCGGCGTTGTCGATCGACACGAACGTGTTGCCTCCAGATTTCGCCGTGAGGGTGTACTGCCCCGGTGCGACGCCGGTGAAGCTGAAGCGTCCGTCCGGTCCGGGCCGGGTGGTCTTCGCCGAAAGACCGGGCAGACCCGTGTTGCTGTCGCTCAGTTCGATGGTCGTGCTCTGGATCGCCCGCGCGTCGCCCGCAATCACGCCGCTCACCGTCCCGAGCGGCACGAGCTGCAGTTGAATGTCGAGGCCGGCCTTCTCTTCGGCCGGACCCAACGCGACGGTTGATGCTGACATCGCCAGCGTCGTGCTCGGATAAAAGACGGGCGCGTATCCTGTCGACGGCAATGTGTCCATGGACGGGCCGGCGCCGGCGATCGAGAGGGGCGCCCCGGCCGTGAAGGTGAAGTTCCCGCCCGCCCCTTGCGCGGCCACACTTTCCCTGAGGGCGCGCATGTCGGCGTCGCTCATCGGGCCGTTGTTCTCGGTGGGCGTAGCCATGACGATGTAGTCGCCGGGGACCAGCGTGGGAATGCGATAGATGCCGCGATCATCCGTGGTCGTCGAACCTGCGCCGACGAGCGATCGCTCGCCGTTACGAAACGCGTAACGCATGGCGCGCACCTGCACGCCAAACGCCGGTTCGCCGACGTCATCCGTGATCGTGCCGGTGAGCACACCGCCCTTGGGAATCGAGAGGTCGATTTTCTCGAGATGCTGCGCGTCCTTCAGCGAGATCGGCGTGCCTGGGCGCCCGCTGCCTGGACGCTTCTGGCCATAAATCGAATCGAGATAGCCTGGCTTGCTCGCGCGCAATGTGAACTCGCCGACGGGGAGGCCCTGGAATTCGTAGTTGCCCTTGTCATCGGTCATCGTCGTGCGCGAGAGCGGCGTGTTGCTGCCCTGCAGTCGCACACTCGCGCGGCGCATGGGACGGCCGCCGTCGACCGACGCGACCGATCCAGTGATGACGCCAGTGCCGGTGGGCTGCGGCTGCAGCCCGGGATCGCGCGTCTGCCCGCCCATGGACGGCGGGCGCGGCGGCACGGTCTGCACTTGCTGTTCAGCGGCCACGAAGGCCGTCGCAATGAGGATGAGCGGCAGGGCGATGAGTGTTCTCATAGATCGGGTCTCGCGCATAGGACGGTCCATCCTAGCTTCCGGACGGCGTGCAATGCCGGTCTTTCGGCAGTTTTGCGAACTCTTAACAACTGCGCCTGTGTAACTTCACCCGCAGGCCGCCGGTCCAATGGCAGTGAACGACACGCGCGACCGACGTCCTGCCGGCGCGCTCCCGGAAGGACCTCGAATGTCCCCCACCGACCTCGCGACCATTTCCTCGCTCAGCACCGCACCCGTGACTCAGGCCGAGCGCGACGAACTCGTTGCCCTGGGCGTGCTGTCCGCCGACGGCAAAGTCCTGGAGCCGCCGGCGCATGACCTCCGCAAGATCACCCGCACGGCGATTCAGGCGCACGCGGTGCTCAACGAAGCGTACGACTATCCGAAGGCCGCCTCGTTCACGCGCGGGATTCGCTTCGATCTGGGCGACAAGGCGATGCTGATGATCTCCGGCACGGCGAGCGTCGACGAGGCCGGCCTGTCGGCGCATCTCGGCGACTTTCGCGCGCAACTGTGGCGCACGTATCGCAACATCACGGCGTTGCTCCAGGCGGAGGATGCGACCTGGCACGACATCGTGCGGACGACGTGCTATTTGCGCGACATCGAACGCGACTATCGCGACTTCAACGAGATTCGCACGGCGTTCTTCGGCTGGCTCGGTCTGCATCCTCTGCCGGCGAGCACCGGCATTCAGGCGCGTCTTTGCCGCGAGGACCTGCTGATCGAGATCGAAGCGATTGCCGTGATTCCGCGCCTGCGCTGAGCCGCGCATGTCTCGCCGTCGATCCGCCAGCGTTCTGCTCGTCGCCGGGCTGCTCCTGTCGTGGCCCGGCGCGGCGGCGCCGTTCACGTCGGCGGCCACGCCGCTGATGACGATCGACTCGCTGGTCGACGCGCGTCTCGCCGCGCTGAAGATCGCGCCGGCGACGATCTGCGGCGACGCCGTGTTCATCCGCCGCGTGTTTCTCGATGCCACCGGCACGTTGCCGACGGCGGAGGAGACGCGCGCGTTTCTCGCCGATCGGGATCCGCAGAGGCGCAGCCGCCTCATCGATCGGCTGCTCGAGCGCGACGCGTTCGCCGACTACTGGGCGATGAAGTGGAGTGACGCGCTGCGCGTGAAGTCGGAGTTCCCGGTCAATCTGTGGCCGAACGCCGTGCAGGCCTACCATCACTGGATTCGCGCGAGCCTTCGCGACAACGTGCCGTACGACCAGTTCGCGCGCACGCTCCTCACCAGCAGCGGCAGCAACTTCCGCGAGCCGCCCGTGAACTTCTACCGGGCGGTGCAGAGCCGCGAGCCGCCGACGATCGCGTCGGCCGTAGTGCTGACGTTCATGGGCGCGCGAACCGACCGCTGGTCAGCGGACCGGGTCGCGGGCATGGCCGCGTTCTTCTCGGCGATCGCGTACAAGCCGACACAGGAATGGAAAGAAGAGATCGTCTACTTCGATCCAGACAAAATGTCGGTCGGCGGCCGCGCGCGGACGGCGACGTTCCCCGACGGCATGACAGTCGCGCTCTCCTCGGATCGCGACCCGCGCGAGGTCTTCGCCGACTGGCTGACCGCGCCGAAGAATCCCTACTTCGCGCCGGCCGTCGTCAATCGCGTATGGGCGTGGCTGCTGGGGCGCGGCATCGTCGATGAACCGGACGACATGCGGCCGGACAATCCGCCGAGCAACCCGGCGCTGCTGGCGTATCTCTCGCAGGAACTCGTCGCGTCGCATTTCGACCTGCGCCGCATTTACCGACTCATTCTCAACTCGTCGACCTATCAGCGTGCGGCCGAGATCGACACGCCGAGCGCCGCGGCCGACGCGAACTTCGCGCATTACCTGCTGCGTCCGCTGGATGCCGAAGTGCTGATCGACGCGATCAACGACATCACCGGCGGCACCGACGGGTACTCGAGCGCGATTCCGGAGCCCTTCACGTACACGCCATTGAACCAGCGCGCGGTCGCGCTGGCTGATGGCAGCATGACGAGCGCGTTTCTCGAGACCTTCGGCCGGTCGCCGCGAGACACCGGATTCGCCTCCGAACGCAGCACGCGGCCGACCGCCGCCGAACGGCTCGCGTTGCTGAACTCCACGCAGATCCAGCGCAAGTTCGATCAGAGTCCGAAGCTCATTCCGCTGATCCAGTCGCGCGTGGATGTGCCGCAGTTGATCGGCGTGCTCTACCTCACCGTGCTGACGCGATATCCCACGGCCAGCGAGCTGAAGGCCGCCGGCGATTATGCGGCGACGCCCGGCGTGACGCGGCGCGTCTTCGCGCTCGATCTGGCGTGGGCGCTCGTCAATAGTCGCGAATTCCTGTACCGGCACTGAGGGGGCGAGATGCATTTCAACCGACGCGACGCGATGCGACACGGGCTCTTCGGCCTGGCCGGGTGGGCCGTTGCCCAGCGGCTGGGCCAGCGGGTGCTGCACGCGGCGCCGGCGGCGGCCGCCCCGCGCGCGAAGTCCGTCATTCAGATCTGGATGTGGGGCGGCCCGTCGCATCTCGACACGTTCGATCCCAAACCCGACGCGGGTTATGACTACTGCGGGCCGCTCAACACACCGATCTCCACCAACGTCCCCGGCATCGTCATCAGCGAGTTGATGCCGCTCATCGCGCAGCAGGCCGACAAGTACTCGCTGATCCGCAGCATGACGCACGGCATCAACGCGCATGAGACCGCGTCGTATGCGGTGCAAACCGGGCGCAAGTCGGGCGGCCACGACGTGTGTCCGTCGGTGGGCGCGGTGGTGTCGCTATTCAAGGGCTACCACGCCGGCTACACCGGGCTGATTCCGCCGTACATCGTGCTGACCCAGCCCCAGGGACGTTTCTCGGAGGCCGGGTTTCTGGGGCCGCGCTATCAGCCATTTGCGACCGGCGGCGATCCGGCGCAAGCGCGATTCGTCGTGGAAGGCGTCGTCGCGCAGAACCTCTCCGACGATCGGCAGCGCTCTCGGCGTGAACTGCTCCGGCAGCTGAACACGATCGGGCCTCTCTCGAGCGCGAATGCGTCGCTCGATGCGTTCACCACGTCGGAGGACGAAGCGTACGACCTGATCCTCGGCGAGGCGGGGCAGGTGTTCGATCTTTCGCGCGAGACCGACGCGATGCGCGATCGGTACGGACGGAACACGTTCGGTCAGTCCTGTCTGGTGGCGCGGCGACTGGTTGAGCGCGGCGTGCCGTACGTGACGCTCAACTACAACGGCTGGGACACACACAAACAGAACTTCCTGGTGATGCGGCAGAAGCTGCCGCAGATGGACAAAGGACTGGCGACGCTGCTGCAGGATCTGTCGGAGCGCGGCCTGCTCGACAGCACGATCATCTGGTGGAGCGGCGAATTCGGCCGCACGCCGCGCGTGCAGTGGGAGGCGCCGTGGAATGGCGGCCGCGGACATCACGGCGAAGTGTTCTCCGCGCTCGTCGCCGGCGGCGGCTTCACGGGCGGACACGTCATCGGCGCGTCAGACGCGAGGGGCGAACTCGTGCGCGATCGACCGGTCTCGCCGGCCGATGTGATTGGCAGCATGTACGAACTCCTCGGTCTCGATGCCAAGGCGAAGCTGCCGCATCCGCAGGGACTCGACTACACCGCGGCGCCGCCGTCTGACGCCTCGGCATCCGGCGGGCGCTTGTCGGAGATCATGTGATGGCCCTCTGCGAGCTGCGACGCGCGGCCAGTGTGACGACGATCGCCGTGATCGCCACGGTGTCGACCACGCTTGTTGGGCAACAGCAACAGAATGTGCCGCATGCCGGCTACGTGTACCCGGCGGGTGGCCGCCAGGGCACGACGCTTCGCATCGTGATCGGCGGGCAGTTCCTCGATGGCGCGGCGTCCGCGATCGTGTCGGGCGTCGGCGTCGACGCGCGCGTTGTCGGCATCGACAAGCCGCTCAACGGCCAGCCGCTGACCGAACTGCGCGACAAGCTGCAAGAGATGCAGAAGCAGCCGGCAGCGCCGGCGCTGCAGCAGGAGATGTTGAAGCTGCGCGATCGGATTGTGGATTCCGCGCGCCGGAATCAGAGTCCCGTACTGTCGGAGTTCGTGACGCTCGACGTCACCATTGCGCCCAGCGCCACGCTCGGCGCCCGTCAGTTGCGCCTGAACACGTCGCTCGGCCTCACGAGCCCGCTGATCTTCGTCGTTGGCCAGTTGCCGGAGTTTCAGGAGCGGGACGTGAAGACCGCGCCGGCGGACGCAGAGCTGACGGTCGCCTTGCCGGCCACGGTGAACGGCCGTCTGATTCCGGGTGACATCGACCGCGTGAAGTTTCCCGCGCGGATGGCGCCGCAGTACATGCCGGGCGATGTCGACCGCTATCGCTTTGCGGCGCGGAAGGGCCAGCACCTGCTCTGTGCCGTGAGCGCGCGCGACCTGATGCCGTATCTGGCTGACGCTGTGCCCGGATGGTTCCAGGCCACGCTCGCGCTCTACGACGCCAGCGGCCGCGAGCTCGCCTACAACGACGACGACCGCTTTCACCCTGATCCCGTGCTCGAGTTCCACATCCCGACCGACGGCGAGTATGTCGTCGAGATCCGCGACGCCATCTACCGCGGCCGCGACGACTTCGTCTATCGACTGTCGATCGGCGAGCCGACGGCGCTGACGAGCGTGTTTCCGCGCGTGGGCGGCCCGATGCCGGCGTCATTTGACGGACTGCCTGACGTTCGGGAGCGAGAGCCGAACAACGGCGGCGCGAGCGCTCAAAAGGTGAAGTGGCCTGCGATCGTCGGCGGTCGTATTCAGGATCCTGGCGACTGGGATGTGTTCAGCATCACGGGGCGCGCCGGCGAGGCCATCGTCGCGGAAGTCGTGGCGCGGCGCATGGACTCTCCGCTGGATTCGGTGCTCGACGTGACCGATGCCGCAGGACGACGACTGGCGCGTAACGACGATGCGGATGACAAGGGCGCGGGGCTGGAGACACACCACGCGGATTCGTACCTGCGAGTTGTGTTCCCGGCGAATGGCACCTACTTCGTGCGCGTGGGAGACATCCAACATCACGGCGGGCCCGAGTTCGACTATCGCTTGCGGCTCAGTGCGCCGCGACCGAACTTCGAGCTGCGCGTGTCGCCGTCATCGCTGAATGTCAGCGGCGGCGGCACGATCCCGGTGACCGTCACTGCGATCCGGCGTGACGGCTTCGCGGGCGACATTGGATTGGCGCTTGCCAGCGCGCCCGCGGGATTCGTCCTGAGCGGCGCGCGCGTTCCCGCAGGCGAGGAGCGCGTGCGAATGACGTTGACGGTGCCGCCAACGTCGGCGGCCGCGCCACCGCAGCCGTTGTCCCTGCGCATTGAGGGCCGCGCCGCCGTGGAAGGAAAGACCCTCGTCCAGCCCGCTGTGCCTGCGGACGACATGATGCAGGCGTTTGCGTATCACCATCTTGTCGTGGCCGATGACCTGCGCGTGCTCGTGTCGAGCCGCGGCGGCACCCGTGTCCCGGCACGCGTCGTGTCCAGGCTGCCGTCGAGTCTGCCGGCCGGCGGTTCCGCCACGGTGCGTGTGTCGCTGCCGCCGGCCTATGCGGCGTTCGACAACATTCAGTTCGCGTTGGACGATCCGCCGGACGGCATGACCCTGCGCGACGCCGTGGTGACGCAGAACGTCGCCACGTTCGTGCTGCAGTCCGACGCCGCCAAGCCGAAGACCGGCACGCGCGGCAACCTCATCGTCACGATGTCCGGCGAGCGCGTCCCGCCAGCTAACGCGCCAAACCAGACCCGGCGGCGTGTCGTCATCGGCACGTTGCCGGCCATCATGTGTGAAATAGTTAGCGAGTTAATTCGATGACTTGCTGTGGTGTGAGCCCCTGCCGGCGTAGATCGCGAATGCCGGTGTCACCGTCCGACTTGCTGAGTTTCTGGGTCGGCGACTTCATGATCAGCGGATGGTGCATGAATGTGGCGGGCGTGGTGCGGCCGGCGAGGCGCGCCAGGCGTATCTGGCGGCCGGTGGAGTCGAGCAGATCTTCGCCGCGAATCACGTGGGTCACGCCCTGCAGATAGTCGTCGATGGTTGCGGCCCACTGATACGTCCAGTTGCCGAGACGATCCTTGATCAGGAGGTCGCCGCACTGGGCGGCGGGCTCCTGCGACTGCGGACCGCACAGCAGGTCCGTGAACGTTTCAACGCCTGGTTCGATCCGCACGCGCCAGTTCACATCGTCAGTGAGCGCGATGTCGCGGTCACGACACGCGCATTGCCGGCCTTGAAGAGCAGGCCGGCCTACCTCTGCGGCTTGCACTTGCGAGCGCGTGCACGTGCAGCCGTACACGAGGCCACCATTCCGCAGATCGGCCAGCACCGACAGATAGGCTTCGTTTCGCTCGCTCTGGCGCGGCACGACGTCGTCGGGGACGAAACCCAGCCAGGCCAGGTCCTGCAGAATCGCGAGCTCGTAGTCTGGCCGGCACCGCTGCCGATCGTGATCCTCGATGCGGAGCAGCACGCGGCCGCCGTGCGCGCGCGCGAACTCCCACACGTACCGCGCGTTGCGCACGTGCCCGAGATGCAGATAGCCCGTCGGCGCGGGCGCGAAGCGTGTGATGATGCCGCTCATTTCAGCGCGCTCAACACCTTCTTGATGTTGACCGGCTTCAATGTCCGCAGCGGCTTCCACAGGTCACCGACCTCCGCGAACCGCTCGGGCGCCGTGCGGATCGTGAAGTCGCGCGGATCGAGCCGCCGCGTGACCTCCGTCCATTTCAGCGGCGTCGACACGCCGGCGTAGTCGCTCGCCCGGGCCGAGTAGGCCGTCGCGAGCGTTTTGCCGATGATGTTCTGCAGGTAGTCCACATACACGGCGGCGCGCGCGCGTTTGCGCACCATGCGCTCGATGGTCGCGGCCTTCGGATGTTTGGCGCACACGAGCGTGGCCACCAGATGGCAGAGCAATTGCCCCGTTTCGTACGACGTCTGCTTCGGCAGCGGGATGTAGATATGCAATCCACTCGCTCCCGACGTCTTCGGCACCGACGGAATATGCAGCCGCTCCAGTTCGTCGTGCACCCAGCGCGCCACATCCACCACGTCGCTGAAGCGCGCGTCGTCGCCCGGATCGAGATCGATGGCGGCGTAGTCCATATGCAGCGGGTCGGACACCCGCGAGAACCAGGGATCCTGCGAGATCGCCGCCAGTTGCGCCATGTAGAGCAGTGTGGTCAGCGAGCCGCCGATCAGTCGCGGCTGACCGCCGTTGCCGTCGTCTTCGATCGGATCGATGTCCTCGTCGAGCGCTTCGCGGCGCACGCCCTTCGGCGCGGGTTCGGGATGGCGCTGCTGGTAGAAGTACGGCTTCTCGACGCCGTTCGGCGAGCGCTTCATCACGAGCGGCCGATCGTCCACGGCCGGCAGCATCATCGGCGCGACCTCGGCGTAGTAGCGGAGCAGTTCGCCCTTCGTTGCTCCCAACTTCGGCCACAGCACCTTCGCGAGATTCGTGACGCGGAGCTTCGTGCCGTCTGGCAACGACACTTCTCCGTCGCGCTTTGCGCGTTCCAGATCGGCAAGGGCGGTGACAAGAGCACCGTCGGTCGTGTGGGGCGAAAGACCCTTGTCGGTCGAGTGACGCGAAACACCCTTGTCGGATTTGTGCGGCGAAAAACTCTTGTCGGGCAGTTCCTTGTGTACTTCTGTCGCTGTTTTGTCGTCCCGCAGGCCGAGGTAGACCGGCTGGCGGAGCAGGCCTTCGTCGGTCCACTCGAGGAACTTCACCTCGCAGACAAGGTCAGGACGGATCCAGTGTGGCGTCTCGTTGCTGACGACGCGATTGGCGAACGGGGATTTGGCGGTGTGACGTGTGCCGAAGAGCGCAGCGAGCCGGTCGAGTTCGGTCTGCGTGAAGCCGGTGCCGACGCTGCCGGCGAAGACGAGGTCCGTGCCTTTGCGATAGCCGATGAGGATCGATCCGAAGTGGCTGCGTGTCTGGCGCGGTGACGTCCAGCCGCCGATCACGAACTCCTGCTGCTGGAGCAGCTTCAGCTTGCGCCACGCGGGCGTGCGGCGGCCGCTGTGGTAGAGCGACTGACCGTCCTTCACGATCAGGCCTTCCCAGCCTTCTTTGTTCGCGCGTGCCAGCATCTTCGTTCCGTCGTCGGTGGCGATCTCGCTGATGCGGACGAGATGCCTGGCCGACACGATGCCGAGGTGCTTCTGCAGCGCCAGTCGCCGCGCCGCGAGCGGTTGGCCGCGCAGGTCCTCGTCGCCGTCGCGCAACAGGTCGAAGACGAAGAGGGCCGCCGGTTGATCCCGCTCGGCGCGCGCGATGTCCGCGTTGCCCGTCAGGCTGATGCGGTGTTGAATCTGCTGGAAGCCGAGCGGCACGCCCGTGTGGCTGACGGCGACGCTCTCGCCATCGAGGAGCAGCGGGACCTTCACTTTCGCGGCGATCTTCTTCAGCGCGGCGACGATGGCGGGGAATTGCGCCGTCTTGTCGTTGCCGTTGCGCGAGTAGATGCGGACGTCGGCTGGGCTGAGGTCGACCAGCACGCGGATGCCGTCGTACTTGGGTTCGTAGACGAGCCCGTGCTGCGCCACCGGCGGGGTGTCGGTGGAGGCCAGCATGGGGCGGACATTGGCCGGCGCCTCGCGCCATTTCGGCATGGGGTAAACACTAACGCAGGGAAAGACACTTGTCGGTGGCGTGCGACAAAAACACTTGTCGGTGGCGTGCAGCGACAAACACCCTTCGGCAGGGTGCTGCGAAAAACACTTGTCGGCAGTGTGCTGTGAAGAACACCTGTCGGCGGTGTGGGGACAAGAACACTTGTCGGAGGTGTGGAGTGAAGGGCGCCAGTCAGGCAGAGCGCGCGAGCCAGCCTTCGGTGTCCGACGGGGGGCTTTCCCGGCACACCCCCGACCAGTGTCGTTTACAGCACACCACCGACAGGCGCTTGTTGTCCCCGTGCATTTCTGTGCACTTTCGCCCGGCACTGGTGTCGGCGGCTCGCCGGGCCGATACTGGTGTTTCCAAGGGGTCCACGAATGGCAGCGCGTCCGACATGGAAGGGCTATCTCAAAATCAGCCTCGTCAATATCCCGGTACGGGTGTTTCCTGCCACCGACAGCGCCGCCACGGTCAGCTTCAATCAGCTGCATCGCGAGTGCCGCGGCCGCATCAATCAGAAAAAGTGGTGCGCCACGTGCCAGATGGAAGTCACCAACGACGCCATCGTGAAGGGCTACGAGTTCGAGAAGGGGAAGTACGCGCTGCTCGAGGAAGACGATCTGGCGAAGGTGCGTCCCGAGTCGACGCGCGTGATCAACATCATCCAGTTCACCGACGCCAAGGTGATCGACCCGGTTTACATCGAGCGGCCGTATTACCTCGGGCCCGACGGACAGGTGGCCGCTGACGCGTTCGCCGTGATGCGCGAGGGCATGGAAGGCAAGGCCGCGATCGGCAAGCTGGCGCTCTACGGCCGCGAGTATCTGGTGGCCATCCAGCCGCGTGAGAGCGGTTTTGTGATGTACACCCTGCGGCACGCGGCCGAGGTGCGTGCGATGAGCGCGATCGACGAACTCAAGATGGTGCCCGCCAAGATCAAGCCCGACGAGCTGAAGCTGGCGCGGCAGGTGATCGGGAACTTCGAGAAGGACGGCGACCTCACGCAGTACGAGGACGACTATCAGCGCGAGCTGCGGAAAGTGATCGACGCGAAGATTGCCGGTGAAGAGATCGCCGCGCCCGCCGATGAGGCGCCGCCCAAGGTCGTGAACCTGATGGAAGCCCTCCGTCAGAGCCTCGAGCGGGTGTCAGCCAACAAGAAAAAGCCGGTCAAATTGGCCCAAACCGGGGGAGGGATCCGCTTGGCGACCTCAGAGGCTAAGCACACTCCGAGGAAACGCGCCAGAGGGTGACAGACCCCCCCCAGCCGTACTAGCATTCATATCGTGGTGGAACAGACGAAGGTCAAGCTTGCCGGGCCCACTCGGCCCCTGGGGGCCCCAGACATCCCCCAGTTCCATCTGCCTGCCCAGAAGCACGGCGGGAAGCAGGTCTATACCCCGTATCTGTATGGTGCGGCCACGATCCAGTTTGCCGACAAGCGCCGGGGCGTCGACGAGGAGCGGAAGGTTGCGTTCCTGCTGGCGCTCGACCCGGCCGCCAAGACGATTGACTGGGATCAGGCCAAGCCGACAGCGGTGAGTCAGGACCAGTTGTTGCCGGCGCCCGCCACGGCGGCTGAGTACCTGCCGCTGCCATCCGGCGCGATGCAGACCAAGGTGTTTACCCGCTGGGCCAAGCAGTTCGATCGGTGGCTCGCGCGGACGCAGCGTGTGTTCCTGCAGTCGAAGGCCGAGCCGCCGGAGACGCCGGAGCCCGCGGAGATCCGGCCGAAGCGCGGGGGCGTGAGCGTGAACCTCGTGGCGATCGTGTGGGATCTGACGAAGACTGACTAGATCTTGATCCAGCCGAGCCGGACCCCGTAATACACCGCGGCGGCCGCGGCGGCCGCCACCACCGCCAACCCCACATAGAACCACAGCCCAGACCGGGCCGGTGGTGTGTCCATGATCAGCTGCAGCGGTTGATCGAATCGTTCCTCGTCCCTCACCGACGCCGGCAGGTCCAGATTCATCAACAGGTCATCGCTCAGCGGTTCGTGGCTGGTGGCTCGCGATGTGGGCTGCACGATGGGTCCCAGGTCGACGAACGACTCGAGCACCGGCACGAGTGC
>CAYHEX010000003.1:0-44251 GCA_964355365.1 uncultured Solibacteraceae bacterium | reverse complement strand
GCACGCAGCTTGCTGGATGCTTCCAGCAGTCCCTTGTCATCGAACTCCGGGCCTCGGTAGCCGGAGCAGTGCGAGGCGATCAGGCGCAGGCGCGCCTTGTCCGCCTGCGTGGAGCGCGGGTAGTTCTGCACGAAGAGGTCGTACGCCTCGGCCGCCAGGGACATGTCGCGGCGGTCGTAGTAGAAGTCGGCGAGCGCCATGCCCGCCTTCTCGGCGAGCGCGCTGCCGGGCAGGCGCTCCTGGATGCGGAGCATCCGTCAACCCTCGTGGTGCCGCTGACGACCCAACTCGTCGATGACGCCGAGCCACTCAGGTTTCGAATTCGAGCCGCCGGATCGTTGAAGAAGGACTCGGACGCGTTGATCGATCAGGTGCGCGCGATCGACAATCGCCGTCTCGTCAAGGGCCCGTTGTCGCGGCTTCCGGCACAACAGCTCACCGCGCTCGGCGATGCGCTCCTCGAGGTGTTCGACCTGACGATCGACTGAGCTACTTCCGGGCGGGGCCGAGTTCCTTCGCGCGGTCCGCCGGCCGCACCCAGTTCTCGATGAAGCCGGTGCCCGCCGTCGACTCATCGACGAGCGCCTGGAAGAGCGCGCGCATCTGCTCGTACGGCAGCGTGCCGATCACCATACGTCCGTTGATGATCATCGTGGGCGTCGACCGGATGCCGTGGGCGTATTTGTCCGACGTCTTGTCGTACTCGGCGCCCGTGCTGAGGATCCGGCGCACGATCTCCTGGGTGCGCGGGTCGGTCGGTCCGGCGTCGACGCCGTATTTGCGGGCCAGCGCCGCACGCCATTCCGGAATGCGCGCATCGCGCGCGTTCGCAAACACCTCGTCGTAGATGGCCCGGAACTTCGCGGGGTCGTGCGCGGCGATGTACGACAACTCGCACGCGCCGGGGTGCAGATCCTTGGCGACCACGTCGTTGCACTTGCCCTCCAGCGGGAAGAACTGAAAGACGATGTTCAGTTTCCCCGTGAACTCTGTCTCGAGCCGCGCGAACTGCTCGGCTAGCAGTTTGCAGTCCGGGCACAGCAGGTCCTCGTAGGCGATGACGCGGACGGGCGCGTCTTCGAAGCGTTCGGTGGACTTCACCACGTAGTACGGCGAGATCACGCTCGGCATCGGCACGACCGCGAGCGCGTAGTACTGACGGACGATGCGTGTGGCGATGCCGCCGCGCTGCGCGTCCTGACGCGCGTCGTGATACAGCCGCATGCCCCACGCGCCGCCGCCGACCACGACCGCGGCCGTGGCAAGCACGGCCGCCGACGGGCGAAGCCATGGGCCACCGAGTGCGACGTCTTCGGTCCGGCCGGCTCGCCAGAACACCCAGAGGCTCAGCCACGACGACACGTAGAAGCCGCTGCAGAGCAAGCACACGCTGCCGTGATACAGCACGGAGAACAGCAGGAGCGCGACGGCGCCGAGCGCGTAGAGCGGCGCGAGGCTGCGGTTGGTTCGCGTCAGCCGCTCGGATGGGAACAGCGTGCCGAGGACGACGAGCGCGCCGGCCATCACCCCGAAGGTGCCGATGGGCACGCCGAAGAGCTGCGAGATGGGCGACTTCGCCGAGCTCTCGCAATTGAAGAACGTGTTGATGTCGCAGAAGGAACCCGCGAAGATCGTCACGGGATAGTTCGCGGCGAAGAAGTGCTGGATGGTGAGGAGCGAGAAGACGATCATCCCGAGGCCGGCAGCAATGCTGAGGACCCGAAGCCACGGATTGGCGCGAGCGAACAGAGAGTCGGGCATGTGAACCCTCCTGCAGCCTCTAATCATCGCAGAAACCGGAGAGGCGCGATGCGTGCGATATAGTCGCGCGCGTGTCACCGACCCTCGCCGACATCCACGCGGCGCGCGAGCGCATCGCGCCCATCGTTCACCCGACGCCCCTGATGCGGCATCCGCTGCTCGATGCGGAGACCGGTCTCGAACTCTGGATCAAGCACGAAAACCACAACCCGACCGGCGCGTTCAAGATCCGTGGCGGCCTGAACCTCATCGGCGCGCTCTCGGCCGACGAGCGCCTGCGCGGCGTCGTCACGGCCAGCACCGGCAATCACGGCCAGTCGATCGGCATGGCGTGCCGGGAACATGGCATCGCGTGCACCGTGTTCGTGCCTGTCGGCAACAACCCGGAGAAGAACGCGGCGATGCGCGCGTTCGGCGCCACCGTGGACGAAGGCGGCCGGGACTTCGACGAGGCGCGCGAGCGGTGCCAGCGGCGCGCGGAGGAGACGGGCGCGCGCTACGTGCATTCCGCGAACGAGCCGCTGCTCCTCGCCGGCGTCGGCACCTACGCGCTCGAGATCTTCGAGGCGCTGGCGGACATCGATGTGATCTATGTGCCGATCGGCGGCGGCAGCGGCGCATGCGGCCTCATCACCGTGCGCAACGCGCTCAGCCCGAAGACGCGCATCATCGGCGTCGGCGCCGAGAACGCGGATGCCGTCTGCCGCTCCTGGCGCGGAGCCGAGCGTGTTGTTGGCACCTCAGCGAATACGTTCGCTGAAGGCGTGGCCACGCGCGTGACCTTTGACCTCACATTCGATCTGCTGAAGCGCTACCTCGATGACTTCGTGCTGCTCAGCGAGGACGAACTGGCCGAAGGCGTCCGCATGGCGCTCAGATCAACGCACAATCTGGCCGAGGGCGCCGGCGCCGCCGCGATGGCCGCCGCGCACAAGTGCCGCGACCGGCATCGCGGTCAGCGCATGGTGGCGATCATGTCGGGCGGGAACATGGACGCTGCGAGGCTGCAGACGATTCTCGCGGGCCGCACGCCCTAGCGCGGGCGTTTCAGCGGCGCGCGCCACACGTGAGCTTCCCAGCGCATCTCTGAGCGATCCCGGCTCCAGCCGTCTTCGCCGATGGACTGGTACTCGCGCACCACCAGGTCGTTGCCTTCCACCTGACAGTAGAAGAACGCGCGATTTGCGCCGCCCGCGCCGGCGTTCTTCGCGCCGAACACGGGAATGCCGCTCGGCGCATCGATGACGCGGCCGTCCCACGTGTCGATCCGGCGTGCGTGCAGGTGCCCGTGGAAGATCGCCGCGACGTTGTACGGCGCGATGACGCGGTGATACGCCTGCACATCGCACGCGCTCCATTCATCCATGCTGATGCCGCTGGCGTGCTGCGGGCAGTCCTTGCTGTGCCACGCGATCTTCGCCATCCCCTCGCAGCACATGGCGCGGCTGCCGCCCTTCATCGAGTCGTCGCAGGGTTTGCTGTAGCGCTGCAGGTCCACGTGCTGCAGCAGGATCACCGGGCGGCCGCTGTTGCGCACATGCGTGCGCAAGTCCTTGTCGAGAAACGCGAGCGAGCTGTAGGAGCCGTAGCGGCTGATCGGCAGGTCGTCTTCGTTGGCGCCGACGACGATGCCGAGCGCTACGAAGTGGATGCCGTTCCAGTCCCAGGAGTAGTGCAGGCCGTTGGGTGAGACGGCTGTGAGGCCATTCGCGCGGTGTCGCTTCGCGTTGCGCGCGATCAGTCCTTGAATCGTGATGTTGGCCCTGCGCGGCGAGTCGTGATTGCCGTGCAGTTCGTAGAGGGGAAAGCGGAGGCGTCCGTCCTTGCCGGTGAGTCCGTAGAGGCGCGTGTGGGCCGCCCACTCGGTGGCCGTCATGAGTTCGTGATCGGCGCCCAGCTTGTCGCCCGAATCCGCCATGTCGCCGAGGTGCAGCACTCCGCGCGGTGCCGCCACGCGCCCGCCGCCGATGCCGGCCGGCAGCAACTGCCCAGGCAGGCCGTTCAGCACGTCGATGAGTCGTTCGTTGAGCGCCAGCCGCGATGGTTCGACCGTCGTCATCGCCGTGGCGTCGGCGAGCATGTGCGTGTCGGAGATCACGAAGAACGAGAGGCCGTTGGTCTGTGCCCACAGCGCGGCCGGCCACTGCAGCGCGAGGCCGGCGCCGGCCAGCGCGCCGGTTTCGAGGAACTGACGACGGGTTGGGAGGCGACGCGTCATCGAAACAGATCGCCGATCGACACAGCCTCGGGCATGACGTTCTGGCCGACGACCCCGATCGTCACCATCAACACCAGGACGATCAGCGCCGGGATCCAGGTGTGAGAGACGACGTCGATGTCGCGCTGGCGTTGCGCGCGCGCGGCGCCGCGGATGGCCGAACCGGCGACGGCGCCATCCACGAGCATCTCGGCAATCAGATGCGGCGACTGCCACACGACGCGGCCCACAATCGCGATGCCGATCACGATCAGCGCGATCACGATGATCGCGCCCGCACTCTTCTTGCCGCCGCCGATCTTGAGCTTGCCGAGGCCCGGCAGTCCGCTGGACGACGGCTGGGACTGCGCTGCCGACATTGCGAGCATCTGCGTCTGTCCGGCGTCCGGCGAACCGAACGACCCGCTCGCGCCGGCGCCTCCGGAGCGGCCGCCTTTGAAGAGCGATTCGCCGGTCTGCGACGCTGCGCGGCCCCCGATTCGGCCGAGTCCGTTGAGATTCAGTCCGCGCCACCCGCCGCCCTCATCGCGCATGTGTGACGACGCATCGCGGCCGAGCAGCCAGATGCGCACCGACACGACAAAGACCGCGTAGCCGGCGGCCGTCGCGATCGCGTAGCGAATCGCCATCGTCGTCAGGCCGAGGTGGAGGAGCGTGAACGAGACGAGGAAGCCGGCGAGCGCGGCGAGGCTCACCACGGCGAGCATCTGGAGGCGGATGGGATGCTCGCGCTCGAGGCGCGCCGCAAGTGCGGCTACTTCGTCGGCGTGCGGGTCGGCGCGCATGGGCGGAGGATAACAGAGACGGCGCCGGAGGATGACGATCAGTGTCACAGACGATCTCGCGCGCTCTGCCGGCGACCTCTCGGAGAAACACGACCTGCGCGGCTTTGACGCCGTCCACCTCGCCACATTCGTACAGGTGCTCGAACGCAGCGAAGACGATGTAGAGTTTTCGAGCTTCGACACACGGATGGTCGCAGCGGCAAGGAGACTGGGGTGATGCAGACACTGTTTGATGCTCAGACGTATCAGGACATCGTTCGTCGCGTGGAGTCCTTGCGCGTGGACGCGCCGCGCCGGTGGGGCAAGATGTCGCCCGCGCAGGCGCTCGAACACGCGTCGCGCGCGCTCGAGATGGCGATCGGCACACGCCAGCGGCCGCAGATGTTTCTCGGAAAGCTGATCGGCGGGTTCTTTCGCAAGGACTTCGTGAGCGAGAAGCCGTTCCCGAAGAACAGCCCCACCGGTCCGGATTTCATCATCAAGGACGAGCCGGACTTCGCCGCGACCAAAGCTCGGATCGTTGGGTTACTCGGGCAGTTCCATGCGCTCGGCGAGCGCGGCTGCGACGGTCACGTGCACGGGTTCTTCGGCCGGATGACCGGCGCCGAGTGGGGGCAGACGCAGTTCAAGCACGTCGATCACCATCTCAAACAGTTTGGGTTCTGAGTCCCGGGGGCCGGGTCCCGGGTTCGGTCCGAACAGCGGGTCCGGAGTTCGTCCTGGACGGTCCCGAGTTTGAGTCCGGTCCCGGGATTTGAGTCCAGCCCCGGGACCCGGGACGAACCCGGGACTCTGGACTGAACTCGGGACCCGGCACCCGGGACTCTGGACCTATCTACAATTCCCCGCCCGTGCCCCCTTCGGCCACACGTTGTCCGTCGCGTCGTGATCCGGGAAGCGGCAGCCCGGGTCGAACATCACGCTCTCAACTTTGCGTCCGCCGGTGTCGACCGTTGCCTTGAACGTGCGCGCGCCGCTGAACCACACGTCCACGGGCCACGTGGCGACCAGCGTGTCGGCGTCCTTCATTTCGATCTTCGGTGACGAGCCGGCCGCCGGTTTCAACACGGCGCCGCCCTTTGCGAGCTTGAACTCGAGAATCACCGGCGACGGCATCTGTCCATCCTGCTTCACCGTCACCGTCGTCTTGCTGCCGGCCGTGGTGACGCTGTCGATCGCGCCGTCCACCGCGTCGGTCGTGAAGAGCCAGTAGTACCAGAACCAGCCGAGGTCCTGCTTCAGCTGATTGCCCATGAAGAACATGTAGTCCCACGGCGACGGGTGCTTGAACGCCCACGTCTTGGTGTACTCGCTGTGCGCGCGCTGCACTTCGGCGTCGCCCACAATGCCGCCGAGCATCGAGAGCATGAGCGGCGCCTTCGAGTACGTCTGGTAGCCGTAGCCCGTGCCGGCGTCGTTCGCGATCCACATCATGGGCGCTTCGGTTTCCGCGCCGCTCATGTTGCCGTAGCTCTGGCCGTTGCCGTTGAGGTTGGCCGGCACGCCGCGCGAATCGGCGCCCGAGAGAATGTTCATGTACTGGTTGAAGCCTTCATCCATCCAGCCGTACCAGGTCTCGTTGTTGCCGACCATCATCGGCCACCACTGGTGACCGGCTTCGTGATCGGCCGCGCCCTGGTTGGAGTTGATGACCATCGGATATTCCATACCCGCGCTCGGGCCGTCCTGCAGCGTGAACACGGGGAACGGATACGGCGCCCACAGCTTCGAGTAGAACTCGAGCGCGTGACGGCTGATCGGGCCGGCGTTGGCGAACTGCGCGGTGCGCTCGGGCTGATAGACCATGTGCACCGGAATCGGGCCCTTGCCCGGGATTGTCGCGCGTGTCGCCGTCCAGATGAAGTTCTTCGCCGCGGCCCACGCGAAGTCGTTGACGTTGTCGGCCACGCGGCGCCACACGAGGCGATTGCCTTCCGCGCTCGGCGTGCCGGGCAGCGTGGAGACGCCAGGTCCCACTTCATCGGGTCCGACGATCGTGGTGATCGCGTCCGATTCGAGCACCTTCGTCAGGCGTTCGCGCGCTTTCGGCGTGAGGACGTCCTGCGGATTCTGCAGCACGCCCGTGCCGCTCACGATCCAGCCGGCCGGCGCGTTCACCGACACGTCGAAGCGGCCGAAGTTGTTGTAGAACTCCGACGGCCCCATGTAGGGCGTGGTGTCCCAGCCGCGCAGATCGTCGTACTTCGCGATGCGCGGATACCACTGCGTCGGCTGAAAGAGCGTGTCGTCGAAGCGCTGCGTCATGCGATGGCCGCGGCCGTTCGGACCGCCGGGCAGCTTCGTGTGCCAGCTGATCTCGAGTGTGACCGTCGCTTTCGACGGTACTGGCTTGGCGAGCGTGAGTCGCGCGACGGTCTGATCCAGCCCCGATGCGATCGTCTTGGCCGGCGCTGCCGGAGCCGCGGCCGCGCCGCCGCGCCCGCCACCGCCGCCGCGTCCGCCGCCGCCCGCAGGCGCGGCCTTCAGGTCCACGTCCACGCCATCAATCACGATGCGCGTGACCACCATGCCGTCGGTTGGTTCGGCCGGCATCGACGCCGGATGGTGCGGCGCGTTCACGCGGAAGATGTTGTGGTCGAGGCGCAGATAGATCTCGCGCATGTCCACCGGGCTGTTGTTGGCGAGCGCAATCGTCTCCGTGCCCCACAGCGTCTGCGTCTCGGGCGTGAGCTTCACGTTGATCGTGTAGTCGGTCTTCGTCTGCCAGTAGTTCGGCCCCGGCTTGCCGGAGAAATCGCGCGTGTTCGCCGCCATCGCGCGCTTGATCTGATTGGTCAGCGGCACGTCGCGCCGAATCCCTCGCGGCGGCAACTGGCGTGAGGCCGGCGTGCTCGGCGCGGCCGGCGCCTGGGTGAAGACGCTGGCGGATTGGAGGGCAAGGAAACCGACAAGACCGATGACGAACACTGAGCGAAGCTTCATAGCGGTGAACTCCACAGGGGAGAGTAAGCGGAATGGGGCAATGGGGCAATGGGGCAATGAGGCAATGAGGCAATGGGGCAATGGGGCAATGGGGGCTCGAGTGAAGAACTTTCGGTCGGTGTCGATTTACATGTCGATGAACCGACACCATCCACGCGCCGCCGTTCGCACCCAGATCTGGCTGGGCCAGGACGGGATCTTTACCAGGTCTCCGGACGTACTCCGCGACCTGAGCGAGCGCGGGGCGTTCATTCAGACGCGCCAGCACTTTGGCCTGGGCAGCATCCTGTCCCTGCGGTTCGACCTGCCGTTCTCGGGGCACCGGATTTCCACAACCGTCATCGTGCGCAACCTGCGCGAGTCGGGCGGTATCGGCGTGGAGTTTCTGGATCTGTCACCCGAAGACCGCACGGAGCTGCGCGACTTCGTCGGCGAACAGGTCGAGCGCGTGGCATGATGCCGCAAGGCATCTGACACCAGATGCCGGCAGGCATCGATATGGACGACACCCCCCGCCGACCCGTCGGCCAAGCTCGCGCGCTCACCATCCTGCTTGCCGTCGTTGCGGCCATCGTCGTGGCCTACAGTGTCGGCTTCCATGCCCTGATGCTCCGCGAGCATCGCGACGTCAGCTGGGTGACGTCGCTGTACTGGACCGCCCAGACGATGACCACGCTGGGGTACGGCGACATCACGTTCCAATCAGATCTCGGCCGCGCGTTTGCCATCTTCGTGCTGGCCACCGGTGTGGTGCTGCTGTTCGTGCTGCTGCCGTTCACGCTGATTCAGTTCGTCTACGCGCCGTGGCTCGAGGCCCGTAACGCCGCGCGCACGCCGCGACAGTTGCCGGCGTCGGTCAGCGGCCACGTGATTCTGACCAACTACGGTCCGGTGGAAGCCGCGCTGATCGATCGCCTCATCCAGTTCAATCTGCCCTACGTCGTGATCGTAAACGACACCGCGCGCGCGCTGGCGCTGCACGATCAAGGTGTGCGCGTGATGGTCGGCCGCGTGGATTCGGTGGACACGTACCGTCGCGCCCGGGTCGATCAGGCATCGCTCGTGGCCGCCACGCTCGACGACATGGCCAACGCGGCGGTGATCCTCACCGTGCGCCAGGCCTCCGAAACGGTACCGATCGTGGCCACGGCCGGATGGGAAACGTCGGCGGATCTGTTTCGGCAGGCGGGCTGTCAGCAGGTCATTCAGCTCGGCGAACTCGTGGGCCGCGAGATGGCGCGCCGCATCGCGACACGTGGTGGCGGCCGCACGCACGTCGTCGCGGAACTCGACGGGTTGCGCATCGCCGAGACCTCGGCTGCGGGCACCTCGCTCGTCGGCCAGACGATCCGCGGGTCCCAACTGCGACAGCGCTTCAACATCAACGTCGTCGGCGTCTGGCAGCGTGGGGCGTATCTGCCCGGCGCGGCGTCGACGGTGATCGCGGAGGACATGACGCTCCTGTTGTCGGGCGCGCCGTCCGATCTCGACGCGTACGAGCACGGCATTCGCACGCAGGAACTGCCGCCGTCGTACGCGGTGGTGATCGGCGCCGGCCGCGTCGGCCGCGCGACGTCGCGCCATCTGTCGCTGGCCGGCATCGCGCACACCGTGATCGAGCGCGCGGCCGATCGGATCGAGCGTGAGGACCGGTCGCGTTATCTGATCGGCGACGCGACCGATCCCGACGTGCTCAAGGCGGGCGGCATCGAGCGTGCGGCCAGCATCGCCATCACGACGCACGATGACGACGTGAACGTGTACCTGTCGCTGTATTGCCGCTCCACGTATCCGGGGCTGCAGATCCTCAGCCGTGCCACCGCCGAACAGAACGCGCCGACGATGCGCCGGGCGGGCGCGGATTCGGTGCTGTCGTACGTGCCCATGGAAGCGACCGCGATCTTCGACATCGTCCATCGCGGCAACCTGTTGTTGCTCGACGAGGGCATCGAAGTGTTCACGGTGCGCGTGCCCGCCGCGCTGGTGGGGAAGCCGATCGGCGACTGCCTGCTGCGCGAAGAGACCGGCTGCAACGTGTTCGCCGTGCGGCGCGCGGGCGGAGAGGCGGCGTATCCGGACATCACGGTGCCGCTCGAGGCCGGCGCCGAGCTGATTCTGATCGGCGATCGCGCCGACGAGCGTCGGTTCTTCGAGAAGTACGGCGTGGGCGCGACCGGTGCGTGATGGTCGGGCGAGGCGACCATGATAATCCTGCACCAGTAGCGGGATTGTCATGGTGGAATGATCTCCACAACGAGGCGGACGGAGCTCCGCGCTATTCCTTCAGGTCCGTGCGGCGGCGTTCCAGTTTGCTGACGAGTTCGGGTGCGTCCTTGAGTTCCGCCAGGGGCGCGAGTTGAGTGTGGATGTAGCGCCAGTCCAGCACGGCGTCTTGTCGAACGATGATGCCGTCGATATCGAGCCAGTCCTTGGGCCGATCGGCGAAGGCCTTGAGCACGATGAGATCCTCGGCCGAGCAGGTTCGGAGCGGAACGTCCGGAGGAAACGTAAACAGGCTCGAGCGGCTCACGGCCAATTCTTCGAACGGCAGGCCCCCGAGGGCAATGTCGAGGCCCACACCAGACGCCGCGCGTAGCAGCAGCACACGATTGACGGCGGCAAACTGTGCGGCGTCGTCGATCCTCGACGGAAAGGCGGCCATCAACACCGAGACGAAGCGGGCTTCGTCTCCGAAGCCCGTCAGGAGCGTGAGGTCAACGTCCACCGTTTCTCGCGGTTCACCCCAGCGCTGAACGGCCAGTCCACCGATGAAACAGAACCGCCAGTCGTGGCGGACACACACGGCCTGCAGTTGCGCCGCCGCTTGAATGAGCGCGTTCACGGCCGCCGCAGTTGTGTGAAGAGTCGCTGTTGTTCGATCAGGCCGGACGTGGGCTTCGGCGCCCGTGGCGCCTCAGAGTAGTCGGCCGAGCCGCAGAGCCAGGAAATGGCGGTGAAGGCATCCAGTTCACGCAACTCCCGCCGTCGAATGGCTTCAAGCCGGGGAGCTGCGTCCTGCCATGCCTTGGCCCAGCGACGTCCCTGCGCCACTTGCTCGGGTGTCCAGTTCGCCAAGGCCGATGAGCGCGCTGCCATAGGTCGATTCTACAGAAGGAAGAGACCGTTGTGCGGTCGAGGCCATCCGTCGCCGACGTCGCCCAGGCATCGCCCCCGTGAACCGTCAGCGCGAAATGTAGGTGCAGCCGCGGCCGCCGAATGACGACCGCCACGTGGCAACGAGCGACGTGAAGTCGGTCGTCACCGCCTGACTGCTGCCCATCGCGGCGATCGGCGCTCTGACCGTCCGCTTCGAAGCGCTGCACGACACTCGTCTGTGAGGCACTGGGCTGCCAAGTCCCGTTGTTCCGGTTGAGTCAGTGTCCAGTGCTTGCTGTAGACGAGCGCCCGCACCAAATGCGCTTCGAAGCGCCCATCAGCAGGGCCCAGGATCATACCCGCCAGGAGCTGTGCCTGCCGTTCGACTCGCCATTGCGTGAGCCGCTGCTCGATGCGGTAGCGGTCTTCTGCCGTTCCATGTTGCGAGAGCAGAGATGCGGCCTGCGCGGACGCACTGGTGTTCGAGTCCGTCAGGCGCTCGCGGATGAGCATATCGAGTGCGGGGAGGTGCGAAGGCCCTGCAATAAGCTCCAGCAACGACGGCGCATCGCCCGAAAGCAACGCCGCTCGGATCAGCTGCTCGCCACCAACTGGATCCCAACGAACCAGATAGCGCAACAGGCCGGCACGCGCGTTGACACTCATGGATGCGGTCTCTTCCTGGTAGAGCGATCGCGCCGCCTGCAGCACTCTTCCGTCTGCGATGATTGCTAACGCGCCGATCTTTTGTTCTGCGCGGAACTCAGCTCCGCTATCTGCGCTCACCGCCTCCATTTGCTCGCGAATGGCCTCGATCAGTCGTGGCCCGGCGGCGGCCAATGATCCCGGCGGCATGGTCGCAAATACTTCCGGGAGTAGAGGGGCCTTCTTGTCGAGCAGCGCGGTGATCAGAGGCTCGACGGCCAGGTCGGGCGCCAGTTCGGCCAGCGCCGGGAGCAGGCCGTGAGATTGATCGGCAATAGCTTGCCCGACAGGGGTTGCATGGCGCGGTAGTCGCGCCATCCCCACTGCGGCATGCGAGTGACGCCGGCTTCCGGGCGAATCGTCAGGACATCAGATTGGTCGTCTGTGCCCGCGACATCGGCGACAAATCCGGGCTCACTGGCCGCCAATTCAAGCTGCAGGCGAATGGGCTCGCCGCTCTTGAAAGATGTGCGGCTTCCTTCGAGACGAAGCGTCGCCTGAACCGGCGCGGGGACTGGCGGGCGCTGCGCCGATATCGGCGAACTGGCAATCAGCGCCAGCGTTGCGATTCTCCAGAGGCGACCCACGGGCGTAGTCTACGCCGTGCCTCATTCGGTGCGAAGCGCTCGGTTGAGAAATCCAGAATGGCTCTACGCAGCCGAGCCGCGCACGCGATAGGGGTGGATCAAGACTTCCGCAGAAATGCCGAGACCTTCGTGCAGCCTGCGGATCATGTCGATCGTCAGCGCCCGTCGTCGATTGAGCACCTCAGCCACACGCGCGCGGCTGCCGAGGTACGGCTCCAGGTCGCGTCGCGTCAGGCCCCGACTTTCCATGTGATAGAGGAGGGCCTCAATGGGATGCGGCGGGCCGACCGGCTCATGCAGTGATTCGAAGCGTTCGACCAGCGTGGTGAGCACTTCAAGCCGGTCGCCATTGGGCGTCCCGGGCTTCGCAGCCATCAGGCGTTCGATCTCCTTGAGCGCCGCTCGATGGTCCGCTTTCGTTTTGACCGGTCGAATCTCCATTGTTTGCCTCAAATGGTCTCAACATCGACGCGATCGTACGCGCGATGGGTGCCGATGAACCGGATATAGCAAATGCGAAACGGGTAGTTGATCGCCACCACGAGGCGGTATTTGTTTCCGCCGATGTTGAACACCACGCGGTTCTCACCAACAACGCTCGCGTTCGCATAGACCCGTTTGATATCCATGGGCGTCCGCCAATCAGCGCGCCGTGCGTCGTGGTACCAGGCCCGCAAGGGCTGTTCTGCATCGGCATGCCGCTCCCAAAAGTCGCGCAGGGCTCGGAGGGCTATGATCCGCACAGGTCCAGATTGTAACGTGGTCCCATGGTGGGAGCAAGTCAACGATCTGCGACCGCTCAGGGCTGGCGCGCCGAGCGTGACCCGTCAGCGCGGTATGTACGTGCAGCCGCGCCCACCAAATGACGACCGCCACGTGGCAACGAGCGACGTGAAGTCGGTCGTCACCGCCTGACTGCTGCCGAGCGCGGCAATCGGCGCGACGTACGTGCTTTCCACCGAGGCCAGCCCACTCGTCGAGGTGAGCGTGGAGGGCAGCAGGTGAATCGACGCGGTCTTCATGCACGTGGACGCGATGGTGCCCGCCCGGGCGAGCGCGTTGAGTTCGGTGATGCCGTCCACGTCGCCCTTGAACTGTCCGACCGACACGATGTTGCCGGTGGGATCGTCCGTGAAGAAGTTGTTGCGGTCCTTCGGATGCCACACGCCGCTCACCGTGGGATCGTTGACGTGGTTGGGTGTGCCGGCGCCCATCAAAATGTCGCCGCGCCAGCGCGCCGACGGATACGTCTGACCGCTTTGCGCCGAGCGGAAACGGTCCCAGTTCTGAAACTGCGGCAGCGACGGATCCCAGACGTGTCCGCCGATCACCGTGGTGCCGCCCACGCCGAGTTGATCGAGCAGGTACGCGACGTCCGTGTAGTTGTAGCCGAAGTTCTCGTGCGAGTGCGCGTCGATCGCGACGCCCATCGTGTCGCGCAGGTAGCGCAGCACGTTCACGCCGCCGGTTGACGACGTCATCGACGCGTCTTCGTAGGCGAGCGCGGCCAGCAGAAACTTCCAGTCGGGCTGCAGCACCCACTTGACGCTGTAGCGCCGCGCGAGCGTGGCCATGTCGATCACGCTCTGGCGCGTGCGCAGGTAGTTCGTTCGGGTGATCGCGTCGCCGATCGTGCCGGTCGGCGTGTTGTCTTCGATATGCGTGAACAGCACCACATACACCGGCGTCGGCGCCGTTGACGTCGTCGTGGTCGTCGTCGTGGTGGCGGTGGTGTTGGGCGCCGTCGGCGACGCACTGCCGCCGCAGGCGACCAGACCGGTCAGGGACAGGAGCGCGATTCGAGCGAGCCGCATGGCCGGTTAGACCGGGTATGCGGCTGGGAGGTTGCCCGGGGTTGTTCCCCAGGTGCCATACCACCTACGTGGCATGGCCGCGCACGGGCCTCCAGCGCCATAGTTGCGCTGCGCGCAGGCTTCGGTGCGCACGGTGGAGATGAGCCCAATGAAGTTGTGGAAAGTACTGTGCGTCGGAATCCTGACCGGCCTCGCCGTTTCCTCAGTGCGCGCGGCGATTGTTGAAGGCGCGTGGGCCACAACCCTCGCAACCGGGTCGACGGTCAGCGCCAACCTCTACGCCGCCAAAGATCTCGTGTACGTGAGCAACGGGTCGGGCGACCCGATCAAACCCAACGGCAATTACTACTTCATGGTGACCGACTCGAGCGGCACCCAGTTGCTGTCGTCGGACGACATCAAGTGCCGCGTGATCACCGTGTCCAGCGGGAAGATGAACGGCGTGCCCGCCGACACCGCCGGCGGATACGGCACCCCCGCGTGCTACCACACCAAAGGCGTCACCAGCAGCAGCAAGACACCCGTCCAGTTGGCGCCCTTCGCCGACACACCCAACCAGGTCGGCGGCTACAAGGTGTGGTTCACGCCGTTGGCCAACTACAACCCCTCGAACTGCCCGGAGGACGGCGACCGGAAGACATTCGGCTTCTGCACCTCCGCGAGCAAGACCCTCGCCTTCACGGTCACGGCGTCAGCGCCGAAAGCCGCGCACGTCTCCGTGTGCGCGTTCAACGACCTGAATGGCGACGGCCTCCAGAACACGGGCGAACCGCTCATGCCGCACTGGCCGGTGACGGCGAGCGGCGTTGACGGCGGCACGGCCAGTGCGCAGACCGGCGACGAGGGCTGCGTGTCGTTTGCCTACTCCGGGTTTGCCACCAGCTCGTCGACCCAGTCGGTCACGCTCACGCAGGGCACGTTCGGTCCCGACTGGCAGCCGACGGCGCCGGTCGAGGGCACGACCACGATCACGCTGCATCCGGGTGATTCCATCCAGGCGCCGGACTTTGGCGACACGAACCCCTACTGCCCGACCGGCTGCAGCACGAACACCGTGATCCTCACCGCGACGACATTCCCGAGCCTGACGCGCGCGTTCGGGTGGAACATCACGAAGACGGTCGACCACACGCAGGTAAAGACCGCCGGCGGCCCCGCGACGTTCAACTACACCGTGACGATGCAGCATGACGCGGGCGTCGATTCCGCGTGGCAGACCACGGGCGCGATCCGCCTGTCGAATCCCGGCAACACCGCCATCGACAACATCGTGGTGACGAGCGCCGTGAACAACGGCGGCACGTGCGTGCTGACCGGCGGTGGCACCGTGAGCATTCCGGCGGGCAGCCACGATGAACTGCCCTACCGCTGCGACTACACGGGCGCGCCGGCGCCCGGGACGGTCACTGTGGCCGCCACCTGGAGCACGTTCCAGGCGTCGGCGTCCACGTCGGTGGACTTCGCAACCGCGGTCATCAGCGCCATCGACGGCAGCGCGGTCGTTGACGACACGTTGCAGGGTCGACTCGGCACGGTGACAGCAGCGGACACGAATCCCGTCGCGTTCACGTATGCGAAGACGTTCGACGGCGTGCCCGGCCAGTGCACGACCATCACGAACACGGCGAGCTTCACGACAGACACGACGGAGACGACACGCGCGTCGAGCCAGGACGTGGACGCCTGCGTTCATGCCCTCAGGCCCGCCACGGTCACGGTCACGCCGGTCACGGCCAGGTACTCGGCGACGGCGCATGGCACCACCTGCGCGGTGAGCGACGGGTTCGACGGCACGCTCAGCTACAGCGGCGTGGCGCCGACGCTCTACGGTCCGGTCGCGGATGCGCCGACGGCGGCGGGCACTTACCTGGCGACCTGCGACTTCGCGGGCGACATGAACAACGATGCCGTGTCGGGCTCGGCGGCGGTGACCATCACCCCGGCGCCGCTGACGATCACCGCCTCGAGCGTCTCGCTGACCTACGGCGACGCCGTGCCGGAGATCACCGCACAGTTCGACGGCTTCGTCGGCGACGAGACGGCGGCCGCGCTGCTCACCGCGCCCCGCTGCACGACCAGCTACACGACGACCAGCGGCGCGGGCACGCGACGGGTCACCATTTGCTATGGGGCGAGGTCGGATAACTACAAGTTCAGATCCGTGCTCGGCACGGTGACGATCGCGAAGAAGGCGGTCACCGCGACGACGGCGCCGGTGACGGCGACCTACACGGGCACACAGCACGGCACGACCTGCACCATCAGCGACGGCCTCACGGGCACGCTCACCTACGCCGACCAGACGCCGGTCAAGGCCGGCGTCTACACGGCGACCTGCGCATTCGCAGGCGACGAGAACCACCTGTCGGCCACGGCCTCGGCGACCATCACCATCACCCCGGCGCCGCTCTCCGTCATGGCCAATAACACGACGCGCTCGTACCTGGCCGCCGACCCCTCGCTCGATGGCGTGCTGACGGGCGTGATGACCGGTGACGCGATCACCGCCACCTACCGTTCGACCGGCACCGGATCGCGCGTCCCTGGCGCGTATGCGATCGTGCCGGCGCTGGCCGATCCGACCAGCACGCTGGCGAACTACACCGTGACGAGCACCAACGGCACGCTGACGATCACCAACGCGACGCCGGTGTGCACGGCCGCGACGCCGTCACAGTCGCTGCTCTGGACGCCGAACCACAAGTGGACGCCGATCACGATCAACGGCGTGACGGACGCGGACGGTGGTCCGATCGCGATCCGGATCCTGAGCATCTTCCAGGACGAGCCGACGGATTCCAGCGGCGATGGCGAGACCAGCGTCGACGGCAAGGGCATCGGGACGAGCACCGCGTCGGTGCGCGCAGAGCGCGTCGGCGACCGCGAGGATGACAACGATCATCGCGACGGCGACCGCTGCGACCACGAGCGTGGCGCGAAGGGCCACAAGAAAAATGACAGCTGCGAACACGAGCGCGACGGACGCAACAAGGTCCGCGGCAACGGTCGTGTGTATCACATCACCTTCACGGCTGCCGACAGCCTCGGCGCCAGCTGCACGGGCGAGGTCACGGTGGGCGTGCCCCGCGATCAGGGCCGGCACGCGACGCCCGTCGACGACGGCGCCCTGTATGACTCGACCAGGGTCACGCTGCCGAGCGGACATGCCAAGGGCGACGGCTGCGAAGACGGCGATCACGAGAAGGGCCGCAAGGGCAGTGAAGAGCGGCACGGGAACGGCGACAAGTGCGACCACGAGCTCGGCAAGAACGGCCACAAGAAGGGCGACGGCTGCGAGCACGAACGGAACAAGCGCTAAAACAGCGGCGGAGCCCGTGTCCCACCTTCTGGGGATTGGCCGCCGCGTGCGTATCCGACACACTAGGGTTTCCATGCGCAAACGCACCGTGTTGATCGTTGATGATGATCCCGCCATTCACCTGATCCTTGGACCCGTGCTGTCCGGAGCCGGCTGGAAGGTTCGAAAGGCGATGGACGGCAGGCAGGCTGTCGAGGCTGCCCTCCAACACGCGTTCGATGTGATCTTGCTGGACGTGAAGATGCCGGGGCCTGACGGCGTGGCCACGGCGCGGGCGTTGCGCGCCCGCGGGGTCGAATGCATGGCGCCGATCATCCTCATGAGCGCCGCGGCCAGCGAAACGGCGCAGATGAATGGGTTCTTCGCCGGTGTGGTCGACTACGTGCCTAAACCGTTCGCGCCGTTGGACGTTCTCGAGCGCCTCTGTCGCGCGGCCACGGCCAACTAGTCGGGGCGGATCGAACGCGTCAGGGTTTCGGGACCACCGGCAGTTCGATCCAGAAGATGGCGCCGCCGCCGCGCCGCGACGCGGCACCGAGTCTCCCATGGTGCGCCTGCGCGATCTGTTCGCTGATTGCCAGTCCGATGCCGAGCCCGTTATGACTGCGTGCATCGCCGGTCGACGCTTGTTCGAACGCGTGAAACCCCCGCGCGCCAAAGCCCTCCGGCAGTCCCGGACCACGATCGCAGACCTCGATGCGCACGCCTGCGCGCCGGAGCCGGCAGCGGATGTCGACCGTGCCGTGGAGCGGCGAGTGCTGGAGCGCGTTGAGCAGGAGCCGCGTCAGCGCGTCGGCCAGATACGTGGCGTTCGCGCGCACCCGACGATCCGTTGCCGTGGTCGCGATGGAGACGCCGACCGATCGTGCCGTCGCCGACGCCTGCGCGACTGCGCGCGCGATGATGCGATCGAGCGCCACGGTCCTCAGTTCCAGCGGCGTGGCGGCGCCGGGCTCGAGCCGCTGCACGTACAGGAGGTCGTTGACCACTTCCTGCAGGCGGAACACGCTGCGCTCGGCGAGATCCAGAATCTCGGCGGACTCCTCGGTCATCGGGCCGGTGACGCCGCTCTTCAGCAGCCCGATCGCGCTGCGGATGGTCGTCAGGGGCGTGCGGAGTTCGTGATTGAGCAGCGCCAGCATTTCGGGCGGTCGGCTGTCGGTGTCGCGAGCCACCCGAGGACGGTAGCAGGCTGGCGATGCGCGAGGGGTCGGGTGTTCACATGGTGCCCGGATCGTTCATTCGCCGACTAGTCGTGGGCCGGAGGCCGGCCGACAATGGTGATAGGTTCACGAGGCAACAGAAACACCTGATGGTGGAAGGACACTTGGTATGACACCCACGATTCTGGTCATCGATGACACACCGTCGAGCGTGACGACGATTCGTCATGCGCTGGGCGGAGAGTTCAGGGTGCTGACCGCCATGACGGGTGAGGAAGGCATCGAGATCGCCGAGCGTGAACGTCCCGATGCCGTGTTGCTCGATGTGATGCTGCCGTTCATGGACGGTTTCGCCGTGTGCGAGCAGATCCGCAAAACCAAAGCCCTCTTCGGTGTGCCGGTCGTCATGATCAGCGCGCTCGAAGATCGTGCGTCGCGGCTGGCGGGTCTGGAGGCGGGCGCCGACGATTTCATCTCGAAGCCCTTCGATCGTCTCGAACTGCAGCTGCGGCTGCGCACGATCGTCAAGATGAACCGGTTTCGCCGTCTGCTGAATGCGCGCGAGCAATTCGAGATGGTGTTTCTCGCCTCGCCCGATCCGACGATGCTCGTGGATCGTGAGACCTGGGCCGTGTCGCTCGCGAATGTCGCCGCGGGCGAACAACTCGACCTGCATGGCGGTTTTCTGGAGGCCGTCATCCCGGATGGACGTGAGGCCATCGCCCAGCGGCTCTCGGCGCTCAACCCTGGGCAGTCTGCGAGCCTGATGGTCAAGATCGCCGGCGCGCGCGGCGGGGTCGTCACGATGGATGGCATGTTTGCCGCGACCGAGTGGGAAGAGCGGCCGTCGCTGATCGTGTCGCTGCGCAGCGCCGACGCGCGGCTGCGCGCCGAGGCGCGCAAACAGCAGAACGAACGCGTGCAGGCCGCGCTCGCGGCGTCGGCCGGATTGGCGCACGACTTCGGCAACTACCTCATGGCGATTCAGGGCGGCGTGGAGTTGGTCGGCAAGATGATCGGCGGCCAGCCCGAGGTGCAGGCGATTCTCGCGACCGTCGACGCCAGTGCGGAGCAGGCGTTTGAGCTGGTGAAGCGCACGACCACGCTGGCCAAGGGCGTGGCCACACTCAACCTCCAGCCCGTGGAACTGTCGGCGCTCCTCAAGCAGCTCGAACCGTCGCTGCAGCACCTGCTCGGGGAGGTTGCGCTCGTGACGACCATCCGCACAGAAGGTCGCCCCGTGATTGCCGATCCTCTACAGATGGAGCGCATCGTGATGAATCTGGTCGCGAATGCGCGGGACGCGATCAGCGGCGCCGGAACCGTCGAGCTGACGGTGAAGGAGCGGCACAGCGAAGTCGCGCCGACCGGCACCGAGATGTGTCTGAGCGTGCGCGACACCGGATGCGGCATGTCCGCCGAGGTGCAGGAGCGCATCTTCGAGCCGTATTTCACGACGCGCAGCGGCCGCGGCGGCACGGGATTGGGGTTGGCCATGGTACACCGGCTCATCACGCTCCAGGGCGGCCACGTGAGCGTTGAGAGTAACGTAGGTGTGGGGACCACGGTGACGCTTGGCATCCCGTGCCCCAGGAGTGAAATGGCTGACGCCGCAGATGGCGTCGGTGTGACCGATCGTTCGAGTGTCTTGAGCAGCTAGCGAGACGAGGCTTTCAGGCGGACTGCCAGGAAAGAGGCCGTATTCCACTTCGTGTCGTTATCGCTGATGATCAGGCCCTGATCCGGGCCGGGATCCGAGCCTTGCTCACGCGCGACCACACGATCGACGTGGTGGGCGAGGCGGCGGACGGCATCGAGGCGGTGCAGCTCGTGCGCGACCTGGGGCCCGACCTCGTGCTGATGGACATCGGCATGCCGCGCCTCAATGGTTTCGAAGCGACGGCTCGTCTGTCGGAAGAGTTTCCGCGCACGAAGGTGATCGTGCTGTCGCAGCACGACGACGAAGTGACGGCGCGCCGCGCGGTCAAGTCCGGCGCCAAGGGTTACGTGCTCAAGGGCGCGGCCGTCGAGGAGCTCTTCGCCGCGATCCGCGCCGTGTGCCGCGGTCAGAGCTACTTCGTGTCGCCCGTCGGCGACTATTTCGCGGCCTGGGCGGCCGGCGGGTCGGTTGACGTCGATCCGCTCGGTACGCTCAGCCGGCGCCAACGCGAAGTGCTGCAGCTGATTGCGGAAGGACTCTCCACCAAGGAAATCGCCTTCCGTCTGAAGTTGAGCAGCAGCACCGTCGACACGCACCGCACCGAGTTGATGCGCCGCTTGAATCTCCACGACGTCGCGTCACTCGTCCGTTTCGCCATTCGCCATGGCCTGACCCACATCGATCGGCCCATCAAATGACGGCGCCCACAGTACTGATCGCTGATGATGACCCGGTGATCCACCTGATCCTCGGCAGCAACATGAAGGCGGCCGGCTGGAACGTGCAGCAGGCGATGGACGGCGCGCAGGCCGTGAATGCTGCGACGCGTCACGCGTTCGATGCCATCGTGCTCGACGTGCGGATGCCCGGGCTCGACGGCGTGTCGGCGGCGCGTGAACTGCGCGCGGCGCCGATCAACGCCACCGTGCCGATCATCCTCATGAGTGCCGCGTATGACGACGACGAGCGCCTCAATGGGTTCTTCGCCGGGGTTGACGATTTCATCCCGAAGCCGTTCTGCGCGCGCGAACTGCTGGAGCGCATCAGCAGCGTGTGGCGCTGCCGGCACCCGGTCGCCGGTCAGGATGCCGCGCCCGCGAAGGAGGATCTCGCGCTGTGGGTGGATCTGGATGCGGCCGGTCGCGTGATTGCCGCGTCGCCGGTGGCGGCCGAGGCCTTCGGGCTGCCGCCCGTGTCGCGTGGTCTTGATCTGGCGCTTCACCTGGGCCAACGGCACTCGCTGCTGCCGGCCGACTCGTGGGCGACGCTGGCGACGCCCATGGACAGTGGGTTCTGTCGCCTGATGAGCCGGCGGCCCGACACGGGTGGCCTCGCGGCGACCTACGAGGTGCTGGTCGAGCGGCCGTCCGGCTGTCGACTGGTGTTCGAGGACATCAGTCGCAGCCTGGTCGATGCGCGACGGCCCCGCGTCCAGCCAACCCGGCCCTAGACACGCGCCACGCGCCGCGGCCGCGGTGTGGCTCCGGAATTCACAGGGCATTTTCTGGGCGGGTGGTCATGGATACACCTGATGGCGACCCCGAGCCGTCGGGCGCAGACTCCTTGATAGATGGCGACCCAACACGCTCGACCCACCGCCCTGCTCGTCGAGGATGACGATGTCATTCGTGAATGTGTGGCGGGGTGGCTCGCGGACGAGGGATGGACGGTCGCCGCGCATCCGACGGCAGAGGCCGGGCTGTCGGCGGCGAAATCGCTGCGCCCTGAGCTCGCCGTTGTCGATGTGAACCTCGCCGGTGCACACGACGGCGTCTGGCTCGCATCGCAGCTGCAGGCGGCGGTGCCGTCGACCCGCGTGTTCTTTGCCACCGGCATCGACGATCTGCCCGGCGCGGCCACCCTCCGCGAGAACATCTCGGGGTATCTCGTCAAGCCGTACTCGCGTCGCGATTTGCGCCATGGGCTGGCCACGCTGCCGTTCGCGCCGTCCGCGGTGAAGCCGGCCGCGGTCTGGCCGCCCGCCGCGCTCGCCGACATCACAGGTCGGCGGTACGCGTTGCTCGCGAAGATCCGCGAAGTGCTGTCGTACTCGTTCCGCGCCAACGAGCGGATGGCGGCCGCGTTGCTGCCCGGCGAGGACGCCGCGCGGCTCGGCGGGTTCAGCCGGCACACCGCGGCGGTGGCCAAGAGCCTCGCCCTCGACGCCGCGCTCGTTCCGGAGCTCGAACGCGCGGTGTGCTTCAGTGAAATCGGGCGACGCGTGTATCCGCAGCCAGGTGATGTGGCGGGTCTCTCGACGCGCGAAGCCTTCGAGTTGATCGAGCTGGGCTATCCCGAGGAAAGCCGCTGGGCCATGTCGGCGCTTGGCATGCCGGTGGCCGGCGAACTCGTCGCGCGACTCTCCGCGACCTACCGCGCCGATGCGCATCAGACGGCCACGCCGTCGTCGATGGAGATGGCCGTGCGCATTCTGAAGGGCATGCTGGTGTGGCGCGAGGCGATCGACGGCAGCGCGTTGCGCGGCTACGAGCCGCGTCCCGCCGCGATGGACGCCATGATGCGGTTGCGCGATCCGCACGCCGGCGTGGATCCACGCGTCGCCGACGCCATCGAAGCGACGAGCTTTCGCACAGACGGCGCTGCGGTGTCGTGATGAGCATTCCGGGCCGGCGCGAACCGTCAGCCGAACGCCAGTCGTTCGTGCGGTCGCCCGCTGCGGTGATGCTCGTGTCTGCGGCCGGCCAGATTCTGATGGCGAGCGATCGCATGGCGGTGCTGCTGGGCGTCACGCCCGCCGACATGCGCAACTGTGCGCTGCCGGTGTTTCTCGGCGGCGGCCCGCTGCGCACCGATCTGCCGCACCAACTGCGGGCCCTGCAGGAAGACCGCGTCGTCTCCCAGAGCTTTCTCCACCCCGACCGCACGGAACTGGCGGCCACCGTCAGTCTCACGCCCTTGCGCGGCGCCGGGGCGGTCGTCACTTCGGTGTTGATGGTGGTGTCCCCGATGAGCGGGCGCGCGACGGCGGCCGCCGACCCGGTCCAGGGCGTGCACGAGCACGATCTGGACATCGCCACGTTTTCGCACGAACTCCGCACGCCGCTGCACGCGATTCTGGGTTCCGCCGAGCTCCTGCTCGATGAGCTCGACGGCGACATCGTCCGCCGCCGCGAGCTCACGCAAACCGTCGACGTCAGCGCGCGGCATCTGTTGGCGCTCATCAACGACGTGCTCGACATCATGCGACTGCGGAGCGGCAAGGTCGTGCTCGACATCTCGCTGGTGTCGATCGGCGACGTGCTCGAGAGCAGCCTGGCCTTCGTGCGGCATGCGGCCGCGGCGAAATCGATCCGGCTCTATTCGCCCGAGGGTGTCGATCCGACGGGGGTCTGGACCGACGCGCGCCGTCTCAAACAAATCATCGCCAACCTGCTCGACAACGCGATCAAGTTCACCGGTCCCGGCGGCTCCGTGTTTGTGGCCGTGGCCTGTACGCCTGGGCGGGGCGTGACGATCTCGGTGCGCGACACCGGCATCGGCATGCGCGCCGAAGTGGCGCAGTTGATCTTCGAGCCGTTCGAACAGGTGGCGACCGCGTTTGCTCGCTCGTTCGGTGGAACCGGGCTGGGATTGCCCGTGGTCAAGGGCCTCGTCGAGATGCTGGGCGGCGCCGTCACGCTGACCACGACGGTCGGGGTGGGGTCGGAGTTTGTGGTGTGGCTGCCGATCGGCGCCCCGGAAGACGGGCCCGCGGCTTCGCGATGACGAGGAACACATGATGCCGACCCAGAGACGGGAAGCACTGAGCTTGAATATCGGCTTTCGGGCGCTGGATTCGATGACCGAAGGGCTGGCGATTCTCGACGCGGCCGGCGAGTACGTCTACATGAACGCCATCCATGCCCGGATGTACGGTTACGAACCGGGTGAGTTGATCGGGTGTTCGTGGAAACGGCTCTATGACGAGGCACAACAGCGGGGCTTCGAAAGCACGGCGTTCCCCGCGCTCGCCGCGCAGGGGCACTGGTCCGGCGAATCGTACGGTCGCTTCAAAGACGGCCGTCATTCGCGGTACTGGATCAGCCTGTCGGTGGCCGACGGTCACATGGTCTGCTGTTGCCGCGATGTGAGCGACGTGTTCCGGCAGCGCGCCGAGATGTCGAAGGTCGCCGCCAATCTGGACGACGCGATCGCGGAACTGCGGCGCATCGGGCGGTTGAAGGACGAATTTCTGGCGCGTGTGTCGCACGAACTGCGATCGCCGTTGCACGCGATCCAGGGGGCGACCGAACTGCTGGGAGACGCGTTGCCCGTTGGCGACGATCCGTCGCTCCGCGCCACGTTCGCCACGCTCGTGCACAGCGGGCAGCATCTCCGCCGCCTGATCGACGACCTGCTGGACGTCTCGACCGCGGTGACCACAGGCTTCGAGCTGCGGCCGAGCGAGGTGTCCGCGGCGTCGCTGCTCGCGTCCGCCGTCATGATCGTGTTGCAGCGGGCCGACGAGCGGCACATCACGCTGAGCTCGGGCGTGCACCCGGCCACGCTCGTCTTTGTCGCCGACGAGCGCCGCGTGCTGCAGATCGTCGTCAACCTGTTGACCAATGCCGTGGAGTTCACACCGCCGTACGGCCGCGTCAGCGTGGAGATCCGGCGTGAGGGCGACCAGATCTGTATCGCGGTGGACGACAGCGGTTGCGGTATTCCCGCCGACAAACTCGGCGGTCTCTTTCAGATGTTCCATCAGGTCGACGGATCGCTGGCTCGGAGCCACCATGGGACCGGGCTCGGCTTGTTCCTCGTGCGCGAGCTCGCGGAGCTTCACGGCGGCACCGCGCGGGCCGAGAGCACGCTGGGCGAGGGCTCGCGTTTTACGGTGACGCTGCCGGTGCGTTCGTTGTCGGCGGACACGGAGTCGGCCCATGGCTGATGCACGCGTGCCCACGATCCTCGTCGTCGACGATGACGAGCGCAATCGTCAACTGGCGGTGCTCGGCATGGGCGGGCAGGGCTGGCACGTGCTCGAGGCGTCCGGCGGGCTGGAGGCGCTGATCCTGACCGAGCAGCACCATCCGGACGTGATCGTGCTGGACATTCAGATGCCGGGCGTGGACGGCCTGGAGGTGCTGCGCCGTCTGCGCGCGCACCACGACGCGCGCGTGTCGCAGGCATGGGTGCTGGCCGCCACGGCCCTGGCCATGCCGGGCGACCGCCAACGCTGTATCGGTGCGGGCGCGAGCGACTATCTATCGCGGCCGTTCTCGTTCAAAGAACTGCGGGCGCGCGTCAGCGCCGCACTCGAACAGTTGCAGCCGTCGTCAGTCAAATAGCTCGCGGCGCAGCGCGATGCGCAGTGCCTGAAACTGGTCGTTGAGCGTGTCCATCTGCGCGCGCACGGCGTCGAGGTCGCCCGCGGCCGCGGCGTGTTCCATCTCGGCGGCGACGTCGTGCAGCGCATCGCCGCCCACGTCCGACGACGCGCCCTTGATCGAGTGCGCCTGTCGACGCGCGCCGGCCGCGTCACCGGCGGTCAGCGCCTCGGTGAGTGCCGTCAGTCGCTGCGGGATGTCATCGAGAAATGACGTCGCGACTTCACGCGCCGCATCGGCGTCGTCTGAGAGCCGCTCCATCATCGTGGCTTTGTCGAATAGCACGGTCACTGCCTCCGGGATCCATCGGTCCAGCACGGCCGCGAGCGATTGCGGCGACACCGGCTTCGAGATGTAGTCGCTCATACCCGACGCCAAACAACGCTCGCGGTCGCCGCGCATGGCGTGCGCGGTCATCGCGATGATCGGCACGGCGGCGTTGAGGCCCGCAGATTCACGGATCGCCCGTGTGGCTTCGAAGCCGTTGACGCCCGGCATCTGCAGGTCCATCAGGACGATATCGTAAGGGGTTTCGGCGACCGCGTCGATGGCCGCGGCTCCGTTGTCCACCGAATCGGCGGTGAGTCCCATGCGCTGGAGCAGGCTCAGCGCGACCTTGCGGTTCGTGATGTTGTCTTCGGCCAGCAGGATGCGCGCGTGGCGTCCCGCCAATTGGTCCAGCGCGTCGTGGACCGTGGCACGTGCCTCCGTTCGCCGAACCGGTTTCCAGTTGTTCGCGCCTCGGCTGAACGTCGCCGTGAACCAGAACTCCGACCCGTGGCCCTCGTCGCTGGTGACCCCGATCTCTCCGCCCATCAACCCCGAGAGTTGCTTGCAGATGGCGAGTCCCAGACCGGTGCCGCCGAATTGCCGCGACGTGGACGAGTCGATCTGGCTGAACATCGTGAAGAGCAGGCCCACTTTGTCCGCGGGGATGCCGATGCCGGTGTCGTTCACGGCAAAGCGCAGCGTGACCCGGTCCGCGTCGGCCGCGCTCACTGAGGCGCGCACGTGCACCGACCCGGCCGCCGTGAACTTGACGGCGTTGCCGGCCAGGTTCAGCAGGATCTGACGCAGTCGTCCCGGATCGCCGCTGAGGTGCAGCGGCACGTCGGCGTCGGCCGTGCAGGTGAGCGCGAGTCCTTTTTCGTTCGCGCGCGCGGCCATCATCGACGCCAGATCGTCGAGGAGCGTGCCCAGATCGAAGTCGAGGTTCTCGAGCGAGAGTTTGCCCGCCTCGATCTTCGAGAAATCGAGGATGTCGTTGACCACGCTCAAGAGCGATTCGCCGCTGGCGCGGACGATCTCGACGTAACGACGCTGGTCGTCGGTGAGCGCGGTGTCTTCGAGCAGCCAGGCCATGCCGATGATGCCGTTCATCGGCGTGCGCAGTTCGTGGCTCATATTTGCCAGAAACTCACTCTTGGCTTTGGTCGCGATCTCCGCGCGCGCGGCCATCTCTCTGGCGTGTGTGGTGGCAACCTCCAGCACACGGTTGGCCTCGCGGAGTTCGGATTCCGCGCGTTTCTGTGCGGAAATCTCGAGCATCACCGTCAGGAAATACTGCGCCTCGCCAATCGTGACGATCTCGCCATAGAAGAGCCCGTCGATCACGCGGCCATCTTTGCGACGCAGCTGCAGCTCGGCGTTGGTGACGCGGCCGGACCCGGCAAGCATCTCGGCGAGCGGCCCCTGTTGCTCGACGTTGGGGAAGACGCCGAGGTCGGCGACGGTTCGGCCGATCACTTCGTCGCGCGTGAAGCCGGTATGCGTCAAGAAGGCGTCGTTGACGTCGAAGAAGGTCTGGTCGGGCAACGCCTGCAGGGCGATCGACGAGGGGTTGTTCCGGAAGAGCTTCTCGAACCGCTCGTGCGCTTCGGCCAGCGCCTTCTGCGCGAGTGCGCGCTCCGTGATGTCGCGCGACGAGGCGTAGAAGTAGATCTGGCCGGCGCTTTCCATGATGCGCGCGTTGATCTCCACGTCGATGAGCTGCCCGTCTCGTCTGCGGTGCTGCGATTCAAACACCAGGGGACCCAGTCGCAGCCGCTCCACCATGTGCTGCTGTTCCGCGGACGTCCACTGATGGGCCCAGTCCGAGGCTGTCTGCAGCCGCGGATCATTGGGCGCGTAGCCCAGCATCTGGTAAAAGGACGGGCTGGCTTCAACGAGCGTGCCGTCGAGGCGCACGATGTGGATGCCGTCGGTCGCGGTGGCGAGCAGACTTTGCGCGTGCGCGTGCGCCGCCTGCAGCGTGTCCTCCGCGCGTTTCCGCTCGCTGATGTCGCGGATCAGACTCAGGACGCGCGGTTGGCCATCCTCTTGATACACGCGCGCGCTGACTTCGACGGGGAACCGTGAGCCGTCGTGCCGGCAATGGACCGAGTCGCACGTCAGCGCGCCGGTCGTGGCCAACTCGCGCATCTGCGTGCGCGAGTACTCCGGGTCGTCGCGACGAATGTCCCGAATGTTGAGCGACAGCAGTTCGTCGCGTGTGTAGTCGTAGGCCTCCACGGCGCGATCATTCGCATCGACGATCTGCCCGTCCAGCGTCAACACCAGCTGAATGTCGTTGAGATGGCGCGCGAGCACCCGCAGGCGCGCGGCCTCACGTTTCAGGGCTGTTCCGGCAACGACCCAGACCACCAAGCCTTCGACGACCGCAAAGACGAGGGCATTCGTCAGGCCGTGGATCCAGCCGCCGCTCGGCGCGGTGGCGATCAGGCAGACGATGGCCCCGACGCCCCAGGCAATGGCGGTCACGCGGGGCGTAAACAGGATGGCGGCCCAGACCATCGGCGCCGTGCTGATGGCGAGGAAGGCGGGATCGTTGGTCGCCCAGTACGCAATCCCGCAGGAGACGACGGGCACGACCCCGACGGGGAAGATCCACCCGTTGGTCATGGTCCGGCGGTTCGACCACACCCAGGCAGCAGCGGACCCGCAGAGAGCGAGGACCGTCGCACTCGCGGTCAGGCGCTGCGATGGGGCCGCGGTGAACACCAGCAACAGCGTGAACGGCGGCAACACCGCGGCGTAGAGCAGCAGCACCATCCGTCGAATGCCGGCGGGGCTGTCTTCGAAAACAGAGGAGACGAAATGGTGGACGGCCACGGAGCAAAGCCTGTAGGCACACTACCAGCCGGGCTCCGAGGCCATGCTCAGGCGTTTCGCTAGGACGGATCGGGCAGTTTGCGAGGGGCATCCACGGCGCGCCGCACCTCCGTGGCCAGCGTGAGCGGGTCGAACGGCTTGGTGAAGACGGCGATGGCGCCGAGTTCCGACAGACGCGCCTGCTCGCTGGGCATCGCCTTGGCCGTGAGGAAGATCACGGGAATCCCCGCGGTGGACGTCGTCGCCTGGAGCGCGTTGAAGGTCGCGGGACCGTCCATGCCGGGCATCATGACGTCGAGCAGAATGACGTCGGGCCGATTCTGCGCAGCCGCCACCAGACCTTCGGGGCCGCTGCTGGCCTCGGTGACGTCCATGCCGCCAACCTTCGACAGGCTGACCCGCGTCAGCATCCGCACAAAATCGTCATCATCGATCACGAGAATCTTCACGCGGGCGGCTCCGTCACGATCGGAACGGTAAACCAGAAGATCGAGCCGCCGCCGTCGCGGTCCTGCATCCCGATCTCGCCACCGTGCCGGCGCACGATGGCCCGCGAGATCGTCAGCCCCAGGCCCGTGCCTCCACGGTCGCGGTTGTCGGCGCTGGTTGCCTGACGAAACGGCTCAAAGATGACGGCGCGGAACGCATCGGGCACGCCCGTGCCGCGGTCGAGCACTTCCACGCGGGCCGTGCGCCCATGCGCGACCGAGCGCACCGTCACGGTCGTCCCCATCGGAGAGAACTTCACGGCGTTGGAGATCAGATTGACGACCACCTGCTCGATGCGCGCGGCATCCGCGATCACCACGAGGCCGCCACCGTGGATGTCGAGCTCGACGCCGTGCTCGCCGGCCAGTCCGGACATGCTGTCAGCGGCGTGGGCGATGACCTTGTCCAGATCGACCGCGGCGCACACGAGCGAGAGGCCGATCGAGCTGTCTGCGCGCTCGAAGTCGAGGATGTCGTTGATCAGCCCGATCAGCCGGATCACGCTGCGATTGGCGACACTCACCAGTTCGCGGGCATCCGGGTTGAGCGGCCCGGTCACGCCGCCGTCGAGCAGGCCGAGCGACGCGCGAATCGAGGTCAGCGGCGTGCGGAGTTCGTGGCTCACCGTGGACACGAATTCTTTCTTCAGGCGATCGACGGCCTGCCGTTCCGAGATATCTCGGATGAAGCCGACAAACAGCTGGCCGCTGCCCGGATCGAATTCGGTGAGCTGGAGCTCCATCGGAAACTCGGTGCCATCGCGACGTCGCGCGACCCATTCGGTGGTGGTCCCGATGGCCTGATCGTAGGCGCGCATGAGGAACTCCGGATCCTCGTGCGCGGCGCCGCCGACCAGCTCGCGGACATGATGGCCCGCCATTTCTCCCGGGCCGAAGCCAAACAGCCGCTCGGCGACCGGATTGACGAACGCGATGATGCCGTCGGCCTGCTGCACCATCAGCAGGCCTTCCATCATGCCGTCGATGACCATCTCCATCCACCGCGCCTCGGCGCGCTGCCGCTCGGTCTCGCGCACGCGTGCGCTGATGTCGCGATACTTCCAGAGATGGCCGCGGTAGTCGTCGTCGACGAAGATCGGGATGTAGTCGCGTTCCAGCACGCGGCCGTCGGCCATCGTGATGACTTCGCCGGTGACCGGCGTCTGGGCGCCCAGCAGGTCCGAAACGCGCCGCACAAATCCGGCCGGGTCGGCAAAGAGCGGCGCGCTGTGTTCGGCGGCTTGTGAGCAGTCGGCGCCAATCAGCGCCGCCGGTGGCGCGGGAATCCCGAACAGATCGCAGAACGCCTGATTGACGATTTCAATGTGGCGCCGCTCGTCTTCGAGCAGCAAGGCTTCCTGAAAACTGCCGATCAGGACCGCGAGGCGGTGGGCCGGATCCTGATTCGCAGCGGCAGACACGAGTGTCACGTTATCGCGCCCTGACTCAGGCGGCAACCTCCGACGCGGCCGCAAAGGTGGGATGATTGCCGCGGCGCCGCACGATAGAGTGAAGGGGCAAGAGGCACCGGGAGGCCCGATGTACGGATTGGTCAATCAGGCAGTGGAAGAATTGATTACGGAGCGCTTCGGGGTGGCGGCCTGGACGACGATCAAGCAGCGCGCCGGCGTGACCGACGAGATGTTTCTGAGCATGCAGTCGTACCCCGATGCGGTCACGTATCAACTGGTGGCCGCCGCCAGCGAGACGCTCAAACTGCCGGCCGATCAACTGCTCGAAGCCTTCGGCGAATACTGGACGCTCTACACCGGGTCGCGCGGCTACGGCGAACTCTTCCAGCGTGCTGGCCGCACCTTCCGTGAATTCATGCTGAATCTCCACGATCTGCATTCGAACGTTGCGGTCGGGTTCCCCGCGCTGGCGCCGCCGTCCTTCTGGTGCACGGACGTCGCCGAGGATCGGCTCCGCCTGCATTACCAGTCCACGCGGCCCGGCCTCTCGCCGATGGTGATCGGGCTGGTCCGCGGTCTCGGGACGATGTTCGCCGTGCGCGTGACCGTGGCGCACGTCGTGCGCCGCGATGACGGTGCGGATCATGACGAGTTCGATGTGACGTTCGAGCCGCCGGCGCCCACGGTCCCGTGACACAGGTCCCGGAGCTGGCGCTCGGTCTCGAACAATTGGGCGCGATTGGTCCCATGACCGTCGCGTTCGACCGCTCGTTGACCATTCGCTATCTCGGGCCCGCCTGGGCAAACGCCGACCCGACCGCCCGTGTGGGGCAACCGCTCTCGAGCCGCGTCCGGATCGTGCGGCCGGCCACGCCATTCGATTTCGACGAACTTGTGCGCCGCGCGACGTCGAGCACCTTTATCGACGTCATCGCCACCGGTCTGCCGCTGCGCGGCCAGTTTCTGCGCGCGGGCGAAGACGTGCTCGTCTTTCTCGGGAAACCCTGGATCACGAGCCAGGCGGATCTGGCGCGCTACGGCGTGACGCTCTCGGATCTGTCGCCGTCGGATCGCGACTTCCTGTTCGTGCTGCAGACGAAAGACGTCTCGATCGCCGACGTGGCGAAATTGGCCGACCGGCTCGCCACGCAGCGCGCTGAGCAGCGCCGCACGCTGCAGACGCTGGCCGCGCAGTTTGCCGTGACGCGTGTGCTCGCCGAGGCCACGACGCTCGAAGACGCCGCGGCCGGGATCGTCGAGGCGTTGTGCGACGTGGCCGGGGGGGCCTTCGGCGCCGTCTGGCGCGTGGACCGGCGCGAAGGGCGCACGCTGTTCTGCGTCGACACGTGGACGCGGCCCGGCGCCGCGCCCGGATTCGCCGAGGTCACGCGCACGCAGCAGTTCGCGCCGATGGAAGGATTGCCCGGGCGCGTCTGGGCGACCGGGAAGTCGGTCTGGGTCGACGACACCACCGAGGGCCCGACCGGCCCGCGTGCGAGCGCCGCCAAGACGGCCGGTCTGCGCAGCGGATTCGCCATGCCGATCATGGGGACGGCCGACAGCGGTGTCAGCCCCAACGTCGCCGGCGTCATCGAGATCTTCGGCTCCGACGCCACGCCGCTGGATGCACAGTCGCTCGCGGTGTTGGATTCGCTGCGCAGCCAGATCAGCCAGTTCCTGGAGCGTCGTCGCTCGGAAGAAGCCCTGCGACTGAGCGAGGAACGCACGCGGCTGATCATCGACTCGGCCCTCGACGCCGTGGTGACCGTCGATGGACGCGGCATCGTGCATGCGTGGAACGCGCAGGCGGAACGCACGTTCGGGTGGACGGCCGCCGAGGCGATCGGGCGTCTGTTGGGCGATCTGGTCGTGCCCCTCGCGCAGCGTCGAGCGCACGAAGAGGGACTCGAGCGGTACCAACGCGGCCGCGAGAGTCGGATGCTCGGTCGGCGCATCGAACTGTCCGCGGTGCATCGCGACGGCCGCGAGTTTCCCGTCGAGGTCTCGATCTCGCCCGTCACTCGCGCGCGCGGCCGCGACGGTGACGGCGGGCCGGGCGGATTGCCGGTGCTCTACAGCTTGTTCATCCGCGACATCACGGCCCGCCGCGAGTCCGAGGAGGCGTTGCGTCGCGCCAAGGAAGCGGCCGAAGCGGCCGCCGCGGCCAAGTCCGACTTCCTCGCGACGATGAGCCACGAGATCCGGACGCCGATGAACTCCGTGATCGGTCTGACGGGCCTGCTGCTCGATACGCCACTCTCCAGGACGCAGCGGGAGTTCGCCGAGACCGTTCGCGGGGCCGGCGAGTCGCTGCTCACGATCATCAACGACATCCTCGATTTCTCGAAGGTCGAGGCCGGGCAGATGGAACTCGAGGCGCTCGTCTTTGCGCCGTCTGATGTCGTGCAGGACGTCGTCGAGTTGCTCGGTCCGGCGGCGAAGGCTCATGGCCTGCGCCTCGTCGGCGACGTGGACCCGGCCGTGCCGGCCGCGGTGGTATCGGATCCTGGTCGCGTGCGGCAGGTGCTCACGAATCTTGTGGGTAACGCCGTGAAGTTCACCGAACAGGGCGAAGTGCGCATCGCGGTGGATGTGGCCGACGCGGACGCGCAGACCGTTCGCGTCCGGTTCCGCGTGTCGGACACGGGCGTGGGCATCGCGCCCGACGTGCTCGCGCGGTTGTTCCGGCCCTTTTCCCAGGCCGACAGCTCGATGAGCCGCCGCTATGGCGGCACGGGACTCGGTCTGGCCATCTGCGATCGGCTGGCGCGGCTCATGGGCGGCACCATCGACGTCGCCAGCGTGGTCGGGCAGGGCAGCCGGTTCACGGTCATCCTGCCCATGGCGCACGCCGATGCGGTCAGCGTCGAGCGGGCCCGGACAGAGCGGCTCGCGCCGGTCACCATGGTGAATGCCGCACGCGGGCAGGTGCGCGCGCTCGTGGTGGAAGACAACCCGGCCAATCAAATGGTGGCGCTGGCCATGCTCAAGCGGCTGGGCGTGCGCGCCGACTACCTCGGTGACGGCGCCGAAGCCGTGGCGGCGGTGACGCGTGTGCCGTACGACGTCGTGCTGATGGACTGTCAGATGCCCCACATGGATGGCTACGCCGCCGCGCGGCACATTCGACAGGCCGAGGCGCCCGGCCGCCGGCTGCCGATCATTGCCATGACGGCGAATGCCCTGTCTGGCGAGCGTCAACGGTGTCTGATGGCGGGCATGGATGACTATCTCGCCAAGCCCGTGCGCATCGCCGAGGTGGCCGACATGCTGGCGCGCTGGGTCCCGGCGTTCGTCGACGCGCCGGCGGTGTCGCCGCCGCCCGATCTGCCGGAGGACGCGACGCTGTGGGCACGCCTGGTCATCGTGCGCGAGGCGATGGGCGAGGGCTGGGACGATGCGTGCCAGGTGTTCGTGGAGCACTCGGTCGGCCTGCTCGATCAAATGGCTGCAGCGGTGGCTGACGAGAATTGGCCGGAAGTGCAGCGGCTATCGCATTCGCTGCGCGGCGGCTGCGAGATGATGGGAGTGCACAGCGGCGGCGCGCTGGCGGCGGCGATCGAACACGCCGTCGCCAACGGGGACACGCTCCCGTGGAATGCGCGCATTGACGAGCTACGACAGGAATTTCAGCGCGCCGTGCACGTCATGCGGCGGTTGCGCGAGGAGTCGACATGAGTACGTCCGGACCGGTGCGAATCGTCGTGGCTGACGACCACCCCGTGGTGCGCATCGGCGTGCGCAACCTGCTGGCGTCACAGCCCGGGTTGACGGTCGTTGGCGAGGCGTCGGACGGTGAGGACGCCGTGAAGTTGATCGGGCAACTGAAGCCTGACGTGCTGTTGCTCGATCTGTCGATGCCGCGCATGCCCGGGCTCGACGCCCTGCGCGAACTCACCGACGCGTCGTCGTATCTGCGCACGATTCTGCTCACGAGCGAGATCGAGCGCAAGCAGGTGCTCGAGGCGCTGCAGTTGGGCGCGCGCGGCATCGTGTTGAAGACGGCCGTGGCGGAAGACCTGACGGCGAGCATTCGCTCCGTCATGGCCGGGCACTACTGGCTGCGCGGCGGCGAGGTGATCAACCTTGTGGGCGTGCTCAAAGAACTCATGGCGGAAGCCGCGCCGGCGCCGAAGAACACCTTCGGGCTGACGCCGCGCGAACTCGACGTGGTCCGCACGGTCGTCCAGGGCGGCACCAATCGCGATATCGCCACGAGGCTGGGCATCAGTGAAGAGACCGTGAAGCGTCATCTCACCAACGCGTTCGACAAAACGGGCGTGTCGAATCGGCTGGAACTGGCACTGTTTGCCGTGCACCACCAACTCGTGGCGCCCGAAGACGCGTAAGCCTGCCGACCGGGTCGGGCGTCTGAGAGGGCCGATGATGTAACCGGCCCGGCTCAAAGCAATCGCAGGCTACTGATGTCGGCGATGAGCTCCGCTCCGGGAATCGCGTCGACGTGGCCGAGTTTGACGGCGTAGCCCCCGACGATGACCCTCGGACGGACCGGTTCGGGTAATGCCGCGAGGCACTCGACCAGCGTGACCACGCCCGGACGTTGCTCAGCAAGCGCCATCGAGATGAGGAGCAACCGGGGCCGGTCGTGACCAATCCGCGCGAGCAAGTCCTTGAGCGGGAGACCTGAGTCAAGCACGCGAGTCCGCATGCCAGAGTCCATCAGCCACAAGCTCAGAATGCGAACGGCCAAGGTATGGCGATTGCCGTCGGCGGTCATGAGGAAAGCGTCCGGGCGGTCCAAGGGCCGAGCGTCGGCAGGCTGGTCCTGGAACCGGGTGGTGGTGACTAACTCCACCAGCGCTTCGCTGAAGGCGATGAACGGATGCCCTTCGGCCACGGTGATGAAGCCGCGTTCCCAGTCCTTGCCGATCTGGTCCAGCAACGGCGCGACAATCCCCATCAGGACGTCAACGGCCCTCACGTGGTCGGCGCTGGCCTCTTCGATGAGATGTCCGGCGGCCACAAGGTCACCGCTTTGTCCCGCCTTCCCGAGTCTTGCTTGCAGGCGCGCCAAGATTCGCGCGTGCGCCAAATCGGACTCGGTGGAATCAATGGCCTGGGCCTCGCAGGACGCGCAGCATCCATGGGTGGAGACGAGATTGTCGTAAGGGGGCGCCTCTCCCTGGAACTGCTGGCAATAGCAACACCACCTCAACATGGCGGTCCGACGGCGTGATCGAGCGTCGTCACCTGGTCGGACAGGTAGGAATCGATCACGGCCAGAAAACGCTGTAGATCCAGCGGCTTGGTCAGGTAGTCGTCGAACCCCATCTCGAGACCGTGCGCCACGTTCGACGCGAGCGCGTCGGCCGAGACCGCGATGGCCGGCACGGTGCACAGCAGCTCGTCAGCCCGGCACGTGTGCAGCACCTGGTGGCCGGTCATGTCCGGCAAATTGATGTCGATCAGCATCAGGTCGGGGCGCTCGGCGCGCGCCGAGGCGATGCCATCTGCACCGGTCACGGCCCGCACCAGCACGATCTGCGGCCGCAGCTTGAAGATGCCCTTGATCAACGCCTGATTGGTGGGGCTATCGTCGATGCACAGCACGCGATGGCGGCGCGTCGATTGCCCGGGGCCTTTCAGCTCAGCGGTGGCGGTCGCTCGGGCGACTGGCAGGGCCGCCGCGGAGGCCAGCTCGACGCGAAACTGGCTGCCCACGCCGATTTGGCTCGACAGAGTCAGTGTGCCGCCCATCAACTCGACCAATTGTCGGCTGATCGTCAGCCCGATCCCCGTGCCCTCCACGTGTTTGTGCTTGGCGTGGAGTCGAGAGAACGCCTTGAAGACCTCCTGCACGTCGGCGGCGGCAATGCCCTCGCCGGTATCCGATACGGTGATCCGCACACGATCCGACCCGATCTGCGCCACATCGACCGTCAGGTCGCCATTCGGGACGTTGAACTTGACGGCGTTCGACATGAGATTGAGCACGACCTGTTTCACGCGTAGACGGTCGCCGACGGCACTGGTGTTCGCGGCACACGAGGTGCGCAGCGTGAGGCCCCGGTCGTCCGCCAGCGGTTGAATCAGCGCTTCGCATTCGGCGATGACGGCGCCGAGGTCGAATGGCTCGACGGTCACGCGCAGTTCTCCGGCCTCGATCGTGGAGAGGTCGAGCACGTCATTGACCAGCGCCACCACGTGCTGCCCGCCCGCCGTGATCTGGCTCACGTATTCCCGCTGCTGCGGGGTGAGGGTGTCGTCGGCCTCGAGCAATTGCGCGAAACCGACGACGGCATTCATCGGCGTGCGCAGTTCATGGCTGACATTGGACACGAACGCCGACTTGGCTCGGCTCGCGCGCTCAGCGTTCAGCCCCGCATCAATGAGGAGCGCCGCGGTCCGGTTGCGTTCGGAGATGTCTTCCTTGATGCCGATGAAGTTGATCAGGGTGTTCTGGTCGTCAAAAATCGGCGAGACCGAAATCGAGACCTCGTGCAGCGTGCCGTCCTTCTTGCGGTTCTTCATCTCGCAGCGGAAATTGCGGCCCGCCACCAGCTCTTCGTACATGGCCTCGGCCGTGTCATGTGGCATCGTGCCGCCGCTGAAGATCCGCGGGTTCTGCCCCAGCAATTCCTCCCGGCTGTAGCCGGTGGCTTCTGCGAGCCTGGGGTTCACATAGACGAGGTTCGAGTGACGGTCGGTGATCTCGATCATCACCGGGCTCTGCTCAACTGCGCGCTTGAACAGGTTGAGGGAGTCGTTCGCCAGCTGGCAGCTCGTCAGGTCGAGTCCGAACGCCCATTGCTGGTCGCCCGGGCTGATGACGCGCTGCCAGGACAGGAATTTCCGGGAGCCATCCTTGGCCGCGCACCAGGCCGACAAGGGTTCGAAAGTCTGGCCGTCGAGAGCCGGGAACATCAGCGCGGAGAGGTCGCCTATCGTGGGGACGTCCTCGATCGTGTAGCCGAGGATGGCCGTGAATGCCGGGTTGATGTACTCGGTCCGTTCCGTGAGGGGTTCTTCACCCAGAGAGCCGCTACTTCGGGTCTGCACGATCAGGATCGGAGAGGTGTCAGCGAAGGCGCGAAACAGCGCCTGGCTTTCCCAGAGGGCGTGTTCCCGCTGCTTCAACGCGCGGAGCAGGAAATTGACGTTCTTGAGGAGTGCGCCAACTTCACCTGAACCCGTCTCGGGCAGGCCTGTCACGTGCGGGTCGGTGATGTCGATGGCGTCGAGTCCGGCGATCGCCTGCGACAGGGGCGTGAGCACGCGACGCATGGCCCAGAACGTCAACAGGCCGAACGGGAGCGAGAGGTAGAATGCGCGCCAGTACACGCCCTGATTCAGCGCCTGATACTGCCCAAGGATCTCTTCCAGAGGCAGGGCCACGACGACACACCAGTTTGTCGACTGCACTTTGGCGCCGGCCACCAGCGTGGCCGATCGACCCGACCCAATTTCAGTTGGGTATCCTCCGCAAGACGGCCAAAGTGTGCGCGTGTTCAGGAGAGCCGGCTCAGCGACCAACAGTCGGGACTGCGCGCTGCTGCGTTCGCCGAGCAGACCGCGTGCCTGGTCCAGGATCACGAAAACGCCGGCCTGACCGTAGGCCTTCTGGAGCAATGGGTTGAATACGTGTGATTCCGTTGAGGACGAGAGGCCGACAAGCGCGCCGACGATCCGGTGGTCGTTGTCGCGAATGGCGGCGGCGAACGCGATCGCCTTCCGGTTCGGTCCAGAGGCGAGATCGATCAGACCGATGGGGCTGCCAACTCCGGACAGGGCGGCGCGCACGCTCTCGAGTTCCGCCCACGCCAGGCCCTCCGACGCGGGGTTGGGTGACGGCGGGTAGGTGACGGCCCCGTTTGCCATGACGGCCACGAAGCCGGTGTCGAAGAGCGCCTGCATGGCCCGTGAATGGTCGCGGAGCGACCCGCTGAGGTCGTCGGCGACGATCAGGCGTGCGCTCGACTGAATGGCGGTCAATTGGGTGGCAAGGTCCAGGCTGACGTCTTGCGCGGCGTACGCTGCGGCAGAGGCCAACTGCGCGCCGGTGGTTCGCGTGAGGTCCGCGGTCAGTTTTCCCTGGGCATACTTGGCCAGCACCAACACGCTGATGAAGCACAAGGTGAGCGAAAGCAGCCCCACTTTCGTTGAGAGCGACGTTCTGCGAAATACAGTGGACAGCATCCGAATTGATACGAGTGTTGGTTTCGGCGACTACGGCGCCAATAGGGTGTATGCGCGAGCCGGATAGCCGGTTTTCGCTATGCGACACGCACGCGAACTCGACGTGGTCCGCACGGTCGTCCGATGCCCGGGCGTGCACTCAGGGCCGGGTGATCGAGGGCGGCTTCACTTGGGTGCTACTGCGCGACGCAGACGATGTGCGCGCGATCGAGATGGATCGTGAGTCGGTTGAGCGCGCGCAGAACGTCGCCCCCATGTTCCGCGCGCGCGGCCGCTTCGATATCGCAGCCCAACCGGCCGACTTCGTCGAAGCCGATCGACGGGCCGGCGCCCTTGAGGCTGTGGCCCACGCGCTCGGCGGTCATCCAGTCGCCCGCCGCCACCGCGGCGCGCAGTCTTCCGTGCTCGGTGCGGCAGTGCGCGACGAACGTCGGCGCCAGATGCGCGAGTTCGGCGCTGACACGCACGATGTCCGCGTCGCCCCCTCGCACGTTCTCGAGTGCTGCGGCCACGGCGTCGAGCAGCGCGTGTTTGCGGATCGGCTTCGACAGATAGCCCGAGCACCCCGCTGACAGACAGCGCTCGCGGTATCCCTGCACCGCGTGCGCGGTCAGGGCGAGAATCGGCACGGGCTGACGGCCGGACGTGGCCTCGTGGCGGCGGATCCGCCGCGTCGCCTCGAGGCCGTCGATCTCCGGCATCTCGATGTCCATCAGGACCAGATCCGCACTCCGCGACGCCCTCACGGCGTCGACGCCGGTCGACGCGCGCTTCACGGTGTAGCCGGCCTTCGTGAGGAAAAAATCGAGGATGAGGAAGTTCGCGTCCGTGTCTTCCGCGATGAGCACGGTCGCGGGCCGCGCCGCCATCGGCGTGCCCGCCCCGGGTCGCGCGTCGCCGTCGTTCGACGCGCGCGCCGGTGTCTCGAGGGCGGCTTCGAGCGGCAGCACCACGCGGAAGTCGGCGCCGGCGCCGACCGCGCTCCGCACGCTCACATGGCCGCCGAGCGCCTCGACCAAAGACTTGACGATGTTGAGGCCCAGTCCGGCGCCGCCCTTGCGGCGCGTGGTCGAACTGTCGCCCTGTTCGAAACGCTTGAAGATCCGTGCCTGCGCGTCGGGCGAAATGCCGGAGCCGGAGTCGACCACACGAATTTCGAGGCAGGGGCTGTCGTTCGAGCCCGCATCGAGGCGCGACGCGTCGATGCGCACGTAGCCGGCGTCGGTGAACTTGATCGCATTCTCGGCGAGGTTCGTCACGATTTGCCGCAGGCGATCCGGGTCGCCCATGATCTGGGCCGGTAGCGATTCACCGACCGTCAGCCGGAAATCCAGGCCCTTCGCGCGCGCGCGGTCCGCGATCGGCGATACCGCGCGCTGCAGACAGGCGCGCAGCTTGACCGGGATGCGCTCGAAGTCGAACTGGCCGGCTTCGATCTTCGACACGTCGAGCATGTCGCTGATGAGACGCAGCAGGATCTCCGCGTTGGCGTTGATGCGCTCGAGATGCGGCTGCACGTCGTCGTCCGTGCCCGCGCCGTCGAGCGCGATGTCCGTGGACCCCAGAATGACATTCAGGGGCGTGCGCATCTCATGGCTGATCGTCGCCAGAAACTGGGTCTTGGCGTCGCTGGCGGACTCGGCGTGTTCTTTGGCGGTCTCGAGCTCACGCTGCGTGCGGCGCAACTCCGTGGAATCCGTCTGGATCGACACGAAGCGCTCCACGCGGCCGTCCGCGTTGCGGATCGGCGTGATCTGGAACGAGACCCAATACGATTCGCCGGCCTTCGTGTAGTTGAGCAGCTCGGCTTTGAAGGACCGGCCTTCGGCGAGCAGCGCGCCGATGCGGGCAACGGTCGAGGTGTCGGTGTCCGGCCCCTGCAGGAGGTCGCCGGGTTTGCGGCCGATCATGTCGGAAAGCGTGTAGCCGGTCCGGTTGATGAAGGCCTGATTCACCCACTCGGTGCGCCCGTCGCGGTCGGTGATGATGACGAGGTTGTCGGTGTAGCTCGCGACGAGGGAGAGCTTCGCGAGCTCGTCCTGCGCGAGTTTCTCGTTGGTGATGTCGTGCAGGGCGCCGACCACGCCGCCGTCGGCCAGATGCGACGCCGACAACTCGAACCAGGCGGCGCTGCCGTCGGCACGGAGCAGGCGAAGGCGGGGGGGCGCCGCCTCGCGATCCGCCGGCGACCCCATGGCCAGCACGCACCGATCGCGATCCATCTCGGCGGCGAAGCAGCACAGCGTGTGCCCGAGGCACTCGGCCGTTGGCCGGCCGAGGATCCTGGCCCACGCGCTGTTGAGAAACACGAGCGCGCCGGACGCGTCCGTTTCGAAGACCACTTCCGACAGCAACTCGACGCGCCGCCGCATCCGGTTCTCGGCCTCGACCAACGCTTCGGTTAACCGATACGTGGCCTCGACGTGCAGATCCGTGGCGAGCAGTGCGTCGTCGTGGCTGGCGGAGGGGCGCATGATGCCGATGGAACTAGGCCGTCACGAGCGACAGCTGTTCAATCGCCTGCGCGTTGTTCAGCACGCCGCCGTAGAGCGGGAAGATGTTCTGGCAGAAGAAGTCCTGTTCGGAGCGCGTGCGCGCCGAGCAGCAGTCCGAGAGGATCTTCACGCTGTAGCCGCGTTCGTAGGCGGCGCGGCCGGTCGAGTCGATGCAGAGCGACGTGACCATGCCGGCGACGAAGACGTCCTTGATGCCCTTCGCTTTGAGCACGGCGTCCAGTGTGGTGTTCGAGAACGCGTTGAAGCCGACCTTGCCCGTCACGTACGTCACGCGGTCGCCGAACGCGGCCAGTTCCGGGATCGTGTCCGCGCCGGCCGTGCCCGCCTTGAAGGCGCCGGAGTGCTTGATCGTGTCGAGGATGCCCACGGAGTTGGCGAGCGCGCGGTACTCGGGTTCGAGCACGATGGGCGTGGCGATGATGGTCATCTCCGTCGGCGCCATCGTGGTGATGAAGGCGAGCGAGCTGGCGAGCACGCTGTCGACGCGGTTCGGTTCTTCGATCACGCCTCGGAGAATGCCGTTCTGGGCAAAATAGTCATTCTGGTAGCCGACCAGGATGAGCGCGGTGGTCTGTGGGTTCATGCCGACGATCTTACGAAGGCCGGGCGGACCTGAGAATCCCACCAAGGTGGGAGGTGTTTTCGGCTACGCTACCCGCCGTGCACCCCCATCAACATACGCGTTTCCGGAACGTCATCGCGGCGTCGGCCGTCGGCACCATGATCGAGTGGTACGACTTCTACATCTTCGGGAGCCTGGCGACGATCATCGCGCCGCTGTTCTACCCGAAAGGCAACGACACGCTTGCGCTGATCGCCTACCTGTCCACGTTCGCGGTTGGCTTCGTCGTCCGGCCATTCGGCGCGCTGGTGTTCGGCCGGATCGGTGACATGGTCGGCCGCAAGTACGCGTTTCTGGTCACCCTCATCATCATGGGCGGTGCGACGGCGGTGGTGGGCGTGCTGCCGACGTACGCGACGATCGGGTTTGCGGCGCCGGCGATCCTGCTGATCGTGCGCATCCTCCAGGGGCTGGCCCTCGGCGGCGAGTACGGTGGCGCGGCAGTGTATGTGGCCGAGCACGTGCCCGACGGCAAACGTGGCTACTACACGAGCTTCATTCAGGTGACGGCCACGCTCGGCCTGTTCCTGTCGCTCCTCGTTACGCTCTTCGTGCAGAACTGGCTCGGCCCTGAGGCGTTCAAGATCTGGGGCTGGCGCATCCCCTTCCTGGTGTCCATTGTCCTTGTCGGGATCTCGCTGTACATCCGGCTGCGCATGAAGGAGTCGCCGATCTTCGAACACCTCAAGGCCACCGGCATGCGCTCAACGCGGCCGCTCGCAGAAGCCTTCACGGAGTGGACCAACCTGCGTCGCGTGCTGATCTCGCTGTTCGGCGCGACGGCGGGGCAGGGCGTGGTCTGGTACACGGGGCAGTTCTATGCGCTGTTCTACCTGCAGACGATTCTCAAAGTGCACACCACGTCCGCCAACTACATCGTGGCGGCGGCGCTGCTGCTGGGGATGCCGCTCTTCATCGTGATGGGGGCCTTCTCCGATCGCTTCGGACGCAAGCGCCTGATGATGGCGGGCTGCCTGCTCGCGGCGCTGTCGTACATCCCGATCTACCACGCCATGCAGCAGGCGGCGGGGTCGGGCGTCGTCTCAGCGATCTCGCAACGCAATCCCGTGACCGGCGCGATCAGCCTCACGCCGCAGACGATCGTGAACGGTCAGCTCACGCCCGCGCAGGAAGTGCTGACCTTTCACAGCCTCGGCGAACTCGCGTCGACGCCGGCCGCCTGGCAACTGGTCGGCCTCATCTTTATTCAGCTCGTGTTCGTGACGATGGTCTACGGGCCGATCGCGGCGTATCTGGTCGAGGCGTTTCCGGCCAAGATCCGTTACACCGCGTTGTCGCTGCCGTATCACATCGGCAACGGCGTCTTCGGCGGCCTGCTGCCGCTCATCGGCCTCTCGATCATCGCGCGCACCGGCAACATCTACGCCGGCCTCTACTATCCGATCGGCGTCGCGCTCATCACGTTCGTGGTGGGCTCACTGCTGCTCGTCGAAACGCACCAGCACAAGATCTGGGACGAGACCGACCGCTGACGAGCTCAGCGATAACCAGCTGGCACCCGCCCGTCCGTATACAATCCCACCCGATGATCCGCACAGTGATCGGTCTGGCGTGCCTGGCGTGGGCCGCCACAGCGGCGGCTCAGACACCGGCCGCGGCGCCACCCAAGCGCGACATCGTCGATGCGCGCGCCGATCTCAACTTCGTCAACGCGACCGGCAACAGTCGCACGCAGACACTCGGCAGCGTCGCCGACGTCTGGGTGCGCCCTGACGGGTTCGGTATCCGCAATCGATTGGCGTTCGTGCGGTCCGAAGCGCGTGGGGTGCTGACGGCGCGACAGCTGACCTACCTGTCGCGCGTCGAGCATCCGGCCGGACGGGCGTTTCTCTTCGCGCAGTACGATCTGTTGCTCGATCGGCTCGCCGGCGTGTCGTCGCGCAACTCCGCCACGGTGGGTTTGCAGTTCAAGGTGGCCGGCGACGCGAAAGGCGTGCGCACGTTACTCGTGTTCGGTGGCGTGGGTGCGGCGCGCGAGCGGCGCGTGACGGCGGCCGGCGTGTCTGTCGCAGTGATCGACACGGCGGTCCTCAATTCCGGCTGGTCGTACGTTCGGAAGTTCGCGAACGGCTCGGAGTTCCGCGACGACTTTCGCGCGGATGTCGCCCTCGATCGCGCCGACGACTGGCGCCTCGCCCACACCGCCTCGCTCGCCGCCGCGATCAACTCCCGCGTGTCATTGAAGCTCTCGCACGTGCTGCGCCACGTCAACAAACCGCCCTCGTCATTCAAGCGCACCGACACCGTCGCGTCAGCCGGCATCGCGCTCAGGTTCTGATAGAAGTCCAAGAGCCAGCTAATCAGCTCCGCGATAGCCAGCTACCCCCGGCACCATCCACGGCACGACGTACGCCTGCAGCATCGAGGGAATGCCGTCGGCGCCGTCGGCCGCGAAGGAGAGTTCACCATGGAGATCCGTGGAGGGCCATGGAGCTGCACGCTGAGGGCCTGGCGGCCCGGCTACGCCGGGCTTGCCGTCACATGGAAGAGCGAGAACGAAAGAGCCACTTGAACCTCCGGCTCATTCGTTCTCGCTCCTCCAT
>CAYHEX010000002.1:20004-48443 GCA_964355365.1 uncultured Solibacteraceae bacterium | reverse complement strand
AGGGGCGGACCTTGTTCCTGACAAGGGCAAAGGGCAGAGGGCAAAGGGCAAAGGCGAGGGGAAAGGGGAGAGGTCACAGGACGGGAAAGGGCTGAAGGTTGCGACTCGTGTTCCTTGCCCCTTGTGCCTCCTCTTCCCTTCCACCTCTTCCCTCGCCTTTGCCCTCTGCCCTCTGCCCTTTGCCCTTGTCTCTATCCCCGTCGCAATCCGGATAGTCCCCATGACCTCGCCACGGCTATCGTCTGAGACATGATGATGTCCACGATGGCCGCCGGCGTTCCCTCCGCGAAGGAAGCTGTCCAGTCCGCTTGCGCGGCGGTGCTCGCGCGTCCGGACGTTGCCTGGACGAGCGCGCGCCTCGCCAAGGCCGGCGGCACCACGCCCGTGCGTCTTCAGCGCGCGTTTCGCGCGGTTCTTGGTCTCTCGCCACGAGACTACGTCGTTGCTTGCCGGCGTCAGCGGTTTCTCGACAACGTGAAAACAGGGGAGCGCGTCACTGACGCGATCTACAGCGCTGGGTTCGGGTCGCCGAGCCGCGTGTATGACGCAATCCGGTTGCCGGGCATGACGCCGGCGACGTACGGCCGCGGCGGCAAGGGCGCGAGCATTCGCTGGATGTCGGGCGCGTCGCCGATTGGTCACGTGATGGTCGCGGCGACAGAGCGCGGGCTCTGCTTCGTTCAAGTTGGCGACGACGCGGCCATGCAGCGCGCGTTGCGGGAGGAGTTTCCGCTCGCGTCAATTGAGGCGCGGCCCACACGCGCGTTACGGCCGCTGCTCGCTGCGGCGCAGGCCGTGGCCGCCGCCAAGCCGCTGCCGCCCGAGTTGCCCATCGACATTCGCGGCACCGCGTTTCAGTGGCGGGTGTGGCGCGCGCTGACGCGCATCCCGCGCGGTCAGACGCGGTCGTACTCAGACATCGCCCGCGCCATCGGCTCGCCGACCTCGGTGCGCGCTGTGGCTCGTGCCTGCGCGACCAACCCTGTCGCACTCGTTGTTCCCTGTCATCGCGTGGTGCGTGCGGATGGAGGCCTGGCGGGGTATCGGTGGGGGACGTCGGTCAAGAAGCAGCTGCTGAGCAAGGAGCAGCGTTGATCCGCCTAGGCCGCCCAGGGATTGACGAGCGGCACGCCGCTGTCTTTGAAGTGCTTCATGTTGCGCGTGGCGAGCGTGGCGAGCGTGGCGTGGCGGGCGATGGCGATGCCGGCGATTTGCATGTCGCGCATATCTACCGGCCGGCCTGCGCGCTGACGCTTGGCGGCCAATGATGCGGCGGCGACCGCCGCAGCGCTGTCGAAGTCGAGCACACGGTTCTCCAGGTCGTCGTGCAGGAGCAACACCAGCGACTGTTCCAGCGAACGACGACGACGTCCGGCGGGCAGGGCGGCAAGCCCGAAGCGGAGTTCAAAGACGGTGATGCTGGTCGTCCAGATCGACTCGGCCGGTTGACGGTCGAGCCACGCCACCACCCGCGGGTCCGGCGCTGACTGCATGAGGGCCGAGATCACGTTCGTGTCGAGGATGATCATCGGTCACTCGTCATCGAACTTGGCGGCGCGCGCGGCACGCCCCTCGAGTTCCGGGATTGTGAGTTCGGCGCCCGCGTGTCGAAATCGCTCGGCGATGCGCGTGCCCAGCTTCTGCACCGACCGGTCTTCGCTCACCACGGCGTGACGCAGGATGTGTCGCACTTCATCCTCCATGCTTCGTCCGAGCCGCTTCGCCCGCCGTTGCAGGCGCACTTTCACGTCAGCCTCGATGTTCCGGACCACCAGCTGTGCCATCCCGCACCTCGGGTGGATGATATCGCGATATCACTGTGCCGGCCGTGCGGTCCACAGCAACTGGACCGTTATCGCGAGGATCGCAAAATGGTCCAGACCATTCTTCGACGGGTGCGAAAATGGTCCAACCCGGCCCGGACGCTGCTCAAGCGCTGACGACGCTCTTATGTCGATTTCGTGAGCAGAAAGGCGCGATTCGTGAGTTCTTCGATATCGACACCCCCGCTGATCGCAGGGCATTCTCATCGTGGCGAACGCGGAACCGCTGAGGGATTGGTCGAGCGGACACAAAACTAATTGATCGACATTGACTGGCTAGGCACGCGGGCCGACACTAGCTGTTCAATGTGACGCAAGATCGACTCGCGAATGGTGGCCCACGCGCTTCTCGTTGGAGGGTTCATGCAGAAACTTCACATTCGTCGCGGTACGTTGCTGACCTTCGCGCAGGTCATCTTCGCCATAGCCGTCTTTGCGCAGATCGTGGCGGTTTCCGCCACGCCTGGCGCACCGCATGGTGACTGCTGCCCGGGCACGACTCAGTGCGAGTGGCAGGGAGCGTGTTTTGATGAAGGGTTTGCCCTTCAGGGTTTCCGTTGCCAGATCTGCGGTTCGAGCCTGTGCTACTGGATGCCCATCGGAACGGCGCCAGTGTGTCCGCAGCCCGATAGCAAGTAGGGGCAGCGAGAGAGGTGCGAGGCGTTTTGTGAATTCTCATACTTTGAAGGGCGTTGCCGCGCTCGTGCTGGCGGTCCTTGCTTGCAGCACGTTAGTCGCGTCACAGCGACAGGCGACGCCAGAGGGACGCAAGTTCTTGCTGGCGACAAACGACCGGGTGCCTTCAACGATCACCGGCGTTGACCGGGCCGGCCAGCAGGCAGAATTCAGTTTCCTGGCCCAATCAAAGCCCACGGTCGTCTATGTCATCTCCCCGTTTAGCCCGTTCGTGGTGGACAACGAACGACGGTTTTCGAGCCTTATGCGGCAGGCCGGAAAGCGCTATGCGTGGCTTCTCCTGTCGCCGAACGAGCCGCAATTCACCCAATATATGGACAAAATCAGCGTCGGGCTGAGCGAGCCTTTCGTGGCAATCACCGCGATTCCGCCTGATATGAAGCAAACCATGATGCTTGGCGGCTATCCGCAGACGCTCGTCATTAGCAACAGGGCCACTGTGCTCCGGAACTTCATGGGCGCTTACGTTGCCGACAGCATGTCCGCGCAACCGGAAGCCATCGAGAGCTTCTTCGGCATCACGCTGCCAAAGGAACCGCGATGATTGACCCTTCGACTCCACGAGACGGCATCAGCCTGACGACCAAACTGTTTCTTGCTGCGTCCGTGGTGGTCAATGCCGGCCTCGGCGCTGCGGTGTTAACACGAAGCTATGACACCGGCAACGTTTCAGTTGCTGTGACGGCACCCAAGGATCGCATTCCCCAGATCGAAGGAACTGGCATTGACGGGCGCCCAGTCCGCATAGCGTTTCCCGATTCAAGACCAACCTTGGTGTACGTGATGTCACCGGAGTGCGGCTGGTGCAGGCGAAACGAAGCCAACTTCGCTGAATTGGTAAGGACGCAGGCGAGTAAGTACCGCGTGGTCGTTGCCTCAGTGCTAGGTCGTGGCTTCGGCCCTTACTACGACAAAGTGCGCCCAGCCTGGAGTGGATCGGAAGCGCTACCGATCGTGCTTTCTGGATCGAGGACAGTCACAATCGCTGGCACCCCGACGCTACTTGCGCTGTCGCGCGATGGCATGGTCGAAGCCGTGTGGGCAGGAGCGTTCGACGGCTCCCAAAAAGAAGTCGAGGACTTTTTCGGTGTCCGCCTGCCGGGAGTCAGCAAATGAGCGTGCGAGCCTTCGTTCTTTCACCGGCCGGGCTTGCAAATGCCGCGCTGGCCGTTTCGCTTGGTTTCAACGTCTGGCTGGGTGTAGAGCTTCGCGCTCCGAGGGAAGCGCCGCCGGCGACGTTGACGTCCCGCAGCGAGAGTTTCCTAAACGAGGGTGACTCCGTCCCCGCGTTGAAGGGAAAGACTGCCACGGGCGAGGAGGTCGTTGTTGAATTCAAGAATAGCATTCGCCCCACGCTGCTCTACGCAATCACGCCGACTTGCGAATGGTGTTCCCGCAATGAGGACAACTTCGCGGCAGTCGCTCGCGCGGTCGCCAATAGGTGGCGAGTCGTGGTGGTTTCGTTGGCTCCAAACGGCACGCCTGAGCTCCTGAAACGGATGCGAGAGGCGGCGGGCGATACTCCGATGACAATGATCGCGGAACCCGCGACGGGAACTAAAGCCGACTTCAAGTTGAGAGCCAGTCCCCAGACGTTGCTTGTGTCCACCGACGGCGTGATCTTACAAAGTTGGCGAGGCGCATATGAGGGCCAGTTGGCTCAAGTCGTCGAAGCAGCGATCGGTGGTCCGTTGCCGGGCCTTCGGGCGGCTCCCGAGCTTCAGGCCCCGTACTGCTATGACAAGGCGAAGAAGAGGTTCAGTCCAGGGTATGTCGGCACCGTGGACGGCCGTCGAGTCGAGTGTGTCAGTGGTGGCAAGTGGGTGACTGCGACGCGTTAACAAGGCCGACCGACAGTTGGAGGAACATGAAACGATCAACACTCGGAAGTCTGACGGTCATGGGCGTGGCTCTCGTTGCATTTCTTGGCGTAGCCAGCAGCGCCCACGCTCGCACTTGCTGCAACAACACGCCCAAGCAGTGCGAAGCGTTCTCGATGTGCTTCGACGACGGGTTCTGCTACGACGCCAACAACATGTGCAATATCTCCACTCAGGGCACATGCAAGTGGCTCGACTGTAACCGCGAGGGGTAGAATGCCAGCCGGCCTCTACAAAGGGGCCGGCTGAACGTTGGGCGACAATAGTCAGGAGTCATCAACCCATGTTGCGAGCCCTTCGTTCTCTCCGCCGAATGCCGGGTTGGGCGATTTCGGCAACGGCGCTGCTTGTCTGCGCGCTGTCTCTGTCGACACTCACGTTCGCAATGCTCGACGGCGCTCTTCTTCGACCCCTTCCGTACGCTCAGGCCGACAACCTCTTTCAAGTTGAATCCCGAATCCAGAGTCAGTCATTGACCCTCGCCGCGCGTGAGGTCCGTGCAACGGCGCAAGTATTCGGCGAGCAGAACATCGCGGCTTTTCGATATTCGGGAACCAGACGTCTTGCTGGAATCGGCTCGGTGACCGTTGCCGAAACAACATCATCGTTCCTGCAGACGCTGGGAGTTGGGCTGGCCTACGGTTCGCTCGAAATGTTCTCTCAGCCTGGCCAACCGACGCCGGCGTTTGTGACCCAGGAAGTGTGGTCTCGCGCACAGCGACAGATGGACAATCCGACGCCATTCGTGCTCCGATCCGAGGACGGCGCGACCGGTGCCGTCATGGTTATTGGTGTGCTACCCGCGAGTTTTGTCTTTCCTGACAGCTCAGGCCATGTTGATCTGCTGACACCTCTGGTGATTGCGCCGGGCTTTGAGAGTGCGAGAGGGCTCAGGTCTATTCTTCGAAAACCTTCCGGAGTTCCTCTGTCAGAGGTTGAGGCCCGCCTGTCTGCTTCGTGGAAGGCGTTCCCAAACTCGCCGACGCCTCGCCTGACTGACCTCCGCCGTTCGTTGACTCGAAGGTTCCGACCATTCTTACAAGCGGCGGGTGTGGCCGCCGGACTACTTCTGTTCTTGGGCGTTGGCAATCTCGTTGTTCTGTTTCGAGTGAGAATCCGCGCTCGGGGCGAGGAGATCGCTACGATGCGTGCGCTCGGTGCGTCAGCGTGGCATGTGGCCCGCCTGATTGGCTCGGAGACGCTTGTTCTCGTAGTGATGACCGGACTCGTGAGCCTCCTTCTGACGGCATATGCACTCCCGCTTCTTGAGTCGTTGATGCCTTCAGAGGGGCGTGTGCTTCAGGACGGCGGACTCACCCTGCGAACCGTCGTCTTTCTAATCGCGATTCAACTTACGGTTCTTGGACTTCTGTGCGTTTCGCAGTTCTTGGCGGCCTCCCATCTCAGGGCCAGGAATGTGAGTCTGGGACGAGTCACGGCATCGAGGAATCTGCTTGAGCAAGTCCAATCGTCGATTCAAGCAGCGTTGGCATTTGTTCTAGTGCTCGGCGGTCTGCTCGTCATCGGCAGCCTCGGACGAGTCTTCGGAGAGGAGCTCGGCATCGCGTCACAGGGCTTGGCGGTTTTCGTTGTTGACTTCGACCGCGTGCCAGACGGGGCGCGGCCGGACGTGGCGCAGGTGATGGTGTCGAGCCTAAATGCACGCGCGGGAATTTCCGCCGGAATCATGGGCGGCCTCTACATGGAACGAGCCCTGACAGGCTCAGCCTTCCGCTTGCCACCTGGCGCTGACGTTCGTGGTCTCACGCAAGACTTACCGGTCTCTGTTGGATATTTCAACGCGACCGGAATCAAGGCAAGTCAGGGGCGCCTGCCGACCGACCAAGAACTGCTGACGGGCCAACCGACCGCCGTTGTGAGTGAGCTTGTCGCGAAAACCTATTGGCCAGGCACGCCGGCGATCGGTCAAACACTGTCGGGTCGCGAGGCGACAATTGAAGTTGTCGGCGTTGTTCCGGATGTCAGGCTCGCCGCTCGTGATTTGCCCGCTCAAGGCGAAATCTATCACTCGCTGGCTCTTCGAGGTGCGCGAAGCGTGAGCAACTCGGCAAATCTCTTCGTTCGCGCTCCGTCTACCAGACTCGCCCAAAGCGCCGTGCTGGAAACTGCGGAGGCGGCCGGCTATCAGATTTCGATCGCGAGAGCCGACTCGGTAGATGACCGTGTTTCTCAATCCATCGCTGCGCGGAGATTGAGCGCGTGGCTCCTTGGTGGCTTCGGTGGGTCGGCATTGCTCATCGCCGTGGTTGGCGCCTTCGGTACGGCATCGGCGAGCGTTGCCCAGCGGCGGCACGAGATAGCCGTCCGGATCGCGCTCGGATCCTCTGCACGAGAGGTCGTACGTCTACTTCTGGTGCGGCACCTGAGGCCTATCGTCATCGGGCTCGCTGCTGGCGGCGGCCTTGCGCTGCTTAGCGCCAAGGCCATCGGTTCGCTCCTCTACGGCGTCACTTCTGTTCCGTCGGGCTGGTGGTTCGCTGCGGCACTTGGCGTAGTGCTCGCGACGTCCGTCGCCGTCCTCGGACCTGTCGTGCGAGCTTCCCGCATCGATCCGATGGTGGCTCTGAAGGTCGATTGATTCCCAACTCGAGATTGCGGTCAACAGTGGTTCACCCTCGATTTGAAGCTCAAGGATGAGACGGGGTCGAGACTATCGGAGATGGCACTCGCGCCGCTCCGCATGTGTGGTTGATGTCGCGGCCCTGCTGATGATGTGCTACCCTCCACCCGGTTCGACCCATCAGGAGTCGCGCGTGCCCCTACACGCCGACGGAAGGCGAAGGTCCGTGGACTGTCTTCTGGTCGAAGACGAGCCGCAAGTAGCGACGCTGCTGCTTGGGCGGCTCGATCGCGTGGGATTCCGTGTGGATTGGGTGACCTCCGTGTCGGCGGCGGTCGGCGCGCTGTTGCTCCGGCCCTATTCGGTCGTGCTGCTCGACATCGTCTTGAAACAGGGCGGCGGTCGGCCCAATCAGGATGGCCTCGACGTCGCGCGAGAGATGCGGCGGCGCGGCATTGATACTCCGTTCGTGGTGATGACGGCCTTTCCAACGTTCGAACATGGTTGCGAGGCCGGCGAATTGCACCCGGCCGCGGTGCTCGAAAAGGGTGCCGACCCACGACCAATCGTCGAGGCGTGTCAAGCAGCGGCAGCAGCGCTGAGAACCTCAGCCGATCCGATCGCTCGTGTGCGCGAGGACTTGGGCGCAATTGATCTCTCACGGCCCGATGCGGCTGATCGGTGTTCGGCAGTCCTGTTTCGAGCCATCGGGCATCCGGCGTTGACGCTATTTCAGTCGGTCGCGCTCAGCCGCGAGTGCGTGGTGCTCTCCAGGCGCGCCGTGGTGCCGGACCGGTTGCGCCTGGTCGACGCATTGAACACACCGCCGCTCGTCGGGCATCCGGATGTGGACCGAATACTGGCGGTATTGGCCTCGGGGCCCGTTGCCAGCAATGCGGCGCTCTCTGCGGCGGGCGGCATGTCGGTCAGGGCGATCCGGGAGTTGCTCAAGACACATACGGGACATGGCCCGACGGAATGCCGATGTGTCGCGCGCGGCACGCGGTTCGTCGGTGGATTGGTGAACACGCACGACGACATCGGTCACTGTGCGGACGCGGCCGGCTACCGGTACGGCCGCCAGAGCGTCGAGGAATGCCGACGACTGTTCGGCCGGGTCCCGACCGAGATTCGGCGGCTGCTCAAGCGCTGACAGCAGCTCGATGTCACGTTTCGTGAGCAGAAAGGCACGATTTGTGAGTTCTTTGATATTGAGGCCGGATTGCGCATGACGGATTCTCATCGCCTGCGGGACCGGTGCGTCCATTCAGGCCGCAGCTGTGTTCCGGGAGAAGGACTCGCGATGAGAAAGAGACTGATTGCGTTGCGGCTCGGCGGCGGCCTGTTGGTGGCCACGCTTGGCTTCGGGATCGGCGGGGCACTCGCGCCCACGCCGGTGAAAGCGCAGGGGTTCTGCGAGAAGAATCTCTGCGACAACGGCTGGTTCTGGAGTTCGTGTTACGCGTCGAATGTGTCGACCTACTGCGTCATGTACGGAACTTGGCCCCAGGAGTTCTGCTACCACAACGACTGCCCGGTTGCCCAGTGAGCCATTCCCTCTGTGTGTTCGGTCAGGTTCGGGGTCGAGGACAATGGGTCCTCGGCCCCGGCATTGCCTTGTCACTCGCGATCTGGCTCGCCGGATGTCGTGCCGGTGCCGGAGCGTCGGATTTCGTCGTGCTGAACGGCGACGCTGATCGACCGGCCGTGCCCATTACGGCGACGATCGTGCGGGGCGCGCCAGGTGGAGACGACGATCTTGAGGGGCGTGGCCGGTGGAGCGATCTTCGCAAGATCTCCTCGGTCCGCCTCCGAAACGACGATGGTGGCAGCGAGTTTCGCCAGGCGGCGGCAATCGCCGTACTACCGGACGGCGGTTTTCTTGCGGTGGACAAGCGCATCGGTGAGGTCTCTCACTTCGCCGAGGCTGGCCTCGGGCGGTCGGTGCTGCCGCGAAACCTCAAACCTGACTTCCGGCTCCTGACCCCCACGTCGCTGGCGCGACACAACGCGGGTGTGTGGTTTGTCGGTGACTGGTCGTCGACGATCAAGCTCTTCAAGGAGGCCCAACAAGGGTGGGCGCCCGCTGGGACGATTCCGACGGAAGGAATCGTCTCTGCCGCATGCTCCCTGGGAGATCGTGTCGTTGTTCGCGGAGCCTTTGCTGACGGCAGCGACGTGCATGAATACGCCCTCGACGGAGAAATCACGCGGCGATACAGCTCCTCGTACAAGCACTGGTCAGCGATCGTCCGGCCGTCGATGTCTGCTGGACTCGTGGCGTGCGGACCTGGCCGGCCGGTCATCGTGACGGTGACGAATGCGTTTCCATTTGTTCAAGGCTATTCACGCGACGGCAAGCTGCTCTGGACAACCGAGATCACAAAGATGCGCCTCAATCGAGTGGCGTTCGGGCACACCCCGAGCGGTCAGGACTCTGTGCGCCATGAGCGTGACGCGATCAACGACACGCCCGCGTCGCTGACCTATCTGACGGACGAGCTCGTGCTATTCCAGTTCGTGCGTGTTCAGAAGTCCGCTGTGGACCAGATGCACGCGACAGTGCACAGCGTGGTGCTGTCGGCCACCACTGGGCGCGGCGCGTTCGTCATTTCCGAACTACCCCTCGTTCTCGCCGCCAGTTGGCCCAGGCTGTACACAACATCCGTTTCCGATCCGACCACGGTGGCTGTCTATGAGCTCAATCGCTGAACGACTGCGACGCGTTGGCCGATCCGGAATCATGTGGGCAGTAGCGCTGTTTGGCGTATCACTCGGTGCCGGCTACCTGCAGCTCGTGCCGTTCAATTCAGCCCCCAGAGCGACTGTTGTGTATCCGGACACCAACACAGCGAATGAGCGGTTGCTGATATACATTGGATCGGCGAGCTGCGGCCCTTCAAACGACAAGGACATGCCTGCGATGGTGGCGACTGTTCGGGATCGAGTTCGCGAAAGCGCCGTTCGCGACGGGCGGCGCTTCGTCACAGTGGGGATCGCCAAGGATGGCGACGTCTCGGCAGGGTTGGAGCACCTGGCCAAGATCGGCCCGTTTGATGAAATCATGTCTGGCCGCAGCTGGGCCAATATCGGCGTCATGAAGTACGTGTTCTCGGACTTGCGCGGCCCGGCCGCCACACCGCAGGTCCTTGTGGTTGATCGGTCGCTGAACAACCAGGGCGTCTTCATCGAGGTTCAACAGGAAGCGGTGAGGTTGCGGCGGGTCGGTCTCCAGGAACTGCGCGACTGGATCAACGATGCCGCCGACACACTCGCGATGTCGCCCAGTGGGGCGCGACGGTAATGCTGATTCGTGCGCTGCGCCAGGTGAGCGCCGCAGCCGTGCTGACGCTGACTGTGGGCCTGGGCGCCAACATCGCGGTCTTCGTCGTGGCTCACCGCGTGCTGGCCGCGCCCCCGAATCTCGTTGCGGATCCCTCGACGCTCTTTACCGTCCGGGCCCAATCAGTTGACGCGCCTGGCGGTCGTGTGAGTGAGCGCATGTACGACGCCCTCACGCAGTCGCCACTGAAGACCGCCGACGTCTCCGCGTCCCTCCAGTTGTGGGGCAACGCGCGCGCCTCTGCCGCAGCCGTCCGGGCCTCGATCATGTACGTCGACGCCAACTACTTCACCCTGCTCGGGGTCAGGCCGCTGACGGGGCAGATCCTTGCCGCTTCCCGGCCATCCTCGCCCGGCATTCGCAGCGTGATCAGCGAACGGCTCATCGCGAAGGTTGGAACCCAGAATCTCGACGTCGGCGACAGCCTCTGGGTCAACGGCGTGTGGACCACGATTGCGGGCGTCGTGCCACGACAGTTCGACGGGCTCGACCCGCGCCCGGGTGATGTGTGGATTCTGCTTCGAGACTTCGCTCAGGTGGCCGGAGCCGCCAACCACTCTGCCGATCAGGCGCTGCTCGGCTTGATCGCGCGGCTGCATGCTGGCGAGACGCAGGCGGCTGCCGAATCTGAGCTCAGCGTTCGGCTCGGCGAGGGTTACCGTGCTGAGCTCCTGAGTGTGGTGGGCGTCCAAACCGGAGACCGGTCCGGGTTTCTCGCGATGTCCGCGATCATGCAGACCGCAGTGGCCTTGCTGGCCGTGATCGCAATCGTCAATGCCGCCAGCGTGACCTATGCGAACTACCTGGCGCGGCAGCGCGAGTTCGCAGTCAGACTCGCGCTGGGATCGTCTCGCGGTCAACTCGTCCGAGCGCTGATGCTGGACGCCGCTGTGCTCGCGATGTTGTCGCTGATTCTGGCCTGGCCGGTTAGCGCTGCGCTGCTTCACGTCTTTGGTACGTACCTGGTGCCGGAGCAGCTCAGCAGCCTCTTTGTGGATGCCAGGCCCACGCCCCCGGTGCTGTTGCTGGCAGTGGTGCTGGCCGTGCTGACCAGCGCGATCACAGTCTTGGTCCCCGGTATTCGCATCGCCCATTCCGCCTCAGTGGACGTGCTGACCAAGCTCCACACCTCCATCAGAGGGTTCACCGGATCTCGCCGACGCTTCGTGGTCCTGCAGACGTCGCTGGCCGTGGCGCTAGTCGCCACAATGGGTCTGCTCGTGCAAACCATTCACAGAATCGCAGCGATTCCGTCAGGTGTGAATGTCACCGATGTGTATTTCGCAAAGATCGAGCCGCGGTCGCTCGGATACAGCGCCGCGAAGACGATGGGCTTGACGCGGCAACTTCCCGCCGCACTGGAGGCGCGTCCTGAACTTGCCGCATGGGCCATCGCGCGTCAACCGCCCCTGCAATCCTACGGCGCGGGCACACGCGTGGTGCCCGAAGGAACGTCGTCGGGCTCCTTCGCGCAGCTTGTCGGCTACAACGTGGTCTCGTCGAACTACTTTGAGTTCCTCGGGCTCCCGATCGTCGCGGGGCGAGACTTCGACGCGACTGACACAGAGGGAGGTCGGCTCGTGGCAATCGTCAACGAGACGATGGCACGGACGTGGGGCATGCCGCGTGAAGCGGTCGGCGCGACCATCCGGCTCGACGGCGAGTTGTCCTCCCGCACGATCATTGGCGTCATCAAAGACGCGAAGTACGTCGGGCTGACGCAGCCAGCGATGCCGTATTTCTACCTGCCAGTTGCTCAGGAGCATCCGCTGATGGCGCTCGAACTGACGCTCTTGGTGCGTCTGAACTCCGGCCCACGCCAAGGTGAGGTCGCGCTCGCGGGAGCTGTTGGCGCGATTGATCCAGAACTCGCCGTGTTCGGCTTCAGCTCGATGGAACGCCAGATGGCGCGCGAGGTCGCGTTTCAGACTCTTCTTTCAGCGTTTGTTTCGGTGGTGGGAGGACTCGCACTGCTGTTGGTGTGTCTTGGTCTGCATGGTGGACTCGCGCAGACTCTGGCACAGACACAGCGGATGATGGCCGTTAGGCTGGCCCTCGGCGCCACGCCCCGGCGACTTCAACTGGAATTGATCGGCCGAGTGTTCGCGGGCATGGGACTGGGCGCCGCAATCGGCATGGGCGTCGCGTTCTTCGCAAAAACGGCGCTGGGGAGCATTCTCATGGCGCCGTCACTCGCTGATCCCAGAATTCTCGCTCTGGTGTGTGCCGCGATCGCCGCGTGCGCGTTCAGCGGCGCGGCCGTTCATGTATGGCGGGTGGGTCGCCTCCAGCCAAACGAACTGCTGCGAGAGTCGTGACGGCCACGCTGAAACTATCGCGCAAGAAGTGGGTGGTCCTTGGTTTGGGCGCACTCGCCATTGCAGTGACGACGCTTGCTTACACCTCGGGCCGATCCCTGTCGCAGGGCAGAGTCGTGTTCGAGATGGCGCCGAACCAACTGAACTCGCCGCTGACGATCCTGTCGATCGTGCTCAACCCGGGTGCGATGCGGGTGCCCTCCGCCGTGCTGCGAAACCAATCGGGTCGCGCGGTGCTCGGGGTCAGCGTCGTGGCGTTCGTCAGGACGCCCGCGTCGAGGCGAACCGCCGCCGCACGTGAGCTTGCGATCCGGATTCCAGCGGGCGAGCAGCGGACGGCGGTGTCGACGTTCCCGGACCTGTGGCGCGTCGACCCGTGGACCGAGTTTCCGTCCGGGGCCGTGATCGTGTTTGGCCTTGAGACCGTGACGTTTGCCGACGGCTCACAGTGGCGGGCTGCGCATGCCAGTGACGGACAGTTCGTACTCCCGGATGACGTGGAACTTGGCCCGGAGGTGATCATTGGGGAACTGCCGCCGTGGCATGTGATGCGGGGCCGTTCGATCTCGCTCGCGAATACGGTCTCTCAATTCCCGATCAGCGGATCCATGGATGGCAGCGCCTGCATCATGCGAGCGTGTCCACCGCGCTCCGCCGGTTGCGAGTACAACGGGTGCACCATCCGTTGAGCTCCTGCTGCCAACCTGTGTTAGTCTCTTCCCCAATGTTCTCCGTCGCCAATCGCATGTCCAATTCCAAGCGGGCCAATAAGCGGGCCAAGCGGATGCGTGTGTATGCGGGCGCGGAGATGAACACCTAAGACAGCAGAAGCAACTGTCAAATCTTCAGAACCCGCCCGGCGAGAGCCCGGCGGGTTTTTTGTTTTCAGGAGCAACGGTAATGAATCGGCAGATCGAAGTCGGAATACTCGGAGCAACAGGAGTCGTCGGGCAACAGTTCGTCTCTCGCCTCGCGCGACACCCATGGTTCAACGTGACCTGGCTCGCAGCGAGCGAACGCTCGGAAGGCCGCAAATACGCGCAGGCCGCGCCCTGGCGCTTGGCTGCGCCGATGCCCGACGCGGCCGCGGCCATGACCGTCGACGCGTGCGTCCCCGGCCGCGGACCCAAAGTCGTCTTCTCCGCACTCGACGCCTCAGTCGCCGGCGAGGTCGAAGCCGCCTTCGCCGCCGCCGGACACATCGTCGTCTCCAACGCGCGCAACTACCGCATGGACGCACTCGTGCCCCTATTGATTCCCGAAATCAATGCGGACCACCTCCATCTCCTCCCCGAACAACGCGCCGCCCGCGGCTGGTCCGGCGCCATCGTCACCAACCCGAATTGCTCCACCGTCGTCCTCGCGATGGCGCTCGCGCCACTCCGCATCTTCGACATCAAGACCGTTGTGGTGTCGACGATGCAGGCGGTGTCGGGCGCGGGGTATCCAGGAGTGGCGTCGCTGGACATTCTGGGGAACGTGGTGCCGTACATCGGCGGCGAAGAAGACAAACTCGAGACCGAGACGCAGAAGATCCTCGGCGCGGATGGCGGCCGCGCGCCGCTCGAAGCGCTGATCAGCGCGCACACGAACCGCGTGCCCGTCATCGACGGCCACACGATGACCGTGTCGGTGCAGCTCGCAGGCCGGCCGAGCGTGGACGAGGTCATCGCGGCGATGTCGCAGTTCCGCGGCCGCCCGCAGGAACTGGGGCTGCCCACTGCGCCGGCGCAGCCGGTGGTCGTGAAGAGCGAAGATAACCGTCCGCAGCCCAGACTCGATGCGGATCTCGGTGACGGGATGACGGTGTCGGTGGGCCGCGTACGGCCGTGCCCAGTGTTCACGCACAAGTTTGTGGCGCTCGGCCACAACACGGTCCGCGGCGCCGCGGGTGCGGCGATTCTGAACGCTGAACTGATGGCGGCGGAGGGACTGCTGTGATCGTCATGAAATTCGGCGGCACGTCTGTGAAGGACCGCGCCGCCATCGAGCGACTCATTGAAATTGTCCGCCACACGGCCGAGCCGGTGGTCGTGGTCTCCGCCCTGGCCGGGGTCACCGACCGGCTGCTCGGCATCGCGGCGGAGGCCGCCGCCGGCGACATCGACGCGGCGCGCGCCAATGTGCGCGGTCTGCGACAGCGCCACATCGGCGTCGCGTCGGTGGTCATCGACCCGGCGCTGCGCGAATCGGTCATTGCGGCCATCGAACGCGAGTTCGACGATCTCGACCGGGTGGTCGGCGCGCTGGCCGTACTCGGCGAAGTGTCACCGCGCTGGTTCGACACGATCGCCGCGACAGGCGAGCTGGTCAGCAGCCGCATCGTGGCCGCGGCGCTCACGGCGCACGGACAGCCCGCCGCATGGGTCGATGCGCGCAAAGTCATCGTCACGAGCGACGAGTTCATGGCGGCGGCGCCGGTGTTCGATCGCACAGACGCCGCGCTGCAGGCGGCGGTCACGCCGCTGATCGCGCAGAAGCTGATCCCTGTCATCGGCGGCTTCGTCGGCGCCACGGAACGCGGCGTCACGTCCACCCTCGGCCGCGGTGGATCTGATTTCACTGGTGCAATAGTCGGTGCTGCGCTCGGCGCAGCCGAGATTCAGATCTGGACCGACGTCGACGGCATGCTCACTGCTGACCCGCGCGTCGTCGACATGCCTCAGGTAGCGCCGCATCTGTCGTTCGCGGAAGCGTCCGAGCTTGCCTACTTCGGCGCGAAGGTGCTGCATCCGGCCACGATTCAACCGGCCGTCGCGCGCGACATCCCCGTGCGCATCCTGAACTCGCAGCGGCCGTCCGCGCCGGGCACCCTGATCACCGCCACGCGGCCGGCCAGCGAGCAGTCACTGACGGCGATCGCGTCGAAGACCGGCGTCACCGTTGTGAACATCACGTCCACGCGCATGCTCATGACGCACGGTTTCCTGCGGCGTCTCTTTGAAGTGTTCGAGCGGCACAAGACGCCGGTCGACGTGGTCACCACCTCTGAAGTGAGCGTGTCGGTGACGATCGACGATCGTCGGCGTCTGCCCGCCATCGTCGAGGATCTGTCGGCGTTCGCCGACGTGTCGAGCGAAGGCGACCTCGCCTTGATCTGCGCCGTCGGCGACGGCCTCGCCACCGACCGCGCGTTTGCGAGTCGTCTGCTCAGCGCGGTCGATGGCGTGCCGCTCCGCATGGTCTCGCAGGCGGCATCACGTCGCAATGTGACGATCGTCATCGCGGCGTCAGACCTGCCGACGGCACTCAATCGCCTGCACGATTTCTTCTTTGGTGATCCGGACGAGCCCACAGCTCCGAGTCTGACTTCGGCGACCGGGGGCAACGCATGACCCGCATCCTCATCATCGGCCACGGCCGCATGGGCCGCCTCGTGGAGCAGTTCGCCGCGCAACACAGCTGCGAGGTCGCCGGCATCGTCGATGTCGGACAGCAGATCGCCACGGCGGCGCCGTTTGATGTGGCGATCGACTTCTCGACCGCCGAGGCGGTGGTGGGCAATGTGGCGGCCATTGCCGCCATGGCCGGACCTAAAGGTCCGGCCCTACGAGGGATTGGGATCGTCATCGGCACCACCGGCTGGCACGCGCACGAGTCTGACGTCCGCGAGATCGCCGCGCGCGCCAACATTGGCGTCCTCGCGTCCGCCAACTTCTCACTCGGCCTGAACGCGTTTCTCCTCGTCGTTGAAGAAGCCGCGCGCCGGTTTGCGCCGCACGCCGACTACGGCGCCTTCATCCACGAGGCGCACCACATCATGAAGAAGGACGCGCCGTCGGGCACGGCGCTGCTGCTGAAGTCGTCGATGGTCAACGCCGGCTATGCAGGCGCCATCGACATCTCGTCAACGCGCGCCGGGTCGATTCCCGGCACGCACACCGTTGGGTTCGACGGTCCCGCCGACAGCGTCACGTTGACGCACACCGTGCGCGACCGCGGTGTATTCGCGCACGGCGCGCTCGAGGCAGCCAGGTGGCTGCAGGGCCGCCGCGGGTGGTTTTCGATGCAGGACGTGTTGAGTCAGTCGTAACCGACAGTCGTAGCCGCGGACCTTCAGGTCCGCGAAGGTTGACAGTCGTCGCCGGGGACCTTTAGGTCCCCGGAACCAGGAGTCCGCGAACAAGTCGTAGCCGGGGACCTTCAGGTCCCCGGAACCAGGAGACAGCAATGAGAACGAGTTGGACAGGAGTTGGCACCGCACTGGTCACGCCCTTCACGGCGAACGGCGACATTGACGACCTCGCGTATCGGAAACTCGCGCGGCGCCAGGTCGACGCCGGCATTCACTTTCTCGTGCCCTGCGGTACGACGGGTGAAGCGCCGACGCTGACTTCCGCCGAGAAGCGCCGCCTCGTGGAAATCGCCATCGAAGAAGCCGGCACGAAGGCGCGCGTGCTGGCCGGAGCCGGCGGCTACAGCACCGCCGAGGTCATCAAGTCCGTCGAAATGATGGAGAAGATCGGCGCGCACGGCATCCTGTCCGTGACGCCGTACTACAACCGTCCAACGCAGGAAGGCCTGTTTCAGCACTACAAGGCCATCGCCGAGAGCACCGCGCTGCCGATCATCCTCTACAACGTCCCCGGCCGCACCGGCTGCAACATCGAGCCGGCCACGGTGCTACGCCTGTCGGGCGTCCCCGGCATCGTCGGCGTCAAAGAGGCGTCGGGCAACATCTCGCAGATGGCGGAGATCATCCGCAACGCGCCCGCCGACTTCGTCGTGCTGTCGGGCGACGACGCGATTACGTTGCCGCTGATGGTGCTGGGCGGCCGAGGCATCATCTCCGTGGTGTCGAACGAGATCCCGTCGGAGATGGTGCAGATGGTCGAGGCGGCCGAGCGCGGCGACTTCGCCGCGGCGCGCGCGATTCACAACCGGATCCTGCCGCTGATGCAGATCAACTTCGTCGAGTCGAGCCCGGGTCCGGTCAAATACGCGATGTCACAGATGGGCCTCTGCGAGCCGAACTACCGACTGCCCATGGTGTTGCCAAGCGAAACGTCGCAGGGCAAGATCAACACCGTTCTAAAGGCTCTCAACATGGGGGGCCATGAAGGGCCATGAAGAACTTCTTGGATAGACCTAGATCTCCCCATGGTTCCCCATGGCTCCCCATGTTGAAGGTGTTGTGATGAGTTTGCAGTCGGTCATCGAGGAACTGTTCTCCCAGGCGGAACTCGCCGACAAGGTGGCGGCGCGTGAGGCGTTCTTTGCGTTGCGCGATGCGCTGTCGAGCGGCGAGGCGCGCGCGGCAGAGCCGGACGGGTCGGCGCCGGGCGGGTGGCGCGTGAACACCTGGGTCAAGCAGGGCATCCTGCTCGGCTTCCGCTTCGGAGACAACGTCGACGTCTCGGCCGACCATGGCAAGTGGCCGTTCTACGACAAAGACACGATGATCCTGAAGAAGCCGGGCCTCGAGGCCGGTGTGCGGATTGTGCCGGGCGGTTCGTCCGTGCGCGCCGGCGTGTTCATGGGCCGCGGCGTGATCTGCATGCCGCCCATGTACATCAACATCGGCGCGTATGTCGGTGACGGCACGCTGGTCGACTCGCACGCGCTCGTCGGCTCGTGCGCGCAGATCGGCAAGCGCGTGCACATCAGCGCCGCCGCCCAGATCGGCGGCGTCATCGAGCCGATCGGCGCCGTGCCGGTCATCGTGGAAGATGACGTGCTCGTGGGCGGCAATACCGGCATCTACGAGGGCGCGATCATCAAAGAGCGCGCCGTCATTGCCGCTGGCACCGTGCTGACCGGATCCACGCCCGTGTACGACCTCGTGCACGGCCGCATCATCAAGCCCGAGCCGGGGCAGCCGCTCGTGATCCCCGCGGGCGCGGTGGTCGTGCCCGGCGCGCGTCAGGTCACGGTGGGGCAGGGCAAAGAGTGGGGCTTGTCGCTGGCCACGCCGGTGATCGTGAAGTACCGCGACAGCCGCACCGACACGCGCACGGAGCTCGAGCAGTGGATTCGCTGAACCTCGTCGAGTACGCGCGGAAGCTCATCGACATCGACTCGACGACAGGGATCGAGGGCGAGGTCGCGCGCGTGCTGGCGGCGGATCTGGCCGCGCTCGGCTACAAAGTGCGCACGCAACCACTCAGCGATGGGCGCATGAACGTCATCGCGTCGATCGACGATCCGGTTGTGATCTTCTCGACCCATTTCGACTGCGTGCCCGCGTTCTTTCCGAGCCGGATCGAAAACGGCCGTTTGTATGGCCGCGGCTCATCGGATGCGAAGGGCATCCTTGCCGCGCAACTCGTCGCCGCCGAGCGGCTTCGCGCGAAGGGCGAGCGCCGCGTGGGCCTGCTCTTCGTGGCCGGCGAAGAGCGGGGCAGTGACGGCGCGTTGGCGGCCAACACCATCGCGCCCTCCTCAGCCCGCTACCTCATCAACGGCGAGCCGACGGAGAACACGCTCGGCGCCGCAACGCGCGGCGTCTATCGGGTGAAGCTCACCGCGCACGGCAAAGCCGCGCACTCGAGCCGCCCCGACCTTGGCGAGTCGGCCATCGACAAGCTCCTCGACGTGCTGAACGCCCTCCGCTCGGCCAGTTGGCCGGGCGACCCGGTCCTCGGCCGCACCCACTACAACGTCGGCCTGATCAACGGCGGCGTGGCGCCCAACGTGATCCCGGCCCTGGCCTCGGCGGAGCTACTGTTCCGCTCTGTCGGCCCTGAACAGGACCTGCACTCGATTCTCGATCAGGCCGTGGCCGGCCGCGCCACGATCGAGCACGTTCTTACCGTGCCGCCCGTCCACCTCAAGACCGTCCCAGGCTTCGAGACCGAGGTCTTCTGGTACACGACCGACATCCCCTTCCTCAGCCACTGGGGCACCCCCTTGCTGATCGGTCCGGGATCCGTGACCGAGGCGCATACCGCCGACGAGAGCGTCTCGCTGCTGGAACTGGCCGAGGCGGCAGACCTCTACGAGAAGCTGGCGGAACAGTTATTGGCCGAACGGACGTAGCCGGGGACCTTCAGGTCCCCGGGGCAACCGCGGACCTGAAGAGGCTGTGAATGAATCGGCTCGGCGGTGGGGGCCGAGGCAGGCTCGAGGGCACGGTCGGTAGCGCACCCGCCGCGAGGCGGTCGGCGTCGCGCGGTCGGCGGCTACGTCATCAGGTGCGGCACGATCTGCATCGCCCGCATCACGTTGTGCGCTAAGGCAATCCACAGGACCCACGTGTGGACTTTGGGGAGACCGCGGACCGGGAGTTGGGTCAGCGTGCGATGCCGGCGTGTATCGGCGTTGACCCATTCCGCCACGGCGCCGCGTTGTTTGTAGATCGCCTTCGCGTCGGCGGTCGCCATGTATTGCCGCCAGGCCCGCACCGCCGCCGAATCACCGTCGCACGGTGTCGTCGGGTCCGTCACGCCGCGGCGCTTCGGCACCGGCGCGTACACCTGCACCCCGTGCGCACTCACCGCCGTGAGCCCGGCTTTACTCGAGACGCCGGCATCGGCCAACCATTTCTCGGGCCACGCATCGGTGCGCGCGTGGACTTGGGTGACCATCGGGACAAACGCGCTGTGATCATCGCTGACCGTCGTCACGTCGACGCCCACGATCGCGCGACTGTCCGCGTCGGTCGCAAAATGGACGTTATACGCCGGACGAAAGCCGCCATCGGCCATCTTCATGATTCGGGCGTCGGGATCGGTCGTCGAGGTCCGCGGGGCCACCTTCGAGTGGGCGCGCTGTTTCGCCGCGGCGACCGCCGGCAATTGCGCCAGGGCGTCTTCCACGCGCGCGAGGCCTTCCTCGGCCGCGCGGGTCTGGGCGGCGGCCGCGCGATCGAGCCCGCCGTCTTGTTGGCGCGCGGTGCGCTCGACGAGTTTGCGGGCTTCCTTCAGCCGCTCCTGCAACGTGCCTTCTCGACGAAACGACCCGGTCCCCGCACTCGCGCGAATGCGCGTGCCATCCTGCGCGACCCGCGCCAACGTCACGATGCCGCGGTGCCGCAGACTCGCGATCGATTGCGTGAGCAGATCGCTCAAACGCTCCTGATGGGCCACGCGGAAATCGCTGAGCGTGTGGTAATTCACGGACACACCGCCACGCAGCCAGCGATACGCGTCATGCGCGGCGCACAGTCGGTCCACTTCACGGGCACTACCAACGCCATCGATCGTCGCGTAGAGCCAAAGCGCCACCAAGATCTTCGGATCAATCGGCGTGCGGCCCGCACCGCCTTCGCGCGCCTTGATCGTGGCGTAAAACGCCGCCAGATTCAGGCCTTCGACAAACCGCCACACCAAGCGGGCCGCATGGCCCGGCGGGAGCAGCCCCTCGAGATCCGTCGGCGTCAGCTCGACCTGGGTGCGATTGGCCGTTTCAAAACGGGGCGGCGCGTCCTCCGTCGGACGCTCCGCGGGACGACGCTCCAGATCAGGGAACAGTTCATCGGCCATGGCGGGAGCGTAGTACACGCCCCCGCCACGTTCAACCGGTAGGTTTATTCACAGCCTCTGAAGGTCCGCGGCTACGAATGATGACGGGTTCAGTTATCCTTACCGTCAATGTCCTCACCGTACTGGCCGCATCGCACCCCCGAGAACCGACGCCGCGCGTACCCCAAGTACAAAGGTGACGGCACCGCCGACGTCGTCGTGATCGGCGCCGGGCTGACCGGATGCACGTCGGCCTACACGCTCGCGGCCGCCGGTTTGAACGTCATCGTCCTCGAGGCCGACCGGTTGGCCGGTGGAGAGACGGGCGGCGGGCTGGGCATGATCGTGCCGGAGCCCGACGCGGTGTTTCGCGCCGTGGAAGAGGCGCGCGGCCGCAAGGTCGCGAAGCTGGCCTGGCAGGAAGCACAGCGCGCGGCCATTGATTTCGCCGCCACGCTCAAGAAGCTCGACATCAGCTGCGACCTGAAGCCGACCGCCACGCATCTGAACGCCTTCACGTTCGCCGATGGCGACCCGTTGAAGCGCGAACTGGCGGCTCGCAAGGCCGCGGCGCTCGACGGTGCCTGGGTGCCGCCGGTCTCCGCCAAGCGCACGCTGTCCACCGAGTCGTTCGGCGCGATGCGCCTGCGCGGTGGCGCGACGTATGACGCGGTGCGCGCGGCGCTCGGCTTCGCGTCGATCGCCGAAAAGAAGGGCGCGAAGTTCTTCGAACACTCGCGCGTGAAGAAGACCACGTTCACGCGCAAGGACGCGACCGTGTTTCTCGAGGGCGGCGCCAAGATCAAGACGCACGGCATCGTCGTTGCCACGGGCGAACCGGGCGATGTGTTCGGCCAACTGCGTCGCCACGTGCGTGTGCACGAGGGCCACGTCGTCGTCACCCAGAAGCTCAACGCCGAAATGCGCCGCGAAACCGGCGCCCGTGACTACGCGCTCATCGAGCGCGGCGAGTCGTCGAGCGAGTCGCAGCGCGACAACTCACGGTGGCTGCGGTTTCTTGCGGACGATCGCGTGCTGTTTGGCGGCGTCGAAACCAAGCCGCTCGCTGATCGGCAGCGGGACAAAGTGCTGGTGCAGCGCGCCGGACAATTGATGTACGAGCTGTCGGTGCACTACCCGTCGATTTCAGGATTGAAAGCCGAGTGGGCCTGGCCGCTGCCGGTCGTCTCGACGCTGGACGGCCTGCCGTGGGTGGGCGCGCACCGGAACTACCCGTTCCACTTCTTTGCGCTGGCGCTCGGCTGGCATGGCGACGCGATCTCGTGGTTTACCGCCCGCTCTGCCGCGCGCCACTTCGCCGGCGCTGCCCGGCCGGAAGACGACGCGTTCTCGTTCCTACGGGCGCTTTAGTCACACTCCCGTAGGATTACCGGTCTAAGATGTCGAACATCTTGAGATCGGAGGGGTCCGCGATGTCAGCACTTTCGCCTCTGAAGGAGCGTCCGCTGCAGTCTGCGGCCGTCGTCGCGTCGGCCCTCACGGCCGCGTGTGGCAGCGCTTCGTCACCCACTGAGCCGACCTCGACCGTGTCGGTCACGCCCACCGTTGCGCCGGCGGCGGTTCGTGCGCCGTTCGAGCATCTGCTTCGGCGTGCCGGGTTCAGCGGCAGCCCTGATGAGATCGCGTCGTTTGTGCAGATGGGTTACACAGCGGCCGTGGATGCGCTGCTCAACTACGACACCGTGGCGGCCCAGGCGATCGACGACAAGATCCGCACCGCCGGGTATGTCGGTGTGGTGGCCACGCGCGAGTTCACACCGAATACCGTGATCGCCGATGCGCGGCAGCGGTGGCTGTTTCGGATGGTGCATTCCCCGGCGCCGCTGCAGGAGAAGATGGCGCTCTTCTGGCACAACCACTTCGCCACCGGATACAACAAGGTGGCGGGCGTTGTGGGCGCGGCCGACGGTGCCCGCTTGATGGACGCGCGAGCCTCGCAGGATCCCGGCGGCATGACAGGGCAGATCGAGCTGTTCCGGCAGCGCGCGCTCGGCAGCTTCACGGATCTGCTCACGGAAGTGTCGAGGCATCCCTCGATGGTCATCTGGCTCGACGGGCGGCTGAATACGCGCACGAGTCCACAGGAGAATTTCGGACGCGAGATCATGGAGTTGTTCACATTCGGCGTGGCCAACTACGTGGAAGCGGATGTCTACGCGGCGGCGCGTGTGTTCACCGGCTGGAACTACACGATTACGGGAGACCGCGCCACGCCCAACACGAGCTACGCGTTCGTCTTCAACTCCGGTCAGCACGAGACCACGGCCAAAACATTCAGTTTTCCGGTGTATAGCAACGGCAGCACCACCATTCCTGCGCGCGCGGCGACGGCGGGCCTGCAGGACGGCCTGGATCTGATCAACGCGCTGGCGATCCATCCGGAAACGGCGAAGCGGTTGGCGCGAAAGCTCTGGTCGTTCTTTGTGAGCGAGACGCGCGACCCGGATTCGGCGTGGGTGAGTGACATTGCCGCGGTGTATCTGGCCAACGGCACGCAGATGAAGCCCGTGCTGCGCGCGGTGTTCCTGTCGTCGCAGTTCATGAATGCGACCACGTATTTCCAGCGCTACGCGTGGCCGGCGGAGTTCGTGGTGCGCAGCCTAAAGGAAGTGGGCTATCTCGGTTTCTCGGTGAACGACGCGCTGACGCCCATGGTGAACATGGGGCAGACGTTGTTCGAGCCGCCCGACGTTGCCGGATGGGATCTGGGCACCTGGTGGTTCTCCACCGGCGGCATGCTGGCGCGGATGAACTTTGCCTCCGTGCTGGCGAGCAATCAGAAATTTGCACTGCGCGACGCCGCGCGGCCGTATGGCGCGACGCCGGAATCGCTCATCAGCAACTTCGCGCTCTCGCGGCTGACGATGAAGACGCCGGACCAGCCCGTGTATGACGCGCTCTTGACCTACGTGCGCGCGGGCGGCACGTGGACGGGTTCGGATACGCAGTTGACCAACAAGGCCGGCGGCGTCGTCCATTTGCTGGCCGGGTCGGCGGACTACCAGTTCGTATGAGGGCGCGATGAGCACAACTCGCAGAGACTTCATTCGCGGCGGTGTATCGGCGTTCACCCTTACGTTCGCTGCGCCGGCGTTCATCTCCGATCTGGCGCGGGCGCAGGGCACGAGTCGGCGCAATCTCGTGATCCTGTATCTGAGCGGCGGTAACGACGCGCTCAGCACGTTGATTCCCTACGCGGACCCGTTCTATTTCAGCCGGCGTCCCACGATTGCCGTGCCGGCCGGCAGTGTGCTGCAAGTGGGAACGGACTCGTCGGGCAAAGTGCTCGGTCTGCATCCGCGGCTCACAGGGCTCAAGCAAATTTTCGACCAGGGCCATCTCGCACTCATTCAGCGCACGGGCTACAACAACTCGAGCCGTTCCCATTTTCTCGGGACCGACATCTGGGCCACGGCCAACCCGACGAACACCACGGGGTCCGGGTGGCTGGGACGTTATCTCGATCAACTGCCGAGCCCGATCGATCCGCTCTCCGGTTGGTGCACCACGAGCCCGGTGCCGCATTCGCTCATCGGCAATTTCGTGACGGCGCCGTCGATTCCGAATCCGTCCACCTACGCGTTTCAGAGCCCGAACACCGGCACCGAGGCCACGTACTCGCGCACCGCCATGACATCGATCGCGTCGCATTTGCCGAGCGATCGCCCGCAGGTGGCGTTTGTGGCGGGCACCGCGCAGTCGGCGATGGCCACGCTCGACAAGGTCGCCTCCGTAGCCGCCTACGCCGGCACCACTGCTTACGCGAACAACGGCCTCGCGCAAGCGCTCAAGGCCACGGCCGGCGCCATGGTGCGCGGCATCGGCACGAAGGTGTTCTGGGTGCAGACCGGCGGCTTCGACACGCACGCGAACCAGGGCGTGAATCAGGCGAACGGCACGTACGCGAACAACATGGGGACGATCGGCGACTCGTTGCTCGCGTTCCACAACGACCTGAGGAACCAGGGACTGCTCAACGACACGTGCGTGTTGCTGTTCTCGGAATTCGGCCGTCGCATCACGGAAAACGGCAGCACCGGCACCGACCACGGTGCGGGCGGCGTGATGATGGCGATGGGCGGCCTCGTGCAGGGAGGCCTCTACGGCACCGCCGCGTCACTCGAACCGGGATCGGCGAATCCGACGCTCGAGAACAACAGCGCCGACGTGAAGTTCGAAACCGACTTCCGCTCCGTCTACGCGCGCGTGATCGACAACTGGCTTGGATCGAACTCCGTGACGCTGCTGGGCGGCGACTTCAGAAGGTCGACGCTGGGGTTTATCTGAGAGAAACACAGAAAAGGGCAGAGGGCAAAGGGCAGAGGGCAGAGGCGAGGGAAGAGGTTAAAGGTAAAAAGTATGACCTCTAACCTTTCCCCTCGCCTCTGCCCTTTGCCCTCTGCCCTCTGCCCTTCTCTCGCTCTATCTACGCCCTAAGGTCATCCGCCTGCCAGTCCTTCACCATCTTCTTGATGGCGTCGGCGCTGGTGATGTTGTCTTTCAACACCTGCGACACGAGCGACGGCAGTTCCGCGTCGCTGGCGAAGCGCAGGCCCACGAACTGCTTCGGCGACAACTGACCGATCTTGCTGTGCATGTCGGCCGGCAGCACTTCACGCAGGCGCAGCCGCATTTCGAGTCTGATCACGCGGTCCTGCACGGTGAGCGCCATGGCGCGAGCCGTCAAGGCGACGATCACCAGCGCGAAGGCCGTGGCCGCGTTTGCCACGGTGATGTTCTCGTATCCCCACTTGAACTGGTAGAGGGCATAGACCAGGTTCAGCATGAGGATCGGGAGGGCGACGAAGTGCAACAGCGGGAGGAACTTCCGATGATTGGCGTAGTTCTGCATGGCGCCAATACTAACCCGAGCAGGGCGGCCTACGTCTGTTGGAGCTTCGCCCAGCTGTCCTTCAGCGTGACCGTGCGATTGAATACGGGGGCGGTGGCGGTTGAATCCGGATCCACGCAGAAATAGCCGAGCCGTTCGAACTGCACGCGCGTGCCGGCCGGATGGGTCGCGAGCGACGGCTCGAGCTTCGCATCCGTGATGCGATCGAGCGAGTTGGGGTTCATCTGCGTGAGGAAGTCGGTGTCGCCGGCGCCGGGGAACTCCGCGGCGAACAGGCGATCGTAGAGTCGCACTTCCGAGTTGACCGCGTGCGCGGCCGACACCCAGTGCAGCGTGGCTTTGACTTTGCGGCCATCCGGTGCATCGCCGCCGCGCGTGGCCGGGTCGTACGTGCACCGCAGTTCAGTGATCTCGCCGGTGGCGTTCTTGACCACGCTGGTGCACGTCACCAGATAGGCGTTGCGAAGCCGGACTTCCCGTCCGGGCGCCAGCCTGAAAAACTTCTTCGGCGGATCTTCCATGAAGTCGTCGCGCTCGATGTAGAGTTCGCGGCCGAACGGCACTTTGCGCGTGCCGGCCGACGCGTCTTCCGGGTTGTTGATCACGTCCATGTCTTCGGACTGACCTTCCGGGTAGTTCTCGATCACGACCTTCAGCGGACGCAGCACCGCCATCGCCCGCGGCGCCGTCTTGTTCAGATCCTCGCGCACGCAGAACTCGAGCAGGCCCGCCTCGATCACGGTCTCGCGCTTCACGACGCCGATCTCTTCGCAAAAACGGCGGAGCGCCTGCGGCGTGAAGCCGCGGCGGCGCAGGCCCGAGAGTGTGGGCATCCGCGGGTCGTCCCAACCGTCCACATGCTTCTCGTTTACGAGTTGCAGCAGCTTGCGCTTGCTGAGCACCGTGTACGTGATGTTCAGGCGCGCAAACTCGATCTGTTGCGGCTGGCCCGGCAGGTCGAGGTTGGCGATCAACCAGTCGTACAGCGGACGGTGCGCCTCGAACTCGAGGGTGCAGATGGAATGCGTGATGCGCTCGAACGCGTCCGACAGTGGATGCGCGTAGTCGTACATCGGGTAGATGCACCACGTGTCGCCCGTGCGGTGATGGTGCGCCCGGCGGATGCGGTAGAGCGCCGGGTCGCGCATGTTGATGTTCGGCGACGCCATGTCGATCTTCGCCCGCAGGGTGTGCGCGCCGTCGGGGAACTCACCGGCGCGCATGCGCGCGAAGAGATCCAGGTTCTCGGCCACCGTGCGCTCGCGGTGCGGGCTGTTGGTGCCGGGCACCGCAAAGGTGCCGCGATGCTCGCGCATCTCATCCGCGGTGAGGCTGTCGACGTAGGCCAGGCCCTTCTCGATGAGCTGCACCGCGCACGCATAGAGCTTCTCGAAGTAGTCGCTCGCGTAGAACAGCCGGTCGTCCCACGTGAAGCCGAGCCACTGCACGTCTTCCTGAATGGAATCCACGTACTCGGTGTCTTCGGTCACCGGGTTCGTGTCGTCGAAGCGCAGGTTGCACGTGCCGCCGAAGTCGTTGGCGATGCCGAAGTTCAGGCAGATCGACTTGGCGTGCCCGATGTGCAGGTAGCCGTTCGGCTCGGGCGGAAACCGCGTGGCGACGCGGCCCGCGTGTTTTCCTGAGGCGTTGTCGGCAATGACGATGTCGCGAATGAAGTCGGATGCCACCGGGACATTCTATCCGGCCCTGCACGGGTCTACCGCGGGTGACACAATGGCTGGTACGTGGTTTGCTCTTCGTAAGAGTGCCGCGCCTGCCGGAGAGAGTTCCGGTCCGTTATGACTCGTCGTCTGTTCGCTGTTGCTCTTGTTGTCTTTGCGTTGCTGGCCGCCTGGCCGGCTGATGCCCTCGCACAGCGCGGGGGCAGAGGCCGTGGTGGTCGAGGTCCTGTGGTGGTTCTTGCGCCGCAGCGTATGCCCACCGTGGTGTACCCGCCGTGGTACGGCCCGTTCGGGGGCGGCTACGGCTACCCGTATCAGTATCCCTACCCGTATCCCTATCCCTACCCGTATCGCGGCTACGGCTGGGACAACTCCGCCGAAGTGCGCCTGCAGGTCACGCCCCGCGAGACCGAGGTCTACGTCGACGGCGCCCGCGCGGGAATTGTGGACGAGTACGACGGCATCCTGCAGCGGCTCCATCTGACGCCCGGCGAACACGAAATCACGCTCTACCTCGCGGGATTCCGCAGTTGGAGTGAGCGCCGTTACTTCGGCCCCCGCGCCGATCAGCGCATCCTGCACACGATGCTGCAGCTTGCCCCGGGGCAGCCCGACGAGCCACGGCCGCTGCCGCCGCCTCCGCCGCAGGATCGCCCGGTGCCGCGCGAACCGCCGTCACCCGACCAGCCGAGAACGCCGCCGACACCGCGCGAGCCGCCCACGCCTGAACGGCCGCGCACGCCGCCGCCGCCGCGCGAGCCGATGATGCCGCAGCCGCCCGAGCGGCCCATGGACGAGCCGCGCAACTTCGGCACGCTGTCGGTCGGCATTCAGCCTGCCG
>CAYHEX010000002.1:0-19904 GCA_964355365.1 uncultured Solibacteraceae bacterium | reverse complement strand
CCCATGGACGAGCCGCGCAACTTCGGCACGCTGTCGGTCGGCATTCAGCCTGCCGACGCCGACGTGCTCGTGGACGGCAAGAAGCAGTCCCTGGCTCCCGGCCAGGACCGCCTGATCATGCAACTCCCGGAAGGTGTGCATCGCCTCGTGATTCAGAAGGCCGGTTTCCAGACGTGGGAAACCGATCTCCAGATTCGACGAGGGCGCACGCTCGCATTTAACGTCAGTCTAGCGAAGTAGGTGCCCATGACCGCGCTCCCGTTTGCCGCCTTCCTGTTCGTCACGCCCGTGCCCGCGCCTGCGCAGACGCCCGCGCCGCCGCCACCGCCGGTCGTGGAATACAGCGATGGGTATCAACTGCGAGCGAAGGTCCACAAGATCGGCAGCTTCGCGATGCTGCCGCTGGCCGGGGCGGAGTTCTTCCTCGGTCAGTCCATCTACACCACGCCGAACGAGAACAAGAAAAGCGCGCACGTGGCCGTGGGCGCCGCGATCGGAGGGTTGTTCGCGGTGAACACCGTCACGGGCGTGTGGAATCTCTACGAGTCGCGGCACGACCCGAACGGCCGCACCAAGCGCTGGGTCCACGCGCTCTTGATGATGACCGCCGACGCCGGCTTCCTCGCCACTGCGGCCGCCGCGCCGGAGAGTGAACACGGCCAGGTGTCGGGCAACCGCTCAACCCACCGCGCACTCGCGCTGACGTCGCTGGCGGTCGGCACGGTTGGGTGCCTGATTATGTTGATAGGGAAATAGGAATTAGCGAATTAGCGAATTAGCGAATTAGCGAGTTAACGAGTTAACGCGGAGGGGCGCTCACCGAACTGGCGATCCGCCGCCGGGCATAGCTGTGCCCACGCGCTAATTCGCTAATTCGCTTAATTCGCTAATTCGCTAATTTGTGAATGGCCCAGTGTTTCGCGGTCATCCACGTGGCCGGATCGAACAGCTCCGCCGGCAGTTCGACGTCGGTCTTGACGTCGCTGTACTCCTCGATCTGCCGGACGGCGCCGCCGACTGACATGGTGATCTTGGTCGCGACCCAACTGGCGCCGGACTTCACGTAGTCGTCAAGGGTGATGTCGAGCATTGACGCGCCCGAGGTGATGAGCGCGCGGACAACCACGAGGCGCTCGGCATCGACCCAGAACTGCGGGACGGTCAGGTCCCCGGCCTTCGCTGTCCCCACCACGAACGTCCGTCGTCCCTGGACGTCTGCGCTGTGCGTGGCCGCGAGATCGTATCTCTGCGGCGCGAGCTGGGCGATCGACGTCTCGAGCGGCTGCGTGTAGATGCCGGCGACGAACGGCAAAAACGGATTGCCGTCGGGCCGTGTGGCCGTCACTTTGCCGCCGCGGATCACGATCACTTTGTCGGGCAGGTTGAGCGAGCCGTTGCCGTTCTCGAGCGGTGCGACGTCAATGCGCAGCGTGTCGGGCGACCGCATCGACTCGAACCATGTCTGTTCGGTCCTCGTCCCGTCCGGCCGCACGATCGTGGTCTTCTGCACGAACGTCAACGTCTTGAACCACCGGCCGGCATAGGCCGTTCGCATCTGCTCGAGCAGCGCGCGGCCTGACGGCGTGGCCTGGCGGGCCAAGACGGAATGGGTAGCAATGGTCGACAGCAGTAGAAGGCTCAGGGTGGCGGCGCGAAGGTGGGGCATGTCAGACGCGCGCTAGCGAATCCGCTCGGTGATGCTGCCCAGTAGATCGGCGTTCGGATCGTAGACAATCGCCTTGACCTGCGTCGGCAGTGACACCACCGGTACGCGCATCTCGATCTCGGCGCCCTTCTTCATGAATTGCTCGTACTTGTCGTCGGGCAGCGACAACTCCACCTGTCGCCAGCGCTCGCCGACGATCGTGCCGCTGCGCGTGCCGCAGAAGACGGCGACGTGCAGCACGGCCACGTGACGGCCGTCGATGCGTGAGAACTTCACGCGCTCCGGAGCCACGCTCAGCCGGATCGCCACGCCGCGACCGCCGCCTTCGAGATACGGCGACGCGAACAGATCCAGATCCAGATCGCGCACCCGCCGCTCGATCGCGCCCGCGGCCGCAATGCGCGAGTAGCTGAGCGCTTCGCTGCGATCCAGCGGCGTCAGCGCATCGCGCCCGTAGTATCCATGCCGATAGAGCACCTGCGCGCCGGGCCGGTTCACGTCCACGGTGACCGCGCGATACCGCCCATCGAGCTTCTGATTCTGCGGGTTATATCCGAGCAGATACGACGAGCGCGTCGAGCGGTCGAGCCGATCGACCGCGCCGGATGCGAACTCAAACGCCGACGACACGCCGCCCGTCAGTGCCGAGATCTGCTTCAGGGCCCCGACCTTGAACATCTGCGTGAACCCGCCGGCAGCGCCCGACGCCGCGGACGACAGGCCACCTGTATGGATCGTGTCAATGGCGACGCGCGCGTCGTTGGCCACCGTCGCCACCGCCACGTCATCGTCGCCGCTCGGCATCATGAAGGCGTCTTCAGTGACCAACACGAGGTGCTTCTCGCCGTCGATGTAGCGGAGGTACTCGATGCCGGTGTAGAGGTTCGAGACGTCCTGAATCGTCTGCTGATTCTGTGTCACGTAGTTGTCGAACGGCATGTTGAGCGCGGTGGCCGCGGTGTGGCCGTGTTCGCGCCACGTCCCATGCCCTGGCGCATCTCGACGTTCAGCAGGTCAGTCGCATTGCGGGTCATCGTCTCGACGACGTTGTTCTTGTTGGGAATCGGGGCCGTCGGGAGGTCGCGAGCCGCGTGGCCGTCGCGCGCGAATACGGCGTCGATCTGTGTTTGCAGCTGCGGCGGCATGTCGTCGGGGCCGAAGGCGGCGCGCAGACCGCTGAACCAGAGGCTCAGCTGCGTCTCGATCGTCTCGTGCCGGTCTTTGAACCGCTCGAGGACGTTGATGACGTCCGCCCGATTGGTGGTGAAGTCGGTTGCACGGTTCCAGGCCATCACGGCCACGACGTCCTGCGGCAGGAGGCGTTCGCGCACAAACTGCAGCGTGGCATCGACCCCTTTGGCCGGTGGTTGCAGTCGTCCGCGGCCGAGCACCAGCAGGAAGATGCGCTGGTTCTGCGGTTCGAACGTGGCGGACTCGGCCACGCGCCGGAACGCCGGCTCGTTCGGCCGGACGGCGGAGGCGGAGAGCGTGTGCTGATTGAACAACGCGATCTGCTGCACGGTGCCGTTTTCGCGCACGGTGAAGTCCGACTGGGTCAGATCGGTGATCGGGTTGCCCGCGGCATCGAGCACGCGGACGTCCACGGGGACGAGCGTTGCGGCCGAGCGAAAGGTGGGCGTTTGCGGCGTCGTGGATTGCGCCGACAGGCTTACGGCGGAGACGACGAGCGCGGTCGCTGTCAGTCGAGTGAGCGTCATCCGGGAGCCCCCTGAGGGGGATTGTATGGCGAATTCGCGCCCGCCACGAGGTGACCGGTCCCGTCGAGCTGGATGCGGTCGCCCTTCTTCAACTTGCTGCCGTTGAGCATGACGTCTTTCGACAGCCGGCAGCTTGCGAGCATGCCGTTCTGATGGAACCGAACGCCGCTCGGGTTGCGCCTCACCACGTCGGACCACATCGAAAACGCGGCGCACGGGATGCTCTGAATGACCACGTCGTCAGGGATCCAACAGGTTCGGAGCCGGCCGTCGGGATAGAGCTCGGTCATGAAGCTGTCAGCTGAGCCGCGGCAGGTGTGGCCTTCGATCGTGAAGGTGCGCGGCAGGAATACGACGCGGTGTGTGCCGTTGGCGTTGAACGTCACGGAGGTGCCTTTCGGCAACGCCACGCCGCGCACGGTCGCGTCCCGGTCCAGCGTGCACCGATGCAGACGGCCGTCGTCGCTGAAACGCCAGAGCGGTCCGGCACCGCACGGCACGTCTTCGATGACCTGAGCGGTCTTCAGTGTGGAATGGTCGATCTGTGGAAGGGGTGCGAGTTGAGCGGCGGCGGGGCTGGGCGTGGCAAGGAGGGCAATTGTCGGGATCAGAACTCTGGACCAGTGAGTGAGCGTCATCGGTTACCTCTCGTCCCCATACGGACGCCCCGCGATCGTCGCGCTGAAGCCGCGGTGAGAAACATCTGAACGGAAGTCCCTGATCGGGACTATCGTCGAGTGGCGCACCCTTGACGACGCCCCACGACACCATCATTGCCGACACCCGTGCGTGGGTGAACCGCGTCGTCATCGGGCTGAACCTGTGCCCGTTCGCCAAGGCCGTGGAAGTCAAACGCCAGATCCGCTACGCCGTGTCGGACGCCGATAGCCCAGAGGCGCTGCGCGTCGTTCTGTGCGACGAAGTACGCCTCCTCATCAATACCGATCCCGCGGAGATCGAGACAACACTGCTGATCCATCCAATGACGTTGGCGGACTTTCTCGACTACAACGATTTCCTCACGGTTGCGGAATCCGCCGTGGCCGAGCTCGTCGGCGAAGGCGTCCTGCAGCTGGCGAGCCTGCATCCGCGGTATCAGTTCGCCGGCACGGCGGTTGACGACGTGTCCAATGCGACGAACCGCTCGCCGTATCCGACTCTGCACCTGTTGCGGGAAGCCAGCGTCAGTCGTGTGATCGCGACCTTTCCGGCCCCGGAAGCGATCTTCGAGACCAATATTCGAACGATGACGGCGCTAGGCGCGACAGGCCTGGCGGCGTTGCAGGAACAATGTCGCCAGGATGTGGCAGAGGCAGACGCCCCGGGCCCATTCGGTAGAGAATAGGGCTGCATGCCCACCCGAGTGCCCGAGCCGATCACCACCTCGAGATTGCGACTGATCCCTGCGACCGAAGCGCATCTCCGCGCGGCGCTCAAGGGCAACGATGCGTTGGCTGAGGCGATGGGTCGCACGGTGCCGGCCTCGTGGCCACCGGAGCACTTTGATACCGCGGCGGTGAACTACACGCTCGAGTGGCTGCGCAAACACCCGGCCGATGCGCCGTGGGGGTTCTACTGCATCGAGTTGCCCGGTGAGAACGGCGCGCCCGGCACGCTCGTTGGCGCGGGCGGCTTCAAAGGCGGCCCGGATGTCGACGGCATCGTCGAGATCGGCTACTCGGTATTGCCGGAGTTCCATCGCCGAGGCTACGCGCTCGAGGCGGTGAAGGGCTGGGTGGACTTCGCGTTCACGCATCCCAAAGTGCAGATGATCTGCGCGCACACGTTGGCTTCTGGCGCGCCGTCGATTGGGGTGCTGCGGAAAGCCGGCTTCGTGATGACCGGCCGCGGCTACGACTCCGGTGCGCCGCCCGATCAGGAAGTAGTGCGGTTCGAACTGGCGCGCCCCTGATGTGAGCGCCGACCTCGAAGAGCAGGTCGGCCTACGTACGTTCGACTAGGGCCTTCAGTTTCTCCACGTCGAATCCGAAGAGATCCTGTTCGCTTGTCGCGCGGATGCGCGCAACCGAGCCTCCGCCCGATCGTTGCACTTCATAACGGATGTAGCCACTGGCACCGCCGCCAATCGTCAGACGCAGCACGTGGGGAAAGTGGAACGCGTCTACGGCCGTCGACCACGACACTTCGGCGCCGTTGACGATGCTGGTGCGCTTCACTTCCGCGCCGACGGTGATGCCGGGTGTTTGCGGAACGGACGATGTCACCGCCGTCATCCACTCGTGTTCGCGCATCGGGTCGAACATGATGCCGGAGATGTCGGCGGGCGCGCCGTTGATGAGAACGTCCTTGGTGAATTCCATGCTCACTTGATGATCGCAATCGCTTTCTGGCTGTCACCCGCGGCGAGTTCCTTGTTGCCGGCGGGGAAGCCGTTGGTCTGCAGGATCAGCGCCGTCAGATCGGTCGCCTGTGCCGCGTTCACTTCCATTGAGAAGTCGTTCGGCATGTTTTTCTGAATGCCGTCGGCGAGTTCAAAGACCGTCTTGCCGTTCCACTTGGTCATGAACGCGTCGCCCGAGAGCGCGGGGCCTTTGTCTGCCGCGGCCGAGGACAGATCTCCGAGCGTGTGACACTGCGCGCAGGCCTTGGCCCACAGCTCTTTTGAGCGTTCCGCCTGGGCTTTGGTGTAGACGCCGTCTTTGACGGTGACCTGTTGCGCGCGCGGAGCGATTGTCATGACGAACACGACTGCCAGACAAACGTAGCCGGGGACCTTCAGGTCCCCGGTTGTCCGCGGACCTAAAGGTCCGCGGCTACGAGAGCGTTTTCCCCATGGTCCCCCATGGCCACCCCCCATGTTGAATGCTCCTACGCCCAAGAGTATCCGTGCTTGGAGAGCGGCAGCGAGCGCAGGCGCTCGCCGGTGGCGGCGAAGATCGCGTTGCACAGCGCCGGGATCGCCGGCGGCATGGCGGGTTCGCCGATACCGGTCGGGTTGTTGTCGGAGAGCAGGAAGTCCGTCTGGATCGCGATGGGCGCGTGCTTCATGCGGATCAGCGGGTAGGTGTTGAAGTTCTGCTGCACCACTTTGCCGCCGTCGATCGTGAGCTCGAGACCCATGGCTTGACCGAGCCCGTCGACCACGCAGCCTTCGCTCTGATTTCTCGCGTTGGTCGGGTTCACGATCTGACGGCCGATGTCGCCGGCGACCCAGACCTTGTTCACCTTCACGCGCTTCTGTGCGTCGACGGTGACTTCCGCCACTTCCGCGAAGTAGCCCGAGTGGCTGAAGTGGAACGCGATGCCCATGCCTGTGCCCTTCGGCAGCGTGCGCTTGCCCCAGCCGCTCTTCTCCGCGGCCAGCAGCACGACGCCCTTTGCGCGCGCGGCGTTGAAGCCGCCACCGCCGCCGCCGCCCGGACCCTGCTGCTGCGGAATCGGCAGCGGCGTCGTGTCGAGCAGTTGCACGAGAAACGCGACCGGGTCCTTGCCCGCGGCGTGCGCGAGTTCATCGAGGAAGCCCTGCATGACGAACGCGTTGACGTTGCTGCCCGGTGCGCGATTGGGACCTGTCGGAATGCCGCTCTCGTTGATGGACTGCACGATCGCGAAGTTCGGCACGAAGCGCGCGGGGAACTCGTTGCCGCTGAGGTTGGCCGAGCCCGATGGCCGGCCGACGGGGTTGCCGTCCGGACCCTTGGTGATCGTGCCGACCGTGACGAAGTGATTGCGCCACGCCACGATCTTGCCGCTCGCATCGACGCCGCCCTGCAGGAAGTGCCAGCCGGCTGCGCGGTTGTAGACGTCCCAGCGCATGTCGTCTTCACGCGTCCAGCGCAGTTGAATCGGCGCGCCCGGCACGGCTTTGGCGATGGCCGCGCTCTCCGCGACGTAGTCGTTCGCGAGACGACGGCCGAAGCCGCCACCCATGCGCAACAGGTGCATCGTGATCGCGTCCGGCTGGATGCCGCACACGCGCGCGGCGAGGCCGAGCGCCTGCTGCGGCGTCTGGCTCGTGGCCCAGACCTCGAGCTTCCCGTTGGCAAACTGCGACGTGCAGTTGCTCGGTTCCATCTGCGCGTGCACGAGGAACGGATACTGATACGCGGCTTCCACGGTCTTGGCCGCGCCCTTCAGCGCCACCTGCACGTCGCCGTCGCTGCGCGTGACGGTCTGCGGTTCCTTCTTCGAGTACGCCAGCGCCTGTGCGTCGAAGCCCTTCGAGCTGTTGGCTGCCGTCGGTCCTTCGTTCCATACGATCTTCAGCTTCGTGCGCGCCTGCTGCGCCGTCCACCAGCTGTCCGCCACGATCGCCACACCGGCCGCGAGGCTGTTCTGCGCGTCTGCGCTGATCACCACGCAATCCACGATGCCCTTGAGGGCCTTGATCTCCGCGGTGTTCGCGCTCGTCACCGTGCCGCCGTAGACCGGGCACTTCTCGTAGATCGCGAACTTCATCCCCGGCAGATTCAGGTCGCTGCCGAAGAGCGGCTTGCCCGTGACAATCGACTTGATGTCGACGTCGCGCTTGCTCGTGCCGATGATCGTGAAGTTCTTCGGGTCCTTCAGCGTGACCGACGCGAGGGCGGGCGCGGGAATGGTCGCGGCCTTCGCCGTGAGCGCTCCGTAGCCGATCGTGCGGTTTGACGCCTTGTGCGTGACCTTGCCCGCGGCCGTCGTCAATTCACCTTCCGGCACATTCCATGTGGCTGCGGCGGCGGCCACGAGCTGCGCGCGCGCGGCGGCGCCGATCTGGCGCATCGGGGTGTAGTTGCCCGGGATCGCGGTGCTGCCGCCGGCCGACTGGCCGCCGTACTTCGCCGCGTTGACGTCGCCCTGGACGACGCGCACGTCCTTCCAGTCCACGTCGAGCTCTTCCGCGATGATCATCGGCAGCGCCGTGCGGATGCCCTGACCGATCTCGGGGTTCTTGCCCGTGATGGTGACGATCCCCTCGGGGGAGATCGTGATGAACGCGTCAGGCGTGAGCGGCGCGGCGGGCGGTCCGCCCTGGCGGCCCTGCGCGAGCAGGTCCGCGAACGCGTCGGTGTACATCGCGACCATGAGGCCGCCGCCGGCGGCGGCGCTAACTTTGAGGAAGGAGCGGCGATTCACTGTGGCTGTGGTCATGGGAGTCTCCGCTTACTTCTCGCGGACCTGAAGGTCCGCGACTACGACTGCATTGGGGTCCGCGACGACGACTGCATTGGGGTCCGCGACGACGACTGCATTGGGGGCCGCGACGACGATGTCATCGCCGGATTTGGTCTGGCCGGCCGCGCGGTGGATGCCTTCGCGGATTCGGAGGTAGGTGCCGCAGCGGCAGAGGTTGCCGTTCATGGCCGTGTCGATGTCGGCGTCGGTCGGCTTGGGTGTGGTCGCGAGCAGTGCTGCGGCGGACATGATCTGTCCGGCCTGGCAGTAACCGCACTGCGGCACGTCGAGTTCTTCCCAGGCCTTTTGAAGCGGATGCGATCCGTCGGCCGACAGGCCTTCGATCGTGACGATCGGGCCGTTCACCGCGTTTTGCACCGGTACCTGGCAGGCTTTGGCGGCCCGCCCACGGATGTGCACCGTGCAGGCGCCGCACTGGCCGACGCCGCAGCCGTACTTGGTGCCGTAGAGATGGAGCGAGTCCCGCAGCACCCAGAGCAGGGGCGTATCGCCGGGGACGTCCACAGACACACTCTTCCCGTTCACGTTAAGGGTAAAGGCCATGATTCCGACATTGTAAGGGCAGAGGAGCAAGTAGCAAGTAGCAAGTAGCAAGTAACAAGTGGCAAGTGGGAAGTGCCAGGGGCCACGGGAAAAGGTGGCGCTCAGGGGCCTCCAGCGAAGAAGATCGGGTCGGCCCCCCCCCCAGCCCAGGGAATGAACTCGATGAAGAAGTGGACAGTTCTCGTCGTTGACGTCAATCCGCCGACGCGGCGGGTCATACACGCGATGCTGGGACAGTACGACCACGTGGATGTGGTCGGGGAATGCGACCATGCTCAGGCCGCCGTGGACGCGATTCACCAGCTGCGGCCGGACATTCTGTTTATCGACGTGCAAATGCCAGGGGCCACCGGGCTCGACGAGGTCCATTCGGCCGGGCTCGATACGGTGCCGATCGTGGTGTTCACCACCTCATTCGAAGACGTCTCGGCGCTGGCGTTCGACGCCCACGCGTTCGACTATTTGTTGAAGCCGTTCAGCGACGAGCGCTTTGGCGCGGTGATGATGCGGGTGCTCACGGCGCTCGACCGCGCCCACCCGGCGATCTTCAGTCACCGGCCCCGCACGCTGATCGTGAAGCCGGGTGACGACCAGGTGGTGATTCCGGTCAGCGAGATCAACTGGATCGAAGCCGAGGACTATTGCACCAAGATCCACGCGGGCCGGCGCCGGCCACTGATCCGGCGCTCGATGCAGTCGGTGATCGACGAGCTACAGGGCGACGGATTCATGCGCACGCATCGGTCGTCGATCGTGAACCTCGCGAAGATTCGCGAGATCCGGCCCCTGCCGAACGGCGACGCGAGCCTGCTGCTCTTCGACGGGGCCATTCTGCCCCTCACCAGATCGCATCGCGTGCTGGTGGAGCACCGGTTTCGCCATCGGCACCATAAGTGACCGGCGCGCCGGCGACATCGCAGCGCGGCGGTTAGAGGGCTTTGACCGCGGCGAGCACTTCTTCCGCGTGGCCGTCCACTTTGACGTTGTCCCAGCGATGCGCCACCTTGCCGTCGGCGCCGATCAAGTACGTTGTGCGGACGATGCCCATGAACTTGCGGCCGTAGAGCGACTTCTCCTGCCAGACGCCGTACTTCTCGGCCATCACGTGCTCGGCGTCGGCAAGCAGTGAGAACGTCAGGTTGAACTTGTCGGCGAACTTCTTCTTGCTCTTCTCGTCGAGGATGCTCACGCCGAAGATCACGGCCGTGCTGGTCTTGAACTTCGGCAGGTTCTCCTGAAACGCGCAGCTCTCCTTCGTGCAACCCGGCGTGTCGTCCTTCGGATAGAAGTAGAGCACCACCGGCTTGCCGGCGTAGTCCGACAGTTTGTGCGCGGCGCCGTGCTGGTCTTTCAATGAGAACGCGGGAGCCTTCTTGCCAACCTCGATCAGCGACATGGAAATAGCATACATTTCCCTGCATGCCGCTCCATGACTTCCGTTGCCGTGCCTGCGGCCACCAGTTCGAGGCGCTGATTCGGCACGACACGCCGCCGATCGAGTGCCCGGAGTGTCACGCGGGCGACCCCGAACGACTGCTGTCGGTGTTTGCGTCGACCTCGAAAGAGCAGCGTCAGGCTGCGGCGTCCAAGCAAACCCAGCGCGCCGCGAAGCAGGCGTACAAAGACAACGCCGCCACCGAGCGCGAAATCGATCACCACCGCAAAGAAGATCACTGAACGGTGAAGATCCTTCGCCACCTTCTCGCGATCGCGGTGCTGCCGTTCGTGGTCATCACCGTCGTGCCGCGCTGGCTCGCGATCCACTACGGCGTGTCGTTCGCCTGGCCGGTGTCGTGGCCGGCAACGGCAGTCGGTTTCGCCGGAGCCATCCTGTTCTTTGTCGGCGCCGCGCTGGCCGTGTCGTCGGTCCTCAAGTTTTTCCTCGAAGGCGACGGCACGCTGGCGCCCTGGGATCCCCCCACGCGCTTCGTCGCCACCGGCCCGTATCGCTACGTACGCAACCCGATGATCACCGGCGTGTTCCTCGTGCTGTGCGCGCAGGCGCTGGTACTCCGCTCGGACGTCCACGCGGCATGGGCCGGCTTCTTTGCGCTACTCAATCTCACGTTCATTCCGCTCGTCGAGGAGCCACAGCTCCGCACGCGATTCGGCTCCAGCTACGCGGAGTACTGCCGCCACGTGCATCGCTTTGTCCCGCGAGTGACGCCGTTCATTGCCGACGCCACCGGTGGCGCCAGCCACGACGCGCGACCAACGAGTACGGTGATTGCTGTTGTGCCGGCCTCTGGCAAGAGCTCGCGTTTCGGCAGCGACAAACGACAGGCGCTGATCGACGGTGTGCCGATGCTGCAGCGCGTCGTGAGCGTATTGAAAGACGCCGGCGCCTCACGCGTCATCGTCGTCGACAACAATCCGCAACCCGAGCGGGGAATGTTTTCGTCGATTCAGATCGGTCTGGCCGAGGCGGTGGCGAGCGATGCCCACGTGATCCTTGTGCATCCCGCAGACATGCCGTTCGTTCGTGCCGAAACGATCCGCGCGGTGATCGACGAATGCGCGCGCACAGGCCGCGCAGTGTGCCCGCGCCACGGCGACCAGCGCGGCCATCCGCTCGCGTTCCCGCTCGAGCTCGCTCAGCAACTGCTCGCCGTCGATGCTGCACCGCCGCTGAACGAAGCGTTCGCCGCGATTAGTCTCGTGCGGCAAGAGCTCGATGTCGACGATCCGGGCGTCCTCAAAGACGTCGACACGCCCTCAGACATCAACCCTTAGGTCGCTGGTCGTTCGTGAGGTTCGTGGGTTCGAACGGTTCGCGGGGTTCTGTTCGAAGGGTGCATAGGGTTTCGTGGGGTTCGCAAGGGTGGTTCGCGGTTCGGAACCTCCCTTACGCACCTTGCGAACCCCAGGAACCTCTCGAACAGAACCGTTCGAACCACCCGAACCCTCGACCCCAACGAACCTCTCGGAGAGCCTCGCGAAGAGCGATTGACCTCGAAATGCTTTGGCCCTAGACTGCCGCCGGGATTTCTCGTCAGAACCGAATTCGGCCCGCCCTGTCGGGCTCTGGGCCGTTGTGAGCAGAGGCTCGCCATGGAGCGAAGTCATGACCAACCAACCAACCAACCAACCAACCAACCAGGGCGATAGTCCCTGCGATGACAGCGCTCGCCACGACTGTCTTGCTCGTGGAAGACGACGAGTTCTTGTCCCGCGATGTGGCGGAGTGGCTCGGCGAGCGTGGCTGCGTGGTTCATGTGGCCGAGAGCGTCAAGACGGGGCTCGATCTCGCGCTCCTCAGGCACCCGGATGTGGTGCTGCTTGATCTCGGTCTGCCGGATGGCTCGGGTCTGGAGTTGATCGCCGCGCTGCGTGATCGTGGTGTGCAGACGCCGATTGTCGTGTTCTCTGTGCATGAAGATCCGTTGGAGTTGTTCGATGCTGCGCGGCTCGGCGCGGTGGATTTCATTCAGAAGCCGGCCGCTCCAGATCACATTGCGGCCGTGATTCACCGCGTGGCGCGCGCGGGCGGCGATCCACTGCAGCAGGTCGTTCGTCGTCTTCATGGGGGACGCGACGAGAGCGCCCGCAGTTCGTTAGGCGGATGGCTCGTGCGAGCGTCGGTTGATGGCGCGGTGGATCTTCTCGGGTTTTGGCAAGTGTGCGCGGCGCTGCGCCTGATCGGTGACGATCCGGATGCGATCGATCAGGACGAGGTGTTGGCCACGATCGAAGCGGCACTCCGCATCCGTGCGGCTCTGGACGAGCGCGCGCTGACTCTGCTGCGGGCGATCAGCGAGTGTTGGACGTGGCCGCGTCGAGGCGAGTGTGAATTGGCCACCGCCGAGCCGACGGTTCGTCACTTGAAAGACGTGACCGGGCGTGGAATCGCCGGATGGGAGCGACTGGCGCGTCTGCGACTTGCGCTGGTCCTACTTCTCACGACCGACGAGCATGTACGGCAGATTGCCCACTCGCTTGGATTTGCTCACGGCGGGCAGCTGTCGCGGGATCTGCATGAGTTGACTGGGTTGTCGCCGAGTGAGATCCGCCAGGTCGCGACAAACGCTCGTGTTCGGTGATGAAGCCACTCGACCGGATCAGCCGAAACAAGCCGACGCTGGTAAGGAATTGCCGCCAATTGGTAAGCCGCGAGTGTTGAAGCAACTCTCGAACGACTCTAGTCTATCGCCGTAATTCAGGCATCTCGCCTGGCGACAAACTGACTTAGGGGGAAGATGTGAAGACGAAGAATCTGATTAAGGTCGTGATCTGCGTGGCGGTACTGGCGCTCAACGTGGGACTTGGCACAACGATGAGAGCCGACGGAAGCTGCGACGATGAATGCTATGGCAACGGCTCGTCAAACGCTTACTGTGGGACCAAGTCCGGCGGCAACCATATCAAGACGAACACCTGCTTCAGCGCCAACAGTCCGACGCATTGCTGGGGTGTGGCATGCGCCTCGATCGGTGACGAGGCGGAAGAAATGGATGTCGTTCCCGAGTACTAGAGGTTACGGCCAGTGCAGGTGCCGCACTTGAGGCGAGTAGGGGCCAGATCTCTCGACGTGGCGCTGGTTGTTGGCCTCGCTCTGACGTGTTGGCGAGTCTTCTCGCCAACACCATCGGCGCCGCCGAAGAAGGAAGCCACCCGCGCACGCGCCTACCTTGAGTTGGGACAGTCTCTCGGTCTTCCCGCCAGTTCGCTGGCGGGGGCTGAGCGGGTGGTTGTGCTGATGCTCGACACGCGATGTGCCGCATGCGAGGGAGGTGCGTCTTTTTACCACTCACTGGCTGACGTCATCAGCAAGGTTCCTGGATTGCGCTTCATAGTCTTGACTGATACGAGTAAGCACGACGCGATCGAGTGGCTCAATCGCCACGACATTCGCGGTGCGAACACCCTGAGAGTGGCCTCTCGGGCCCAGTTCGGTTTCATGATGACGCCCACGCTCGTGGTGCTGGATTCCAAGGGCGTCATCACTGATTTGATCGAAAGTCAGCTTTCGGCTGATGCAGAACGGGCACTGCTCGCGCGGCTGAATGACGCTTCTAAGCCACCCCTGAGAATCGCGCAGTCGATCAGGGAGGTCTTCCTGAACGATTCTCCGGGCTTTCGGCTAGGGGCGACAGATCAAGTGATCGACCCGCGCGATCGGATCAGCTTTCGCCAAGGTCACTCTGAGCGAGCCATCAATATCCCACGTGACGAGTTGCTCGTTCGCGGTCCCGCCGAATTGACCATGAACCAGCTCGTCTACCTTGACTGTCAGGATTCCAGCCAACAGGATTGCCGGACCGCGGGATTCGCGCTCCAGGATGCCGGGTTCAAGGAGCTAGTGCTTGTACTTCGACAGTGAACTTCATTTGGTTCGAGGAGCCGCAGGGCCGGTCCCAGAAGCTTCCAGATGGCTGGCTGCGTTGGCCAGCGCCATCTGCCTCGCCAGTTGTGGCGCTTGCCGCTCCGGGCCGTTGTGGCGGCCATCACTAACACAAGCTGAGCCTGGGTTCAGGCAAGTGGCGACCTTGCGCGTCGACCCCGGTTATCCAAAAGATCTCGAGTCGTTTCGAGTTGAAGGAGTGGCCGTGGCGGCGGTGAGTGTGCGCCCGAACGGAACTGTGGGCAGCGTTGAGATTCTTGAAGCGCCACACCAAGACATTGCGCAGGCGATGGTGACCGCGATATCGCAGTGGACCTTTCCGCGTGTGCGGCTGCCGGGCGCCCACTTCGACGCGACAGTCAGAAGTAAAGTGACCTATTACTTCGCGATAGTTAATGGTCGTGGCATTGTCCGATCGCCTGAAGACCAGGCGGCGTTCAAGAGACGCGCAGAGATGAACGTGGTGGCGCAACGGTAGGTGCTGCGCTTCGTTTGTGAGGGGCGAGGGCTATGTCACTAGAGCAGCGAGTCGCGACACGCATCCTCCAGAAGTGGTTCTTTCTAGCGGGAGTCGCTGGCCTGCTGGTCGTCGTCCCCCCTCGCGGCCCTCTTTCCGCCCAGGAGATTCGAAGTCAAGTCCGCCCTGCCGATCCGGCAGAGAACTATCTAGGCGCGCCGCGAGAGAGCGGCACCGCGGCCCTGTCGGGAAGAGCCGTCGATGCGAGGACAGGAACGCCCGTGGCCGGAGCAACTGTGTCCCTCACTCGGCGAGATGTCTCTGGCGCCGTCGAAACGGCACGATGTGATTCTCAGGGTCGATTCGTGTTCATCAATCTCCCGGCGAGCCAGCGCTACGCCTTGGAGGGGACCCACACGGGCTACCGGTCGGCCTACTTCGGACAGGCATCACCTGATCGCGCGTCTGTGCTCGACCCAATTGAGTTTGCGATCACCGATGGAGAGTGGCGTTCTGACGCAAAGATCTCGCTCTGGCCTGGCTCGTCGATCAGCGGTCGTGTGACCGATGAACGGGGTGAGCCGCTGATCGGCGTGGCGGTCCGGCCATTCATCGCGGTCACGCTGGGCGGACAGCAATACTTCGCGGGACTTGCGCCGACGACCACCGACGACCGCGGCGTCTATCAGCTGTCGATGCTTGGCCCTGCCACGTACTGGGTCGGCATCGCCAACCCGATGGTGACCGTTCCTTCGAGCCTTCCCGAGATTCCGCCGCGTCGGCCGGTTGGGACGCTGTACACGACCGGTCCCCCTGACGGAGGAGATCCGGCCGTCGCCGGATCGGCACTTACGACTCGCGATCGCACGCACCGGCTGGTGGCGAACCCCCTGTCGATGGCTCCGCCCGAGGTTCTGGGCCCCGTGCGCAGTTATCACCCCGTGTTCTATCCGTCTGCGCCGACACCGGATCTCGCTCAATCGATAACGCTCGAGGCCGGCGCGGACCGCAGTGGGGTTGACTTCGCTCTCCAACCGGTCGCGGGCCACACGGTCAAGGGCCGGACGTCGAGTCCGCCGGCGTCGGGGCCGTTTCCGTTGCTGCGTCTGATGCGTCGAGGGTTCGAGCATCTCGGACTCGGCAATGAGGTGGCCACGTCGGTCCTGGAGCGAGACGGCTCATTTACGTTCCTCGGCGTTCCGGCCGGCGACTACACGATCACAGCTCAGTCCGTCGTCTCCGAGTTGATGTCTGGCTCTCCGACATCGAGGTTGCCTCCACCCGCAGGCAGTCCGGATGGTGGGACCGGCAGCAACCGAATCGCGGGCGCGCCGAACGTGTTTGTCAGCTCTAGGCAATCACGCTCGACCGGAGCGTGGATTCGAAGCTCGCTCAGCGTCCCCGATGCCGATGTCGAAGGCCTGTCGATCCCCTTGAGTTCGACTGTGAGTATTCGAGGCCGCATCGAAGGCGACGCGGGCGTGAGGCTTGGCGACGGGCGACGGTTCCTTGTGACCGCCGAGCCAGCAGACGGCGATCCTTCCTATGGCAGTTCGATTGCTGAGTCCGAACCCGGCCCGCGCGTTCCAGTTGCGTTCTCGCTGGACGGGCTTCTTCCAGGGCGTTACCTCTTGCGCGCTTCGGGTTTTCCGGTGTCTGCGGTGACGTGGCAGGGCAGAGATGTCACCGACATCGGCATCGATGCTTCAAGTGGCGACGCCACGGATGTCGTGATCACGCTCACGAGCCAGACCAACGAGCTGCAGGGCATCGTCACGGGACGCGACAAGTCCGCTGGCTCCCTGATGGTGTTGGTGTTTCCGACATCGGAGTCGGGGTGGTCGTCCCTGGGTTGGACCCCGAGACGAGCTCGAACGGCGTCCGTTCGTGGAGACGGATCCTTCTCGTTTCAGAAGCTCCCCGCCGGCGAGTACTTCGTCGTCGCTGTAAATGAGTCGCTGACGTGGTCGACGCCCGAGGTTCTCAGACGGTTGGCGGGCCTCGCAGTACGGACGACTATCGCCTGGGGACAAAAGACGTCGGTCGATGTGCCGTTCCGCTCGCAGGTATTACGGTGACGCGTCAAACCCTCGTTGCAGTAGTCCTTGTTTCGGCGACGCTCTACGGAGCGGATGCAGTGGTGCGCGGCTTCCAGAGCGTAGCCTCGCTCGGATCGATTTCAGGTGTGCTCGTCACAGACGAAGCCTCGCCGCAGGTCGTCCGGCGGGCCATCGTGACAGTGACGGGGCCGTCCCTCGCAGGTAGCCGGAGCACACTTTCGGACGACGAAGGGCGATTCGCCATCGCTGAGTTGCCCGCTGGCAGCTACGCGTTGAGCGCAGCACGCGGTGGATTTGTGACCTCAGCCTATGGTGCACAGAGGCCGGCGCGCCGCGGACGCCCCATCGCGGTTGGACCGGGTGAAGCGGTTCGGGATCTTTCCGTCAGGATTTGGCGCGGCGCCGTCCTCACCGGTCAAGTTGTTGATGAGCGTGGGCGTCCAGTTGCTGATCTGACTGTGCGGGCGTCCGGCACTCGACCGAATGGCGCCATCTACCAATCGCTTACCAACAACGGCGTCAGTACTGACGCGAGTGGGCGATTTCGCGTCTTCGGACTCGAGCCGGGCGAGTGCATCTTGAGCGTGTCGTCAGGTTCCTTCGCATCGTCATCGTCGGCGCTTTCGCTCCAGGACACCTATGTTGATCGACTACTCGCGCAACTGCGTCGACGGTCGATGACTCCGGGCGTCGGGCCGATGGCTCCCACAGCTGACCCAGCGCTACGCAGAACACTCGCCGCCACGATCTACTATCCGGCTGCGGTCAGCCGAGACGAGGCTCTGCCGATTACGTTGGTCGCAGGGCAGGAGTCGTCAATTCAGATGACGTGGCTGCCCATTCCAGCGGCGACCGTGACGGGCATCGTCACTCTGGCCGATGGGCGCCCGGCCGCCGGAGCGTCGGTTCGCGTGACGCGCGTTACGGCCAACGGCGGTGTTGGTACGGACGGTCGAGTCGGAACCAGCGCCAGAGCCGACGGCACGTTCGAACTGCCATTGCTGCCGCGAGGTGAATATCGCATCTCGGCGACTGCAGGCATCACGCGTGATAGGCCGTGGGCTGTCTCTCGTTTTGCCGTCGACGACGGGAATAGCGTGGTCGTTCCACTCCGATTGGGTCCTGGCATCACTATTCAGGGGCGCGTCGAGTGGCAGCGGGACTCGGACGCCACGCCGCCGCCGTTCTCCGCAGCCAGCGTGGCCCTCATAGAGGCTAACGGCACCGTCGACCCACGCGCGTCTCTAGCCCAAGCTGTCGGCGGATCGGCGCTCGGTGCTGACGGCACATTTGTTCTTGCCGGCCTTCAGCCCGATGCGGTTCACCGCTTGGTCGTGCACGGCGTGCCTGATGGATGGTGGCCGGTGTCAGCCATACTCGGAACACAGAATCTGCTCGATGGCGCGGTCAGGCTTTCGCCGGAGCTCGCGGAACACCCGCTGGTCATTCGGTACTCTGATCGTCCAGCGGAAGTGCATGGTGCGCTGTTGGGTGACCCGTCGTCTGGCTTGGCCGTAGTCGTCGCGTTTCCGCAGGATCCCGCGCTGCGGCCCTCGGTCGCTCGAGTTCAGGCACTTCAGCCGGACGCGAAGGGCGAATATCGGTTTCTGAATCTTCCGCCGGGGCAGTATTTCGTTGGCGTGGTCATCGACGCCGATCCTGACGAGTGGAAGGACCCTGCGTTTCTGGAGCGTCTCGCCGCCACCGCCGCGCGGGTTACGGTAGCGAAGGGTGAGCGCGTCAGGCTCGACTTAAAGGCCGGTGGTTTCACATGAGTGCTTCGCGACATTGGGAACTTGGTCGTTCGTGAGGTTCGAGAGGTTCGTCGGTTCGGACGGTTCGCGGGGTTCTGTTCGTGGGGTTCACTGGGTGCGTAGGGTTCGTAAGGGAGGTTCCAAGAACCCCGCGAACCGCCCTTGCGCACCTTACGAACCCCAAGAACCCCTCGAACAGAACCCCACGAACCTCACGAACCAAACGAACCCAGGCACTAAGATCTGTCTGTGTCTTTGTCCTTGTTTCATCACATGCTCGATCTTCGTCGCCGCGGCCGAACCTTTGCCCTCGCCACCGTCGTGCGCACGCACGGGAGCACGCCACAGGTCGCGGGCGCGAAGTTGGTGCTCGATGACGAGGGGAAGTTCGTCGGCACGCTCGGCGGCGGCTGCGTGGAGGCCGACGCGATGGATGCGGCACGTGACGTGATGGCCAAGGGCGGCCGCACGCTGCGCGCGTATGAGCTCACCGAAGATCTCGCCTGGAACAGTGGCCTCGTGTGCGGCGGGACGATGTGGATTTTGGCCGAGCGCGGCGAGGACGCGCTGACGATCGACGGGCGCGATGTACTCGAAGATCTGGTGAGCGCCGCGGCCGGAACAGCGCCGCCTATCGCCGTGCGCACGCGCTTCCGCGGCCGCGCGCGCCGCGCCGAGTTCATCTCACGCCGCCTCGAGCCCGCTGAAGGCGCGCCGACCCCGCGCATGGCGCGCATCGACGATCAAGACGACGAACTGATCGATGTCATCGCCGGAAAGCCGCGCGTCGTCATCGCCGGCGGCGGCCATGTATCGCTCGCGATCATGCGGCAGGCGCAGTTGCTCGACTTCGACGTAACCGTCCTCGAGGACCGCCCGCACTTTGCCGGCAAGGAACGCTTCCCGGGCGCGACCGTCATCGAGGCGGATGTCGCCTCTACGATCGCGACGTTTGACTACGGTTGGCACACGTTTCTGGTGATCGCGACCCGCGGCCACAAGATGGACGGCGACTGTACGCTGGCGGCGGTCAAAACCCCGGTGCGTTACATCGGCCTGCTGGGCAGCCGCCGCAAGAAGGTCATGATCGACGAGATGCTGCGGGAGCATGGCGTGGACGAGGCCCGGATTCAGTCCATTCGGTCCCCGGTCGGGCTGAATCTGGGCGGCCGGACCCCGGCGGAGATCGCGCTGGCCGTCATGGCTGAAATTACACAAACGCGATATCA
>CAYHEX010000001.1:0-51681 GCA_964355365.1 uncultured Solibacteraceae bacterium | reverse complement strand
GATGGTGAAAGCCACGCTCGAATTCGGCGTCGGCTCAGGCGCCGTGCGCACGATCGCCGGCACGATGTCGATCCACATGGAGCTCGAACGTCGGCTCGCCGTCTTCAAAAAAACCGAAGCGGTCGTCGTCTTTCAAAGCGGCTTCACGGCGAACGCGGGCACCGTGTCGTCGCTCCTCAACAAAGACGACGTCATCATTTCCGATGAACTGAACCACGCGAGCATCATCGACGGCTGCCGGTTGAGCAAAGCGCCGATCAAGGTGTTTCCGCACAAGGACGTCGACGCGGCGCGCAAGATCGTCAAGGACCTGCCGTCCGGCCAGCGCAAGCTGCTCATCACCGACGGCGTGTTCAGCATGGACGGCGACCTCGGTCCGCTACCTGCGCTCTGCGACATCGCCGACGAGTACGGCTGCATCATGATGGTCGACGATGCACATGCGAGCGGCGTGTTTGGCAAGAACGGCCGCGGCACCGTGGATCATTTCGATATGCACGGACGCGTGGACGTGCAGGTCGGCACGCTGTCGAAGGCGCTCGGTTCGCTGGGCGGCTACGTCGCGGGCACGAAGAACTTCATCGAGTTCCTCTACCATCGCGCGCGTCCCTTCCTGTTCTCGACGTCGCACCCGCCCGGTGTGGCGGCAGCCTGCATCGCGGCCATCGACATTCTCGAGAACGAACCGGAACTGATCGACAGGCTCTGGGACAACACGCGCTTCTTCAAGAAGGGTCTGCAGGACGCGGGCTTCAACACCGGCATCAGTGACAGCCCGATCACGCCGGTCATCGCCGGCGAAGGCGCGCTGGCCATGAAACTGTCGGATCGCCTGTTTCAGGAAGGCGTGTTCGCGTCCGGAATCGCCTTCCCGACCGTGGCTCGCGACAAAGCCCGTGTGCGAACGATCGTGACGGCCGCGCACACACGCGAGGAACTTCAGTACGCGCTCGACGTCTTTCAGAAGGTCGGTACAGAGCTGGGGCTAATCTGAAAAAGCGGACGAGGCACTTCTTCGATGAATACACGCAGGGACTGACGTCGCAAGACGTCCAGCGCCTGTTCACGCGTGACACGCCGGAGGCCTATCGCTTCTTCACGCGCGGCCTCGACGTGGAGAAGATTCGCCGCGAGCCGTGGTACCGGCGCTGGTGGATCTACACGCGCGAGCTCTTCGTGCGGTTCTCGATGCGGTTGTCGCCCGCGCGCCGCGCGCTCTACGCGTTCGCCCTGATCTTCACACTGGTCGGCATGCTCGAGTTGTTCCGCGGCGTGCATCAGACCGGCGTCCTGCTCTTCCCGTTCGACGTCTCACTGCCGCTGCCGCGGTGGGCGCCCGGCACGATGAAGCTGTTCCTTGGCTTCATCGCCATGCAATTGCTCATGCTGATGGAAATCGCCGACCGCCTGTCGCTCAAGAGCGATCTCGAGATCGCGCGCGATATTCAGTTGGCGATGCTGCCGCGTGGCGTCTCAGACCTCGGCGGCGCGACCGCCTGCGGGCTCACCCGTCCGGCCAACACGGTCGGCGGCGACTTCTACGACATCCTGCCGCTCCCCGATGGCCGCGTGATCGTGACCGTCGGCGATGTGGCCGGTAAGGGCAGCCCCGCGGCGCTGCTGATGGCGCTGCTCCTTGCGATGATGCGCACGCTGGTCGATGAAGGCCTTGAGTCGGCAAAGTTGCTCGCGCGACTCAACGTGCAGATCGTGCGGCACAGCCCGGGCTCGCGCTTCATCACGCTGTTCTACGCGCTCTACGACCCGCGCACGGGACAGCTTGAATATGTGAATGCCGGGCATCTGCCGCCGATCATCCATCGCGCGGACGGCGCGTTCGAGCCGCTGACGAGCGGCAACATCGCGCTCGGCATGTTCGAGGGGTCCACCTACGAATCGCACCGCGCCGAACTCCGGCCCGGCGACGCCATCATCCTCTATAGCGACGGCATCACCGAAGCGGAGAACACGAGCGGGACCGCGTTCGACGAGGCCGGCCTCACCGCCACCATCACGGCCGCCGGCACCCACGAACCCGAGCAACTCGGCCGCGCCATCCTCGCCGCGGTCGACGAGCACGCCGGCGACGCGCGTTTGGGCGACGACCTGACCGTCCTGGTGCTGAGTCGCACGTAAATCGGGTCGGATCACCAAAAATCAGGGGCGGCGGCGTGGCGATTTAGGGCCGCGTCAGCGTCTAATGATTCATGCGCCTCTTCTGCGCGGTGACGCTGCTGGCACTCATGGCCGGAGCGACCACCCCTGCCCGGCAGGCCACCGGCGCGCCAGATCCGGTCGCACCACTGCTCGCGTCGCTGCAAACGGCCATCGCCGCGAACAACATCGGCGCCTTTCGCGCGCTGGCCGGACCGCGCTTGACCGAGGACGACAGCCTCGGCTTCCAGGGATCGCTGCTGAGTGGTGGCGCGACCGCGGCCATCGTCCGCGAGCGCGACCGTGAGGTGCACGCCGGCGGCATGCGCCTGTTGGCCGAGTTCCTGGTCGATCGCGGCGGCGCGGGCCAGATCGCCACCTGGCAGATCGGCCTCGAGAATATCGGTGGATCATTGCGCATCGCGAGCCTTCGCCAGGTGTCCTCCATCAGCGGACTGCACCGGCTCGAGCTCGATACGTCCGCCGCCTTTGCGGTGCACAACTTCCTGTTCACCGCCACGGATTTCCGTTTGACGATGGCGTCCGGCACGGCCTTCCTGGCGAAAACCTCCGAGGGCATCACCGGCATCGTGCTGCGCGGACGCGGCGAGATGCGATTCGAGCCGGCAGACGCCATTGAACGACATCAGTTGGTCCGATTCGCGCGCGCGGACGCCATGAAAGAACCGGTTGAGGCAGCGTTCGTGCGAATCAGCCCGTGGGAGTACGAGGCGCGCATCGCCGAAGGCAGCCTGACGCCGATCGTCGCCATGAACGCCGAAGTGAAGCGCGCAACCGCGATCTTCAACCAATGGGCGGGCCGGTCGTACAACATCGCGCTCGGCGACCTCAGCAGCGAGCGTTGGACGTTGCTGCCGGCACCCGGTGACGCACTGGCCGACATGTTGACGCGGCGATTCAAGTGGCTGACGTACTCGCGCGCCATGAGTCAGCAGGAAGACGTGATGCTGTTCGATCGCGACAACCACAAGAACATCTCCCTCTACGCGTCGCCGTCGAAGATCGCGACCCGTGGGCGGTTCTATAGCGAAGACGACGACCGCGTGTTTGACGTGGAGCACTACGAACTGAACGTGCGGTTCAACCCGGAGCGGAACCTCATCAACGGCACGGCCACGATGCGCATCCGCTTGCTGCATCACGACACTGACACCATCACGCTCAAGCTGGCGGAACCGCTCGACGTCACGTCATTGACGAGCCCGGCATACGGACGGCTCCTGCACTTGAGAATCGTCGGCCAAGACAGCCTGATCATCAGCTTCCCGGAACCGCAACCGGTGGGCAAGACACTCACGCTCAGTCTGACCTACGCCGGACGCCTGCCGCCGCAGTCGCTGTCGCGCGAGGGGCCAGATGCCGTGGAGGTCGGCCAGCCATCATCCGACGACCCGATGGCGCCGGAGCCGAATTACGCGTACAGCAACAACTCGTTCTGGTATCCCCAGTCGACCGTCACCGACTATGCGACGGCGCGCATGCGCGTGGTCGTCCCCGCAGAATTCCAGGCCGTCAGCTCCGGACGGTTGCTCGAAGATACCGTCACGGGCGCAGACCGCGTCGCCGCGTTTACCGCCGATACGCCCGCGCGGTACTTGTCCACGATCATTTCGCGACTCGTGCCGTTGCCCCAGAGCCGCATCACGTTGCCGTCGGGACAGACGATGTTGATCGACGCACGGTCCAATCCCCGGAAACTGGGCGGCACGAAGACGTTGTCGTCTCGCGCAGCGGAGATCATGAAGTTCTACGTGTCGATCATGGGTGAGGCGCCCTACCCGAGCTTCACGCTGCTTTCGCTCGAAGCCGACGTGCCCGGTGGCCACAGCCCGGCGTATCTGGCCGTGGTCGACGAACCGATGCCATCAACAACGCTGTCGTGGCGGAACGACCCGATCGCCTTCGACGACACCTTTCCGAATTTCTATCTCGCGCATGAGGTCGCGCACCAGTGGTGGGGCCAGGCGGTGGGCGTGAAGAACTACCACGAGCAGTGGATCAGCGAGGGGCTCGCACAGTACTTCGCCTATCTCTACGCGGGAGCGGATCGCGGACCCGCGGTCCAGAGCAGCCTCTTCGAGCGCATGCGCCGGTCAGTGCAGCGCTACGGCAACAGCGGCCCCATCTCGCTCGGGTATCGCCTCGGCCATGCGGTCGGCAACGGCGCCAATGTCCGCGCCATTGTCTACAACAAGTCGGTCATCGTGCTCGATATGCTGCGGGAATTGATCGGAGACGAGGCGTTCACGGCCGGCCTTCGGCGGTTCTATCAGGAGCGGAAATTCCAGAAGGCCGGGACGGACGACCTGCGACGAGCGTTCGAGATCGAGGCCAAACAGCCCCTCGGACGGTTCTTTGACGACTGGGTCCTGGGGATGGCCGAATTGCCGGCACCAAAACCCGCGCGGGGGCTCTGAGATATCATTTGTTACTTATGGAAACGGTTACGCTGACCATCGACGGCAAGCCGGTTACAGTCGAGAAGGGCAAGACAGTTCTCGAGGCAGTTCTTCAGTCCGGCGGCCACATCCCCTACTACTGCTACCACCCCGGTATTGGCGTCGACGGCTCCTGCCGCGTGTGCATCGTCAAAATCGAGAAGATGGCGAAGCTGCAGACGTCGTGCTCGACGCCCGCGGGCGAGGGCATGGTGGTGTCGACCAACACACCGGATGTGGAAGCCGCGCGCGCCAGCGTGTTCGAGTTCCTGCTCATCAATCATCCGCTCGATTGCCCGGTGTGCGACAAGGGCGGCGAATGTCCGCTGCAGGATTTTTCCTACAGTTATGGTCCGGAACGCAGCCGCATGTCGTTCGAGCGACGCACGTTCGACGGCGAGGGCGTGAAAGCCGACATCGACTTCGGCCCCACGCTGATGCTCAACCGCAACCGCTGCATTCTGTGCACCCGTTGCGTGCGGTTCATGAAGGAAGTGGACGGCGACGCGCAGATTGGCATCACCCACCGCGGCGTCCACAGCGAAATCTCCACGTTCGAAGAGAAGGGCGTCGTGTCGCTGCTCTCGGGCAACTTGATGGATGTGTGCCCGGTCGGCGCGCTCACCACGCGCGACTATCGCTTCAAGTCGCGTCCGTGGGACAACCCGAACGCCGTCGATACGATCTGCACCCTGTGCGAGAAGGGCTGTAACACCACGGCGTGGATCAAAGCCAAGCCGGAGTGGGCGAAAGGCACACAACTCATCCGCACCACGCCGCGGCTGAACGAAGCCATCAACAGCTACTGGATGTGCGACATCGGCCGCTTCGACTACCACTGGATCGAAAGCGACCGCCGCATCAATCAGGCGCACGTGAAACCTGCAGAGGGACATGAAGGCGCGGCGTCAGTCGCGCCTTGGGATGTGGCACTGGTGGCCGTGAAAGATGCGGTCGACGCGGTCGGCGGACCCACGCACGCGCAGTTCCTCGTGTCGGGCCACGCGTCGCTCGAGGAACTCTTCATCCTGAAACAGTTCGCCGGTAATACCGGCGGCGTCACGTTCAATTGGCGGCATCGCCTGAAGCCGCAGCCGGCCGCAACCAAGTTCGTGATTCCGGCGGTCGACGCGCCGAACCTGCATGGCGCGAAGGACCTCGGCTTCAACACGGCGACGACCGGCGAAGCGAACATCTCCGCGCTGAAGTCGGCGGTTGACGCGGGCCTCGTGAAGCTGCTGTATGTCATTGATCCGGGACCCGACGGCACGTTGGGCGATGTCGAGTGGGTCATCGCCGCGCGCAAGGCCGGCAAGATCAAGTCGCTGGTGGTGCAAGCCGTGCTGCATTCGTCGCTGACGGCCGCCGCCGACATTCTGATGCCCGGATGCGCCTTCGTTGAGAAGGACGCCACCTATACAAACATGACCGGTCACGTGCAGGGCGCCGCACGGGTGATCAACCCGCCGGGAGAAGCCGTCGAAGACTGGCAGATTCTGGCGAAGCTCGCCGTCGTGTTCGGCGTGCCGGTTTCCTACACGTCGTCCGGCGCAGTGCGCGCGGCGATCGCGCAGGCCCTGGGCACGAACCCCGCCTATGCCGCGTTGGCGACGATGACGTTCTCGCGACCGCTGTCGGCGAAGAGCTGGCTCGAGGCGTCCAACCCATCGGAACGCTGGAAGTGGGACTTCATGTATCAGGACCTGCCGCCCATCAAGTTCGGTGACGACTTCGGTCCGTCGCCGCGCGCTGATGTGATTCCGCTCAAAGAAGTGAAGTAGTCGCGGACCTTCAGGTCCGCGAATATGAAGCGAGTCTTCTTACTCCTCATCGCGCTTCTGGCCGCGCCAGCGCTCGCGGTCGCGCAGACCGTTGCCTCCGTCTCACCGCTCGTGTCGGCGTCGGCCGCACGCGCCGGCGCGACGATCGACCTCGCAGTGCGCGTCACGTTGCCGGACGATCTGCACTCGCAATCGAACAAACCGAAAGACGAGGGGCTGGTTCCAACCACCCTGACGTTCGAGCCGTCGGCGAACGTGACGCCGAAAGAAGTGGTGTTCCCCCCGGCGCGCGAGTTCACACTGGAAACAGGGGACATCCTTCTGGTGTTCGAGCGGGAGTTCATCATCGGCGCTCGTGTGGCGATCGCATCGTCGGCCGCACCGGGCTCATCGATCACCATCAACGCCCGACTGCGATATCAGCCCTGCAACAACACGATGTGTTTTCGCCCGGTGACCGTGCCGGTGCAGTGGATCGTCGCGGTCGCGATGCCCGACACGACGCCCGTGCCAGCTGAGACCGCGGTGTTCGCCGCGCTCGCGTTCGGTACAGGCGAGCCGGCTGTTGTGGCTCACGATACGGCACCGGCAGCGCCCGCGCCCATCGTTGCGCCCGCGAACGTCTCGCTTGATGCGTTTGCCGTCACCGGTACCGCCGGCGGCTACATGAACGCGGATACGTTCCTGGCCTTCATTCGTGACGCGGAGGCCGGCGTCACGGCGAAGGGCATGTTCGCGGATCAGGGCCCGATCGCCATTCTGCTGCTCGTGTTTCTCGGGGGCCTCGCGCTGAACCTCACGCCGTGCGTGCTGCCGATGATCCCGATCAACCTCGCGATCATTGGAGCCGGGGCACGAGGAAACGTTGGGCCGAACGCCGGTTCGGCTGGCAAAGGCCGCGGCTTCCTGCTCGGTTCGGCGTACGGCGCCGCGATGGCGCTCGTGTACGGCGTACTCGGGCTGATCGTGATCCTGACGGCCGGCACATTCGGCACAATCAACGCATCGCCCTGGTTCAACGCCGGCATCGCGCTGCTCTTCGTCGTGCTGGGCCTCGCGATGTTCGACATCGGCGCGATCGACTTCTCACGCTTCTCCAGCAAGATCCGATTTAGCGACGGTGGCCGCGGCACGTTTGCCGTGGCGTTCGGTATGGGCGCGGTGGCGGCGCTGCTGGCCGGCGCGTGCGTGGCTCCAGTGGTCATCCAGGTGATCGTGTTCGCCAGCGATCTATACGCCAAGGGCTCGTCGATCGCGCTCGCCCTGCCGCTTGTGTTGGGCCTGGGCATGGCGCTGCCATGGCCGATTGCCGGCGCGGGGTTGTCGAAACTGCCGAAGCCCGGCGCCTGGATGAACCGAGTGAAGTACGCCTTCGGCGTGTTCATTCTGGCGATGGCCGCGTACTACGGATACCTGGCGTATGAGATCGTATCGAGCCGCTGGGTGAATCAGGCGGACGTCCAGGCCAGCACAGCGGAGAAACTCAGTGAAGGCTGGTACTCGTCGCTCGACGACGGCCTGCGTGTTGCGCAGGCCGCTGGCCAGCCTGTGCTGGTCGATATGTGGGCCACCTGGTGCAAGAACTGCCTCACGATGGACAAGACGACGCTGGCCGATCCGCGGGTGAAAGCGGCGCTCGCCGGCTATGTGAAGATCAAACTCCAGGCCGAAGACCCCGACGCGCCGGCCACAAAGGCCGTCATGCAGCGCCTTAATGCCGTGGGTTTGCCGGCCTACGGGATCGTCAAGCCGCGCTGAGGGCCGATGTTATAGTTAGCGTCGAATGTCGCGACAGGCTGGATCATCGACGCCGTTTGTCCTCGGCTTCCTCACGCTTGCCCTCATCACCCTTGGCGGCAATTGGCGGCTCGACATCGCGCGACGCGATGGGCGACAGATGGCCGCGTCAATCAATGATCACCTGCGCCTGGCCGAGCAGGGCCTGTCGGAACTCCGGGGCGCGCAGGCCGGGTACCTGGCGGCCGGACTCAAAACCGATGAGTGGATGAATCGGGCCACTGCCTCCGCCGTGCAACTCGAAAGCGCCGTCAACGTGCTTGGCGGTCTCACCACCACCGCGCCCGACGCGCAGCCGCACTATGCGCTGGCCGCCACGCTGGTGGCTGAGTTGACCGCGAATGACAAGCGCGGCCGGGAGTTCGTAGTCTCAGGTCAACAGCTCGTGGCGGCGGACATCCTCTTTCAGGAGGGTGTCGAACCGGCAAGAAAGATGGCGGTCGAATTGGCCGCAGCTCGCGACAGCGAGATGGCTGTGTTTGAGAAATCCGCGGCAAGACTTGGTCTGATCGGCCTGAGCGCGAATGGCGCGGCACTGGCGATCGGCCTGGTGCTGATCGCATTCGGTGCGCGGACACCACGATCAACATCGGCTGAACCGTCTACTGAAGGACTGAGTCTCCACACCGAAGCGAGCGCACCGGAACCCAAGGCCGTTGAGGCCCCAGAGCCGTTCGTGGATCCGTTCGTGGCGCCAACCGTTGATTTGTCCGGCGCGGCCGAACTCTGCGTGGACCTGGGCCGCGTCCTTGACGGCCGAGACCTGCCGGCATTGATGGGACGCGCGGCAGATGTCCTTGAAGCGAAGGGGTTAGTCCTGTGGGTCAGCGAAGGTAACGGCACCGTGCTGCGACCATCTGTGGCCCACGGTTACTCGGACCGGGTGCTGCAACGTATGGGCACGCTGCCGGCTGACGGCGACAATGTGACGTCACTCGCATTCCGCTCAAGACAGCCTCAGGTGCTCCGCAGCACGTTCGACGGCCACGGCGCCATCGCCGTGCCACTCCTCACCGCCAGCGGCTGCGTGGGCGTTCTCGCCGCTGAAGTCCAGGGCGCCAAACCGGGTGATACCCGCTTTGCCGTCGCGCGGATGATCGCCGCCCAACTCGCAACGCTCGTGGGCCCGGGATCGTCGGCCCCGTCGAAGTCTGCCGGCGCTTCCAGCTAACCAGACACCGGGCTGTCTTGCCCCGGAGACACGCGTCCTCCCAAACGTCCACAATTCCCGAGCGCGAGGACCCCTTCGGCCTCCGAAGGACGGCACGCGTCTTGATTACGAAGATAGCGGAACCGCTCGGCAAGCGGGGTGCGTCAACAACCGACAGGCAGGCGCTGGCATCGCCGCATCCCGTCCGCTCCAGGTCGTCCGAGCGGTTCTTTCCGCTTTCGCACCCGCGCGCACCGGATCGCACTCGCCCGCACCTGTTGTGTGTGCCTAACTGAATCGCACAACAACCACCGTCATGTCGTCGTTGGGCGGGGCGCCGGCGCGATGATCCTCGACGGCATTGATGATGTTGTGCATGATTTCCCGCGCGGGCAGCGATCGCGAGGCCTCCACGACCTTGATGATGCCCGGGCTCGTAAATTCCTCGCTCTTCATGTTCATGGCTTCCGACGCCCCGTCCGAACAGAACACAAACACCTCGTCGTGCCCAAGAGGAAGCACGATTTCGTCATAGGTTGTCCCGTAGAACGACCCGAGCGGAACGCCGGGTGACTCGATCTGCGCCACGCCGTCGGCCGTGGCACGAATCGGGTACGGCACGCCGGAGTTCGACAGCGTCACGGTCCGACGCTTCAGATCAAACACCACATAACACAACGTGCAGTAGTACTCCTCGAGCTGCCGCTCGTGCAGGATCGAGTTGATCGATTCGAGTACGGCTTTCGGCGTGGACTGTTCCGGCATGAAGCGGCGGCGGAACGTGCGGCCGCGCACCAACTCGCCGGCAAATACGCTGTACAGCGCGGCGGGCACGCCTTTGCCCGACACGTCGCCGAGCGCCACGATCAACGTGTTGGAATCAGGCACGAGGAAGTCGTAGAAGTCACCACCCAGTTCGCGCGCCGACGCAAACGACGCCGAGATGTCGACGCCCTTGAGCTTCTTGGGCAGTTGCGCCGGCAGCAAGGCGGCCTGCACGCGTTTGGCGAAGTGCAGTTCCTTCTCCATGCGCGCTTCCGACGCCGACACGGCTTCGTAGAGTCGCGCATTCTCGATGGCCACCGCCGCCTGACTGGCGAGCAGCGTGAGAATTTCCACGTCGCGCTTTGAGAAGGCGTCGAGTTCCGGACTCTCCAAATCGAACACGCCGATGCAGCGATCTTTCAGCAACATCGGCACGGCCAGCTCAGACCGCACGTCATCCACGGCCTTGATGTAGCGCGGATCCTTCGAGACGTCCGGCACGAGCACAGCTTCCCGATGCAACGCCGCGTAGCCCACGATGCCTTCACCCAGCCGGACGGTGGGAATTTCGAATTTCTCGCCGTATTGCACGGCGACCTTCATTTCAAGTTCCTGTCGTGGTTCGTCGTAGAGCAGGATGCCAAACGTGCGGTAGTCCACCACGCGCCGTGTGAGCTGCGCGATGTTCGACAACAGTTGGTCGAGATCCAGAACCGCGGCCACTTCCTTGCCGATCTCGGCGAGCATTTCGAACGCATCCGCGTCCGCCCGTTCACGTTCGAACAACCGCGCATTCGCCAGCGCCACAGCCACGTGCGCGGCGAACTGACGGAGAATGGCGGCGTCCTGATCGGTGTACTGATCCTGCGTCCGGCTCAGAACATTCAGCGCACCGAGAGACTTCTTCTTGTGGATGAGCGGCACGGCCAGCGTCGATGCCATGCCCGGCACGACCGCAATGTAGTGCGGATCCGCCGAGACGTCGCCGATCACCAGACCCTGCTGGGATTCCACGACCCGCCCCACGATGCCTTCAGAGACACGTACACGGAAGGACCGGTCGTCGGGATACCCAACGGCGTAGGCAATGGACAGTTCGTTACGTTTGGCATCCAGCAGATAGACCGCGAACGCGTCAAACGGAATCAACCGGCGGATCAGTTCTGGGGTCTTCTGCAGCAGCTCGTTGACGTCCAGCACCGCGGTCACCTGACGCCCCAAATCGAACATGGTCAGGAGAATGTCCCGTTCACTCATTACCTTTAACTATACTTGGAGCGTGCTGACCTTGCCGCTGGACTACACAGCCATCGAACGGATTTTGCCCCACCGATATCCGTTCCTCCTTGTCGATCGCGTGACCGAACTCGAACCCGACAAGCGCATCGTGGGAATCAAGAATATCTCGTTGAATGAGCGGTTCCTGGCACGCACCGCTGGCGAGCCGCCGTCGCTGCCGCCGACCATTCTCACCGAGGCGGTCGCGCAAGTGGGCGCGATCCTGATCCTGTCGAAGCCGGAGAATCGCGAGAAGCTCATCTACTTCATGGGCATCGAGCGTGTGCGCTTTCACCGGCCCGTACACCCCGGCGATGTCGTCGAGATTGAAGCCATTGTGCGGCGGCTGCGCAGCCGCATGGGCGTGCTGAGCGGCCGCGCACGGGTAAATGGCAAGGTCGTCTGCCACGGGACGATGACGTTCGCGTTAGGGGAGCGGCCGGCCGGCGAAGAGAGTTAGCGCCACGAACGCGGCCTTCAGGCCGCGCGATGTCCACGCCGCCCATTTCTGGTCGGGCTTCAGATAGCGATACCCATCAAGCAGCGCCGGCGCCAGAATGAGCGCGCCGACAGCTGGTTCGGGCCACCCTTTTCTTCCCAGCGAATTGGCCATGCCGAGCGGGTCCCGTTCCGGCGGCCCCAGGCCTCCAATCGCTGCGCCCGCATACATCGCCGATGTCGCGATGTTGAACACCAGCACACCTTTGAGAAACGGCGCCGACTCCCGGCGCAACTTGGGGCGCACCGACAGCAACCACTCCGATCCGGCGTGCTGCATCCAGAACCCGGCGGACGACACCACGAACTCCTTCCGGCGCGTCACCGGTTCGTGCGTGACGGCAAAGAACGGAATGCCCGCGTAACGAATCGGCTTGGTACCCGGCTGCGCACCAAACAGCGCACTGGTCATCACATGACCAGATTCATGCACCACCAGCCCCGTCGCCGCACCAGCCAGCAGGGAAAACGTTCTGCGGACGGGCACTTGGGCATGGGCCACGGTCGGCAACAACACAAACAGCAGCGCCAGGCTGGCGGGCGCCGTCACGACACTTCCCCCTCAGGCGCCTTGCCGGGGCGAACGATCAGCATGCCGACGGCAATCACGGCGGCGGCGGCAAGTTGACGCAGGTCGAACGGCTCATGCAGCAGGAGAATGCCGAGCGCGACGGCGATCACAGGATTCACGTAGGTGTAGAGCGACACGACCGCGATCGATAAATGCTTCAGCGCGTAGGAATACGCGACAAACGCGACGACCGACCCCAGCAGGGTCAGATAGCACAACGCCAGAGTGGTCGATGTCGTAAACGACAGGTGCGCCCATTCGCCGCGCACGCTGCCGCCGAGCGTCATGAAGAGTCCGCCAAAGAGCATCTGCAATGTGGCCGCGCCCAGCACGTCGCCCGACATTACGTGGCGCTTCGTGTACGAGGAGGCAATCGACCAGCCGATACAGGCCACCTGCACGGCAATGACGCCCAGCAGTACATCGCGCCCTCTCGCACCACCCAGAGACAGGTCGGGCCAGACCAGAAGGATGATGCCAAGAAATCCGACGCACATTCCCAGGAGTTGACGCGGATGCAAGCGCCCGCCGCCAGGAAACAGGGCATCGATGCCCACCATCCAGAACGGACTCGTCGCCACCAGCACGGCGGTCAATCCGCTGCTCAGGTAGCCCTCGCCGGTCACCACACCGCCGTTGCCAAGCGCGAGCATGAAGAAGCCCAGCACCGCCTGCGTCGGCCACGCGGACATGGGCGGCAATCGATGCCGTTGCACCTTCAGGCCGGCAATCATGATCGCGGCCGCCAGCAGATAGCGGAACCCGCCAAGCAGCAACGGCGGAATGGTGACGAGCGCCACCTTGATGGCCAGGTAGGTTGTGCCCCAGATGACGCAAATCGCCAGCCAGGCGAGCCACGCGCGACGGGTGTGATGTTCGGACGTCACGCGCGCTGTTACGCCGGCGGTGGCTTGAACAACATGCGGTCGAGCCGCTTGCTGTACTGCGTGAACGCCCCATCGCCGTCGTCATCGGCAATGTGCTTCCGGAACTGAAACATCTTCGCGTCCAGATCATCAGCGGTCGCGAAGATGAAGGCCTCGAGCGTCAGCGGCAACACCGGAGAGCCGTTCTCGCGGGCGCCATGGTGCGAGAGCACGATGTGCTCGAGCGCCATGCGAAGGTCGTCCGGAAATGACGGATCTTCGCGAATCGCATCGCGCAACATCCCCAGACCGATCGCGATGTGGCCGATGAGGTTACCCGCAACAGAGTAGCCGGTCGCGCCTTCGTACGTCAGTTCTTCGGTCTTGCCCAGATCGTGCAGGACCGCGCCGGCGATGATCATGTCGCGATCGACGCCGTAAGCGCCGGCCAGAAATGTGCCGACTTCCATGATCTTGAGCAGGTGCTCCAGGAGTCCACCGCGATAGGCGTGATGTACCGTGACGGCTGCGGGCCAGATCCGCAGACGATCGCCGTGCTTCGCGATGATCCGCTCGAGGAGCGCACGCAATTCCGGACGCTGCACCTCCGCGACACGGTCGTGCAGTTCCTGCCACATCTCGGCCAGTGGACGTGGCGAACTGCGAATGCAGTCTTCCTCGCGAAACCCGTCCGCGGCATCCTTGGCCGGATTCACCCGGCGAAGATTCTCGACCACGAGTTCCGTCTGACCTTTGAAGACATTGCCGCGCGCCTGAACCTTGACGAAATCGCCCTTGTTGAACTGGCCGTTGAGCGACTCGGCGCCGTCGAACACCTTCCCGGCAATTTCTCCGGTGGCATCCTGCAGCATCAGCGACAGGTAACTGCCGCCGTTCTTTGTCGGACGCAGGTCCTTTTGTGCACAGAGAAAGAAACCCCAGCCCGAAGCCGCGCCGTCGATTTCCGCGATGGGAGGAAGACGAAAGATCGCCATTACGACACGAACCCGAATGTGCCGCGCCCAAGCCATGCGGCGCCGTCAACCGTCAGCACATCGCCGGTGATGTACGCAGACAGCGGCGACACGAGAAACGTGACCGCGTCAGCCACTTCGCTCGGCTGTCCCCACCGTTTCAACGGCACCATGTCTGTAATACGCGCCACATCGGCCTCCGATGCCCAAAGCTGTTTCGCCGCCCCTGGAGATTCAATTGGACCGGGCGCAACGGCGTTGACCCGGATCTTGTGGCGCGCCCACTCCACCGCCAGCGTTTGCGTCATCGACATCACCCCGGCCTTCGCGGCCGCTGAATGAATCGTGCCCGCACTGCCGGTCCACACGTAGTTGGCTAAAATGGACACGATCGACCCACCGTGCCCGGACGCGATCATGTGCCGCCCGACGGCACGCGAGCAATAGAAGCTGCCGTTGAGCACGATGTTGATCACCGAACTCCAACCGTTCGGTGACAAGTCCTCAGCCTTGCACACAAAATTCCCGGCCGCGTTGTTGATCAGGATATCCACCCGGCCAAACCGCGAGACCGCGGCGGCGACCATGCGATCCACGTCCTCAGGTCTGCGGACGTCCGTCGCCACCGTCAGCACGCCGGCATCCGGAACATTCGCCACGATCGCCGCCGCGCCGTCATCGAGATGCGCCTGCGTGCTACTCGCAAGCACGACATTCGCGCCGAGCGACGCAAAGCGCTGAGCCATCGCCAACCCGAGCCCGGTGCCGCCTCCCGTGATGATGGCCGTCTGTCCGGCAAGCAAATCCGCTGTGAACATGAACTTTCAGTGTATCGCCAGATGCTAAGATTTCGCATGCGCTCACGACTGTGTTTGGCGATCCTTGCCGTGCTGACGGTGGCCTCGTGTTCAAAGAACGCGACGCCGCCAGACGCGACCGCACCGGGCGCCACCATGTCGGCCACTCGGGCGACGCCCGGCACCGGACGCGAGAACCCCCTGTTCATCGCCGACGATCTTCCGCTCCTGCCGGCCGGCGCGCCGTCAGCGCCGCGACCGATGTCCGTCGTCAAGGCCGCATACGAATTCGCCGCCAGACACCCGGAAGTCATCAGTTACATGCCCTGCTTCTGCGGTTGTGAACGAGGTGGTCATACGAGCAACGAGTCGTGTTTCATCGCGGGTCGTCGCGGCACATCGGTGACCTGGGACAATCATGGGATCGGCTGTGAGATCTGTCTCGACGTGGCGACCGAAACCATGCAGATGCACAACGCGGGGGCCAGCGTGGCCCAGATCCGGCAGGTGATCGAGAAGAAGTACGCGAATCTGTACGAAGGGCACACGCCCACACCGCCTGCGCCACGCAGCGGCGGATCGCAGGACTAGAAAGCCACAGTGGCGCCTGCGCGAAACGCCTCACTGCCGAGCGACGCGTTCGCGCGGCTGTTCGAAGCCGTTCATGAAGGCGTGTACATCGGTCTGATCAGCGACGCGTCCGTCCCCACCACCACCCTGGCCGCCAATCCGCATCTGCGTTTGATGTTTGGCTGGGCCGATGACGTGCCGTTCGAGGACGTGCGACCGTTCGATCCGGCCCACTTCGTGGACGAGCAGGCGCGGGCATCGTTCGTTCAGCAGTTGACGCGCGATGGCAACGCCAGAGACTACCTGCTTCGCCTCCGTCGAGCTGACCGATCCGCGATGTGGGTCGAAGTGACGGCGCGCGCCGAGGTGATCCCGTCAGACACCGCGCTGCGAGTTGAAGCCGTGATGCGCGACGTCACGGAGCGGAAGAAGCTCGAGGACCAGGCGCGCGATCTCTATCACCAACTGTTGCAGGCCGAGAAGCTCGCGTCGCTCGGTCAGACCATGAGCGGCGTCGCGCACGAACTGAATAACCCGCTCGCAACCGTACTCGCCTGCGCCGAACGGCTGACGGGCAAACCGCTCGACGACACGACGCGACGCGATCTGGACGCCATCCACAACGCCGCTGAACGCGCGGCGCGCATCGTCCGAAACCTCCAGACCTTCGCGCGCAAACGGCACACCACGCGCACAATGGTGGACCTCAACCACGTGGTCCGTGACACGCTCGCGCTGCGCGCGTACGAACAACGCGTGGCCAACGTCGTGATTCTTGAAGCGCTGGCGTCCGGTCTGCCACTGGTGTTTGCCGATCCGCATCAGATTCAACAGGTGCTGCTCAACCTGATCATCAACGCCGAACAGGCCATGCTGGGCGCCCACGGTCGCGGCACGCTGATCCTGCGATCGTGGCACGACGCCGAGCATGATGCCGTCAAGCTGGAGGTCAGCGACGACGGCCCCGGCGTGCCGCCGGATGTGCAGGCGAAGATCTTCGACCCGTTTTTTACAACCAAGGAAGTTGGAAAAGGTACCGGGTTGGGCCTCACCGTCGCGTATGCAATCGCCCAGGAGCACGGCGGCAGTTTGAGCGTCGCGTCGAGCGGTGGACGCGGTGCGTCCTTCACGCTGGAGTTGCCGGTCGGTGGGTCACCGCTGCGGATGAGCGTGCCGGCCGCAGTACGCCCGGCGCCCGAAGTGCCGACAGGAACTCGCGCACTGGTGGTCGAAGATGAAGCGGCGCTCGGCCAGGCCGTCGCCGACGCGCTCGGTGACGCCGGATTTGTGGTGGATCGCGCCGCAAACGGCGAGGAAGCCCTCGCCTGGATCGCGCGTCAGACGTACGACCTGGTGATCTGCGATCTGAAGATGCCCAGACTCGACGGTCCGTCTCTCTACAGACAACTCGCCGTCACACACACGGCGCTGAGCAAGCGCATGGTGTTTGTGACGGGAGACGTGGCGGGAACGGACGCGGAGCGATTCCTCGAGGAATCCGGCTGCCGCTGGCTGGCAAAACCGTTCAGGCTGCGAGATCTCGTCCGCGTCGCACGAGAGACAGTCGGGTAGCCGGCTTTGCCGCCTTCGATTTCTTCTCGGGCGCGGGCGTAAGGAACGCGTCAACGGACACGCCGAGCGCAATCTTCAGACGGCCGATCGCCCGCGCGTGCAACTGCGACACGCGAGACTCATTCACCCCGATCGCGTCGCCAATCTCCTTCATGGTGGCGTCGTTGAAGTAGTACATCGAGATGATCTTGCGCTCGCGGGAAGGAATGGCGCGCATGGCCGCGCGGATCTTCTCGCGCACCTCGACCTGCTGATAGCTGACGTCCGGCGCCATCGGCTCGCTCGGAACGAGCACAGCCGGGAGAGTGGCCGCGTCGATCGTGTCGAGATTTGCGAGGGCCGATGTGGACTCGATCGTGTTGATGCGCACGATGGTGCGCTCGAGACGAGCCGGGTCCGTGCCGACGCGCGCGGCCAGGTCGGCCAGCGTGGGCTCCGCACCCAGTTCGCGTCGCAGTTGCTCGCGAGCCGCCTCGAGTTCGCGGCGCACGCGACGGACGCCACGCGGCCACGCGTCCCGACGCAGCGCATCGATCATGGCGCCGCGCACGCGACGCTCTGCGAATGTCTCGAACTTGATGCCGCGGCCTTCATCGAACCGGTGCGCCGCGTCCATGAGGCCCAGCACGCCGTCCTGAACCAGGTCCCCCAAACTGATCGAGTGGGGCATCGTCGACGCCATGCGGCGTGCCAGCGACTCCACAAAGGGAAGACTGGCAATGACGCGGTCTTGCTGATGGGCGGCGAGTGGGGCGATTTGCATTCTGAACCTCCAAGAAGGCCCCGGGAAGAGGCCCCATGCCCTTCCCTTCCGCAATGGCAGTGCCATCCGGATATGCGAAAATATAGCGAAAATCAGACTTGAGGAGAATTTGTCAGTAAGGCCAATTGGTACAATGGTTTAGACGAATATTGTCGGCCTGTGCAGCGGTGTGAAATGGCGTGCTGAAGTGGCAATGGCCGTCAAATTATTGGCTGTTTATTGATCGAAGAGTCATGGTCCTGACGGGAGCTATGGCGTGTCCAAGGCACTCGTCAAGTGCTTGATCCGCTTCGCCGTGCTGATGGCGTCAAGGGCCCCCGCGACAACCTGACCGGCGCGGGACTTGTGATTTGGATCAGCCAACCGCTGTTCCAGCAACTCGGCGTTAGCGAGAATGACGCCCAGTTGGTTGTTCAGTTGATGGAACAGCTTGCTGAGTTCTGGCTCCGTCACCTACGCGCCCCGGCGCAGCGGTTCTTCGATCCAGGTGTCGGCCGACGCCGGTTCGGGCCCTCGCCACAGCGTGTCGGCAAAGATCCGCACGGAGCCACCGGCGGTCCTGACGTAATGGACCTTTCCGCTGGCCATCCAGTTGTAGATGGTGCGGCGGCTCACGCTGACCAACTCACATGCGCGGGGGATGGAAACTGTTTGACGCTCGACGGTGTTCATATTCGATTGGAACTATCGGCCCGCGCGTGAAACAGCTATAGACCATCGCGGTGTGTCAAAATGTCGTCATCCTGATGATCGCCCCGGACAACCCCACCCACCTGCTCCTGGTCGATGACGAGGAGGGGTTCCGCACGGCCATCGCCGAGCAACTCGCGGAACAGGGGTTCACGGTCGAACAGGCCGGCACCGGAGAACTGGCGCTGGAACGTCTGGCGGAATTCGCCTTCGACATCTTGATCACTGACCTGCGCCTGCCGGGCGTCGACGGCCGGCAGTTGTTGGACGAAGCGCTGGCGCGATACCCCGACATCATCGCGATCGTCATCACCGGGTTCGGCACGGTCCGCGAGGCGGTCGAAGTCACACGACAGGGCGCGGAAGGTTTCATCACGAAACCGTTTCAATTCGAAGAGCTCCGACACGAATTGAGCACGGCGATCGAACGACGCAAACTGCGCGCGGAAAATGCCTACCTGCGCGCGCAGCTGCGCGATCGCTACAGCATCGACGGCATGATTGGCCGCACGCCGGTGATGATGAAGCTGTTCGAATTGCTCGACACGGTGGCCGTCACGACCAGCACCGTGTTGATCACGGGTGACACCGGCACAGGCAAAGAGCTCGCCGCGCGTGGGCTGCATGACGCCAGTCCGCGTCGTGCGCAGAAGTTTGTCGCCATCAACTGCAGCGCGATTCCCGAAACCCTGCTCGAGGCGGAATTATTCGGACATGTGCGGGGCGCGTTCACGGGCGCGATCGCAAATCGTCAGGGCCGATTGGAGCAGGCGCATCGGGGCACGCTGTTCCTCGACGAAATCGGGACGATGAGCCCGGCATTGCAGGCGAAATTGTTGCGGGTGTTGCAGTCGAGAGAATTTGAACGCGTCGGGGATTCGCAGACCATTCGCGTGGATGTGCGCGTGGTGGCCGCCACGAACTCTGATCTGAAAAAGATGGTCGAAGCCGGCACATTTCGCGAAGACCTGTTCTATCGGCTGAATGTGATTCCGATCCGGCTGCCATCGTTGCGCGAGCGGCGCGCGGACATCCCGCTCCTCGCGCAGTACTTTCTGGACCAGTTGGCAAAACAGTCAGTCCCGGCACGGGGTCGCGTGACGCTGTCCCAAGAAGCGCAACAGGCGCTGATGGCGTTCGATTGGCCGGGTAATGTTCGCCACCTCGAGAACGTGATCGAGCGCGCATTTTCGCTCTCACCCGGCCGCGCGCAGATCGAGGCGAGCGACCTGCCGGACGAAGTGCAGCGCGCGCAGGCGCCCCGTCCGGCCGACGATCTGGAATTGCCCGAGGCCGGTACCAATCTCGACGACGAAGTATCGCGGTACGAACACAGCCGCATCCGCCAGGCCCTCGTAAGAACGAAAGGCAACAAACGGCAAGCCGCCGAATTGCTCGGGCTCAAACGCACGACATTGATTGAGAAGTTGAAGCGCCTTGAACAGCGCTAGGAAGCAGAACTGACATGGCCCGAGCAGGAATGTACTGGGTGATTGTGGTCGGCAACGTGCCGACGTCGTTTCGCGCGCGCGATCAGGAAACGCTGACGCCGACGCTGAAGCAGTTGCAGCGCAAGCAGCCGGATGCCGTCATCCGCTGGTTCGACGGCACGCGGTTCTTTGAAACGCAGGACCAGGCGGATGCGCGGGGTCGCGAGCGGGACGGGTTCCGCAAGGAACGCAAGAAGGACTGGCGGCCGGGCGGCGATCACAAGGATCCGCGCGCGAAGTACCAAATTACCCGCGATGTGCGCCGCGCACGTTTTAAGGAGCGGCTCGTGATGAACAGCCGCGCCGATGAGGCCGGCACGACCAAACCGCCGGAAGAGTCAAGCGCACCGCGCCCGGAACAGCCACCATTTCGCGAGCGGAAGCCGTTTGCAGAGCGGAAGTCCTACGCAGAACAGAAGCCGTTCGGTGAACGGAAGCCGTTCAGCGAGAAGCGTGCGTTCAATACGGAGCGAAAGCCGTTCAGCGAGAGGAAACCGTACGAGGCCAAAGCGCCGTTTGGTGACAAGAAGCCGTTCGGTGACCGAAAGCCCTACGGCGAGAAGAAGGCATTCGGCGAGCGCAAGCCGTACGGCGAGAAGAAGCCCTGGGCCGGTCCGAAGAAGTTCGATGCGGACGGTCCCCGGCGGGAAGGCCCACCGGCCGGCGAGCGGAAACCGTGGGCGGACAAGAAGACGTTCGGCGAGCGGAAGCCGTGGGGCGACAAGAAGCCGTTTGCGGCCAAGAAGCCGTTTGGCGATCGAAAGCCGTTCGATGGCCCGAGGCGTGAAGGCCCGCCAGCCGGTGAACGCAAGCCGTGGGCAGAGAAGAAGGCGTTTGGCGAACGGAAGCCGTGGGGCGACAAGAAGCCGTTTGCGGCCAAAAAGCCGTTTGAAGACCGCAAACCCTTTGACGGACCGCGCCGGGAAGGCCCGCCCGCTGGGGAGCGCAAGCCGTTCGGAGCCAGCAAGCCGTTTGGCGCACGAAAACCGTTCGGCGCCGGCAAGCCATTTGGTGCCCGTAAGCCGTTTGGCACTATGGGTGCTGCGAAAGGACCGAGGAGGCCAAAGGAATGATCGCGCATGTCGTGCTCTTTGAGCCCAAGAGCAGCACCACCATGTCCGAGAGGGACGCTTTCATCGAGTTACTGCGGGTAACTTTCAGCGACATCGATACCGTCAGGCGGTCATTTATTGGCTTGAGGCAGAAGATAGGAATCTCATACGAAGCCAGAATTGGTGATACAGCCTATTCGTATGCTTCTGTGGTTGAATTCGATGACATCGATGGCCTCAAGGTCTATTTGGACCATCCGCTGCACGTCAAGGTCGGGCAGCTATTCTGGCAGCACTGCGAGCGCACGATGATCGTCGATGTTGACTGTTTTTGGGTTAATGACAAAAAAATCAACAATTATTGATCGCAGTTGATCGATGGACTCAGCTGAGTTGATGGACACCCTCAGCTGAGATCCACCGGTCAATCCCTTCGTGTACCAGGAATTCAACGCCCGAAGCTTGTTGATGACCCACTTCTCACGACCGCGCGCCTTCGGGACTTCATCGCCCTGCCCTGGCGCCAAATGGCGAAATCCACTCGCTTCATCGACGCGCTCAGTGATCAGCAAATCCATGTAGTCGAGCAAGAACCGGCCGCGCTCTTCCAGTGTGACGGGCTCGGGAGTCCGGCCGGATGCCATCTCAGCGGCCTGACGGAAAATCCACGGATTCCGTAGCGCGCCCCGACCAACAAGCACGCCGCCCACAGCGCTATGTTCGAGTCGCGAGATGACCTGCCCCGGCTCCACACAGTCGCCGGACCCAAACACCGGGATTTTGATGCTCGCGGCAATGCGGGCAATCAAGTCCCAGTCTGATTCGCCGGAATACGACTGGGCCGCCGTTCGACCGTGTACCGCGATGGCCGCGGCGCCGGCATCTTCCACCATGCGCGCCAACTCCGGCGCATTGATCTCGCGCTCATTCCAGCCTGCGCGCATCTTCACGGTGACAGGGATCTTGACGGCCTTCGCCATCGCACGCACCACGGCGGCGGCGTGCGCGGGTTCGCGCATCAAGCTGCAGCCAGCGTTGTGCTTCGCAATCTTCGGCACCGGGCAGCCCATGTTGATGTCAACAACATCGGCCCCCATGCCCTCAACGATCTGCGCCGCGTCCGCCATCTTCTCGGGGTCGCCGCCGAAGATCTGAATCGACACCGGACGCTCTTCCTCGGTGTACTCCGCGTACTCGAGCGTGCGATCGATGCCACGGACCAGTCCCTCAGAACTGACCATCTCCGTGACCACAAGTCCGCACCCGCCTCGGCGCTTCACCAATCGGCGAAACGCGGTATCCGTCATGCCGGCCATGGGCGCCAGCGCGACCGGATGCTCGAGGGTGATTGATCCGATCTTCATTGTCAGTACGGTTTGACGTCCGCCGCGTCCACTTCCACAGAAACACCTTGCCCGATCAATGCCACCGACAGCACCAGCCTGGCGTGTGCGCCCTTACGGACCAGCCGGCCCACAACGCCGCGCAACGGGCCGTGCGTCACTTCCACCATCATGCCCTCCTTGATCATTGGACATGGGTCGAACTGCAGATCGGTATCGATCAGCGTGCGAATGCTGCTGATCTCATGCTCCGGGATGGGCGATGGTTCGCCACTAAACGAGACGATGCTGACAACACCGGTCGACTTCATCACCGCCAGGCGGTCGTTGATTTCGAATTTCGCGAAGCAATACCCTGGGAACAGCGGCCAGTCGACCTGCTTCTTACGGTCCTTCCATCGGCTCCAGCGCGTGACGGTGGGCAGAAATGCCTCCATCCCCTTGCGCTCGAGTTGCTCGCGGACCACCTGCTCGTGGCGCGAGCGGGTCCAGATGGCGTACCACTGGCTCACGGACGATCCGGGACCACGCCGCCGGCCATCTTCTGGTCGTACAGCTTCTTGAGTTCGTCGTTCTTCCACTCGATGATCGCCTGCGCGCGCAACCGGTCGATGTACTTCTTCTGCTCCGCTTCGAGCCGCGACGAGCCAATCCGATTGGCGATGTCGTCACGTACCGACTCGAACGGCTCCGGCGTGGGCGCCGTGCGCGTCTCGAGCTTGATCAATTGATAGCCGGTCTGGGTGTGAATCGGTTCCGAAACTTCACCGACCTTCATCTTGTCGAGCAACTCGTGCACTTGCGGAGCCAGTTCCGAGATGTTGATCGGGCCGATCAACCCGCCGTTGGCCTTCGACGGCGACTCCGACACTTCGGCGACAAGCTTGGTGAAATCCTCGCCCTTCAGGATTCGCGCGCGAACATCAGCGATCTTCCTGGCGGTTTCGTCATCGGCGGCAACATTGGTCACGACCTGACCACCCTGCACCGAAGTCGGCACGGCAATGAAGATGTCGCGAATGGAAATCGAGGCGGGCTTCTCGAACTCCTTGGTGTGCGTTCGGTAGTACTCCTTGGATTCTTCCTCCGTCAGCTGGATCTTGGTCATGATCTCCTGCTGCTGGACGCGCGCCTTGATGTATTCCTTCTCGAGATTCTTCTCGAATTCTTCGTAGGACATGCCGGACTGCGTGAGCGCCGTCCGAAACTGCGCATCCGTGGTGATGTTGTTCTGCTTCTTGATCCGGTCAACGGTGTCTTTCAACTGGGTCGAATTGGGCTGAAGTCCGAGCTCCTTGCCGCGCTGCACCATCAACAATTCGTCGATCGCGTCCACAATCAAGCCGGGGGTCAGCTCCGCCAGCGCCGCCTTGAGCGTCGCGTCACTCTTGAGGTCGCCAGGGCTGTTCACCTGACGATTCCCTTCCCTCAACGCGGTAATCTGCCGCTGCTCAAGATCGGTCTTGGTGAAGATCTCGCCGTTCACCTTTACGAGCACCTGCTCGAGGATCACGCCCTGTGTGAACACGGGCGCCGAAGCAACGAGCACAAAGGCGGCAAAAAACGCAGTCAGTGGTTTCATGTCTAAGTTCCTATGAATCAATATGTTAGCTTGCTTTGATACCGCGGCTCAACTCGGTCAGGACGTCGCCGAGCCGTTCAAACAGGCCCCCCGTAGCTCTCGGATCGATGGCTCCGGGCGCCAGAATGACCTCCCGGCTGAACCCCGGAGTCACCTCCCCGGCCTTCGCCCGGGTGGTCCACCACGACGCCGACGTCTGAGTGGGCTTCTTCTTAGACCGCAAATCCGCTCGCGGGGCCGTCTCTGGTGGCTCAGCCGGCCGATTTAGGTCCAGCTTCAGGATGGCTGGCGGCAACAGGACAAGATCACCCCGAGCTTTGACAGCGCTGAACAGCCAGGCAGGATCAAGCTTGGCGTCCGGCCGGAATTTCAACATCACCACGCGGCCTTCACGCTCCACGCTCTCGAGGCCGATGCCATCCGCCAGGATCCTGAGCCGCGCAAACTCCGCCAGATTCAGGATGGACGGGGACGGCGGCCCGTAGCGGTCGCGCAGTTCTTCAAGCAACCGCTCCAGTTCCTCCATCGACCGCGCCCCCGCCATCCGGCGATACACCGACAGGCGCTGGTTCATGTCGCCAATCACTTCATCGTCGATCCGGAAATCGAGCCGGAGATTGACGATCGCGCGCCGATCGTCCTCGAGATCTTCGCCCTTGAGCTGCTTGATCGTCTCCTCGAGCAGCTTCATGTACATGTCGAAGCCGACGGCTTCGATCTGTCCGCTCTGCTCGCCGCCCAGGAGATTTCCGGCGCCACGGATCTCGAGGTCGAGAGCCGCCACACGGAATCCGCTGCCAAGATCGCTGAACTCACGAATCGCCGCAAGACGCTTTCTAGCCACAGGCGAAAGCGCATCCGTCGGAGGCACCAGCAGATACGCATAGGCACGCCGATCCGCGCGACCAACTCGGCCGCGCAGTTGGTACAGCTGCGACAACCCATAGCGGTCCGCGCGGTTGATGATGATCGTGTTGGCGTTCGGTATGTCGAGCCCGTTTTCGATGATCGTGGTCGCCACAAGAACGTCGAACTTCTTCGCCACAAAATCCACCATGACGCGTTCGAGCTCTTCATCGCCCATTTGGCCATGACCGATGCCGAGTTTGACGTCAGGCACGAGTCTGGAAATGAGGTTGGCGATCGAGAAGATGGACTCGACACGGTTGTGGACGAAGTAGACCTGGCCGCCGCGCTCGAGTTCAGTGCCGATCGCCCGTCGAATCACATCCTGGTCGAACTTGACGACGTGCGTCTGAATCGACAGCCGGTCGCGTGGCGGCGTCTCGATCACCGACATGTCGCGAATGCCGGCCAACGACATGTTCAGCGTGCGCGGAATGGGCGTAGCCGTCATCGTTAGGACGTCCACGCGCTTGCGAATCTGCTTGATGCGTTCCTTGTGCGACACACCGAACCGCTGCTCTTCGTCAACAACCAGCAGACCCAGATCCCGGAAGATCACGTCCTTCGAAAGCAGGCGATGTGTGCCGACGATGATGTCGAGCTGGCCGGCCGCGAGTTTGACAAGCGTTTCTTTCTGTTCTTGTTTGGTGCGGAAGCGGCTCACCATGTCGATCCGAACCGGGAAGCCCGTAAAACGCTCGCGCAGTGTTCGAAGGTGCTGAAAAGCGAGAACGGTCGTAGGGGCCAGCAGCGCCACTTGCTTACCGTCCATCACGGCCTTGAAAGCCGCGCGCATCGCCACTTCGGTCTTGCCGTACCCCACGTCGCCGCAGAGCAGACGGTCCATGGCGAGGCCTGCCTCCATGTCACGCGTGATGTCCGTGATGGCCGATTGCTGATCCGGCGTGAGGTCGTACTCAAACGCGTCGTTGAACTCCTGCTGCCAGTGCGTATTCGGGCTGAACGCGAATCCGCCGGCAGCCTTCCGCGCGGCGTAGAGCTTCAACAGCTCTTCCGCCATGTCGCGCATGGCCTTCTTGACGCGGGTCTTGGCCTTTTCCCAGGTCGTGCCGCCAAGCCGGTCCAGAGATGGCGACGCACCACCGGTGTACTTCTGGACGAGGTCCAACCGCTCAACCGGGACGAAGAGCTTGTCTTCCCCGGAGTACCGAAGCTCCATGAACTCGTGGGCTTCCGTGCCGCCGCCGCCGACGCCGATCTGCTTCAGCCCGACAAAGCGGCCGATGCCATTGTCGACGTGCACGACGAGGTCGCCGACCTTGAGGTCACGGAAATCCGACAGGAACGTGCTCGACGCCGATTTGCGGCGCTCATGAACGCGTCGCTCTTCTTCAAACAGGTCCGACTCACTGAAGACCTGAAGCGCGGCCTCCGGAAGCCGGAATCCCTTCGACAACCGGCCGGTGGTCACCAACACGGCAGCCGCGTACAGGTCGTCGGACTGGCCGATCGCGCGCGCGCGGACGTCGTAGTCGGCCAGCAGTTCCATTGTTCGCTCAGCTCGCCCCGACGTGGCAGCCACAAAGATCGTGGTTTCGTTGCGCTCGCGGGCCTGGCGAATATCGGCGACCCAGTCGGCAATGCGTCCGCGGAACTCAGGCGCTGGCTGACACGACACGTGAATGCCGGCCGTGTTATCGAGCGCCAGCGCCGTCAGGTGACGCGCCGACTGCAGCCAGATGGCAATCGAGTCCCAGTCGAGCGCAAGCTGCGACAACGGCGGAGCGGGGCGGCCGCGAACAATCGCGTCCTCGGCGCTGGCGCGCCACTGCTCTTCCAGTTGACGACCGCGGGTTTCGATATCTTCCCGTTCGAAAGCGAGCACTTGAGCGCCGGCCAAACGGACGTAGTCGATGATGTGAGACGACCGGTCGAATCTCAGTGGATCATCTGGCGCGTCAGGGTCATCGAGCAGTTCACGCTGCGGCGCAATCGTGACCTGATCGAGTGCCGTCAGCGAACGCTGCGTCGCCGCGTCGTAACGCCGCAACGACTCGATGATGTCTCCGACGAATTCCAGACGAACTGGCTGTGATTCGGCCGCCGGATAGATGTCGACAACACCGCCGCGGACAAAGAACTCTCCATGTTCGTCAACTGGATCTTCCGGCGAGAACCCGGCTCGGGCCAATTGCTCGCCGAGATCCCGCGGTGCCACTTCACCGCCGGGCCGGAGTACCAGACCTGTCGCCGCAAGACGTTCGGGCGCGCTCAGCCTCGGCAGCAACGCGCGCGCGGAGGCAACAATGATTCTGGCCGTGCGAGTGGCGAGTGCATGAAGCGCGCGGGCACGGGCGGATGCCACCTCCAGATGCGGTGTCAGCCCGCGATATGGATCCACTTCCTGCGATGGAAACGGCAGCACCTGCCGGTCGACCGCGTCGTCGCTGAGCCCCTGGACGGCACCGAGAAAGAACCGCGTGTCGGCAACAAACTGCTCCACGTCCACATCGGCAGGCACGATCAGGAAGACCGTGGCGTCCTGAGCGGCCATCGCCGCGTGCAGCGCCGCGGCTTGGGGTGTGACACCACTGATCGACACCTGGGGCTTGGCGAGCGCGCTGTTGATCGCGGCCGTCTTCAGCAGCGACCGAAACGCGAGGGATGACGATGGGTGAAGCACGGTTGGGGCGCGGCTACTTGCCGCTGGGCGTGTGAATGGCGGTCACGATCGACGTCGTCGACCACCCCTCTTCGATCGGCATCCGCACGACACGGCCTCCGCGGGCCTCGACCGTATCTCTGCCAACGATGGCGTCGGCGGCCCAGTCGGCGCCTTTGACGAGGACGTCCGGTTGGATGCGTCGGATGATCTCTGCCGGTGTGTCTTCATCAAACACGACCGCCGCAGTCACACAATCCAGCGCGGCAAGGATCTCCGCACGCTCCTGCTCGGGCGTGATGGGCCGTGACGGTCCCTTCAGCGCTCTAACCGACCGGTCGGAGTTCACGCCAACGATCAAGGCGTCGCCTTCCGCGCGAGCGGACTGCAGATATCGCACATGGCCTGGGTGGAGGAGGTCGAAGACGCCATTGGTGAACACGACGCGCTGTCCAAGAGAACGCAGGTGCTCGGCCATATTGGCGCCGGCGTCGAGCGAGAGCACACCGGAGGTCATTCGTCCGTCCGTGTCAGCTTTACGGTAGGCGAGAACTCCCAATGGTGCCGAGGGCGGTAGATGCCCGCATCTTTCGTTCGAGACTTCACGCGGAAGGTGTAGAGCAGCCGATGGTAATCGTACGGCGCTCCGTCTTTTTTGTGGACCGCCACGTCGAGCTTGTAGGTACCTTCGACCAGATCGAGCGCCTCGATCACAAACGTCACGGTCGCGTCGCCGGACAACTCACCCGCGACGTACTTCTCGATATCGGTGTTGGTGCCGTACACGCAGGTGCCTTCGGTGTTGAACATCGCGATGCCGAACACGAAGTCATCGCACGGACGGTCCGCCTTCAGGCCGATCTCGATGTCGAGTCGCTCGCCGCTGTGGAACACGTGCCCGGCCTCGCCTGCCGAATCGCGAAGTGTCACACCCGTGATCGCGACACCGCCGGAGCCCCAGCGGCCTTCGTCGGCTTGAAACATGTTCTGTGGGCCAGAGTCTTCAGCTTCCGCAGTGGGCACATCAGGACCGGGCGCCGGATCGGTCTCTGAAACGTCTTCTTTGGCCTTCGCGTCTGCCTGAGCGAGATAGCCCTCTTCGGATGACTCGACATCCATGAGGTAGGCGCCAATCACTCGCTTGGGGTCGCCCTGAGCCAGCGTCTTGCCGTGGTCGAGCCACACGGCGTCGTCGCAAAAACGCTCGACAAGGCCGAGTGAGTGCGTGACGAGAAGGATCGTCTTGCCTCGGCGTTTGAACTCCGCGAACTTATCGAGACACTTGTGCGTGAAGCCTTCGTCGCCGACGGCCAGCACTTCATCCACAAGGAGCACTTCGGGATCAACATGGATCGCCACGGCAAAGCCCAGCCGCATGTACATGCCCGACGAGTACGTCTTGACCGGCGCGTCAATGAAGTCTTTCATTTCGGCGAATTCAACGATCTCGTCGAAGCGATCCTTGATCTCGTGCTTCGTCAAACCGAGCATGATGCCGTTGATAAAGACGTTTTCCCGACCGGAGATCTCCGGGTGGAATCCGGCACCGAGTTCGATGAGCGCAGAAATCCGTCCGTCAACCTGCACGGTACCGCTCGTGGGTTTTGTGATGCCTGCGACAAGCTTCAGCGCCGTGCTCTTGCCCGATCCGTTTCGCCCAATCACCGCGAAGGTCGAGCCCTTCGGCACAGAGAACGTCACATCGTCAAGCGCCTGAAACGTCTCTCTCGGCTGCAGGTCGCGCAAGATGCTGCGCTGCAGGAGCGCGCTCTTGAGCGTGGCAAACTGCTTTCCGCTGAATCGCCGGTAGACCTTCGAGACGTTCGCCAGTTCAATCGCGTGGCCGGCAGTCATCACACCACCTCCGCGAACGAGTCGCGCAGACGGTCAAACAGCCAGTAGGCGGCGAGGAAGAACAGGACGGAGGCCGCGCCAAACACCAGCAACCACTTCCAGTGCCCGATGTCGCCGGAGTAGAACAAGATCTCCTGATACGACACGATCAGGTGCGTCATCGGGTTCATGTCGAGCACGCGCTTGCTCAAACCGACCGCCAGGCCCATCGGATAGATGATCGGCGTCGCGAAGAACCAGAGCGTCAACACGTTCGAGAGAATGTCGCGAAGGTCACGAAAGTGCACGGTGAGAGCCGAGAGCACCAGGCCGAGCGCGGCGGTGAAGACGAGCTGGATCAGGACGGTGACCGGAAACCAGATGAGATCCAGTCCGTCCGGGGACTTCTGGTACCAGATCAGGAACCCGATCAGGATCGGCAGCCCAAGAAAAAAGTGAATCATGTTCGCCAGCACATTGACGAGCGGCAGGATTTCGGCGGGAAACAAAACCTTCTTGATGAGGTTGCCGCCGGCAATCAAGGACGCGGATGCTTCCGTCAGCGAGGACGAAAACCACGTCCACGGCAGGATGCCGCAGAACATGAACAGCGCGTACGGCTCGATTTCCTTCGGATGCAGTCCGGGCATCACCACGGTAAAGACAAACGAGTAGATCGACAGGAGCAGGAGGGGGTTGACGAAGGACCAGAAGAAGCCCAGCACGGAGCCGCGGTATCTGGCTTTCAGTTCTCGAGCCACCAGACTCTGAATCAACCCGCGATAGCGGAACAGTCGCGCGAGGTTAGTCCACATCGCCGGCGTTCTCCACCTGGATGAGCACGACGGTGATGTTATCCGGCCCACCGGCGTCATTGGCCGCTGCAATCAACGTGGCGCAGATCTGGTCGAGCGACCGATCGGCAGAGAGCAGCGAGCAAATCTGCTCATTGGAAATGACGGACGAGAGGCCGTCGGAGCACAGGAGGATGCGGTCACCGGTCGCGACCGTGAGAGGTGAAATCTCCGGCTGCGGGTCGTCACCGCCGGTAATCGCGCGCGTGACCACATTCCGCCACGGGTGCCGTCGTGCATCCGCATCCGTCATGAGGCCGCCGCGCACTTGTTCATTGACCCACGAATGATCTTCGGTCAGTCCCGACAGCACGCCGCCGCGCAGCCGATAAGCGCGGCTGTCACCGACATGCGCTGCCGTGGCTCCGAGTGGAGTCAGGAGAATCGCCACAGCGGTGGTCGCCATCCCTCGCAACTGGTCGTTGTCGCCCATCGCCGCCGTCAGACGTCGATTGGCAAGTTGAAACGCAGCTTTCAGTCGGTTGCCGTCGAGGCTCAGTTCGGTGTCATACGGCAGCGGCCACGTTGACGACAGGTCCGCGTGACGGGTATCAGCGATGAACGACTCGATGGTTTCCACGGCGAGACGCGATGCCACTTCTCCGGCTGCGTGGCCACCCATCCCGTCGGCGACGATGTACAAACCAAGACCGGCCCGAACACAGGAGGCGTCTTCATTGCCCTCCCGTCGCAAACCTGGGTGGGTGGCAACGGCCGATGTGACGATGATCAACGGCAGCGCATCACCCGCGCGTGCGGCTGACCTTTGCAAGTTGGAGGCGGGCAATGGCGCGCAGCATCGCGATGCGGGCGCGTTCCATGTCGATGTCCGTCACCGGCTTGGCGAGGCGGTCTTCCGCACGTCGCTTGGCGGCTTCAGCACGGGCAATATCAATATCTTCCGCGCGTTCGGCGACCGAGGCCAGCACACTGACGCGGTCCGCCGTCACTTCGGCGAAACCGCCCCCGATGAAGGCGTAGTGCTTTTCGCCGCCGCTCCGGTACCAGACCGGGCCGGTTTTGAGCGCGGCGAGCAACGGGGCATGGCCGGGCAGGACGGCGAAGAAGCCTTCCTCGCCCGGCAGTTCGACCTCGTCCACGTCCTGATGAGCAATCGACCGCTCGGGCGTGACGAACTCGAGACGGATGGACTTCGGGATCGCCATCTACTTCTGCGCTTTCGCCTTCTCGAGCACTTCTTCGATCGTGCCGACCAGGTAGAAGGCCTGCTCCGGAACATCGTCATGCTTGCCGTCGACGATTTCCTTAAAGCCCTTGATCGAGTCAGCGATCGAAACGTACTTGCCCTTGAGGCCGGTGAATTGTTCGGCAACAAAGAAGGGCTGCGACAGGAATTTCTGGATCTTGCGCGCGCGGCTGACGGTGAGCTTGTCGTCTTCAGACAATTCGTCGATGCCGAGAATCGCAATGATGTCCTGCAGATCCTTGTAGCGCTGCAGCAGCATCTTCACCGAGCGGGCGACATTGTAGTGCTCGTCGCCGATGATGCGCGGGTCCAGAATGCGCGACGTTGACGCGAGCGGGTCAACAGCCGGGTAGATGCCGAGTTCCGCGATCGCGCGCGACAGATTCGTCGTCGCATCAAGGTGCGCGAACGTGGTCGCGGGTGCCGGATCGGTGTAGTCGTCGGCCGGCACGTAGATCGCCTGCACCGACGTGATCGACCCCTTGCGGGTCGAGGTGATGCGTTCCTGCAACTCACCCATTTCCGTCAGGAGGGTCGGCTGGTAGCCGACGGCCGACGGCATGCGGCCGAGTAGCGCGGACACTTCGGAACCGGCCTGTGTGAAGCGGAAGATGTTGTCGATGAAGAGCAACACGTCCTTGTTCTCGGCATCACGGAAGTACTCGGCCACCGTCAGCGCCGACAGCGCGACGCGCAGACGCGCACCCGGCGGTTCGGTCATCTGTCCGTAGACCAGCGCGGCACGGGACTTCGACGGATCGTGCGGATCGATCACGCCGCTCTCCTGGAATTCCAGCCAGAGGTCGTTGCCTTCTCGCGTGCGTTCGCCGACGCCGCCGAACACCGACACGCCACCATGCTTCATGGCGATGTTGTTGATGAGCTCCATGATGATGACGGTCTTGCCGACGCCGGCGCCGCCGAACAGGCCGATCTTTCCACCCTGCAGGTACGGCTCAAGCAGATCGATGACCTTGATGCCGGTCTCGAACATCTTCAACTCGGTCGACTGCTCTTCGAGCGTCGGCGCCGTGCGGTGAATTGGCCAGCGTTCTTTTGAGTTCACCGGCTGATCCGGAAAGTCGACCGGCTCGCCGAGCACGTTCATCACGCGGCCGAGCGTCTCCGGACCAACGGGCATCGAGATCGGGCCGCCCTCATCGGTGGCGATCATGCCGCGCTGCAATCCGTCGGTCGGTTTCATCGCCACCGTGCGCACGCGGTTTTCACCCAGATGCTGTTCAACCTCGACGATGAGATCGACCTGCTGGCCACCGGCGTCGCCGGTCACGCGAACGGCGTTGTAGATCGCGGGCAACTGCCCGTCCGGAAATTCAATGTCGAGTACCGGTCCGATGATCTGAACCACCCTGCCGGTCTTTGTCGTTGTCGCGACTGCCATATCCCTGCCTTCGTCCTTTTGGCTTGTGTCTGCCGTGGAACTTTGTTTCTGCCTTTGAAACTTTGTGTCTGCCTTTTGAAACTTTGTTTCTGCCTTCTGCCTTTTGCCTTTTGCCTTTACAGCGCCTGGGCTCCAGACACGACTTCGATGATTTCGCGTGTAATCGCCGCCTGCCGGATCTTGTTCATGACCAGCGTCAGGTTGGCGAGCATCTCAGACGAGTTCCGTGTTGCCGAGTCCATGGCCGTCATCTGGGCGGCATAGAACGCCGCATTCGATTCGACCAGCGCGCGCAAGACCTGCGCTTCAACCAGGCGCTTCAGCAAGATATCGAAGATGCGCTGCGCAGACGGTTCGTAGAGATACTCGGTCTGCGCGTCGGCCGCGGTCTCGGCCACCGCCTCAATGGGCGCCAGCGGGAGCAACTGCTCCATCACGACCTTCTGCGACATCACCGATTTGAACTCGTTATAGATGATGTGGACGCTGTCGACTTTGCCCGACAGAAAGTCTTCGATCGCCGGTGCGGCCACCGCTTCGGCTTCCGCGGACGTGATCAGCTTCGGCAAATTGACGTAGTCGAACCGGACCGGGAATCCCCGGCGACCCAGAAGGTCTCGGCTCTTTCGCCCCACCAACCCGAGCGACATCGTTCGTCCCTTGTTCTCGCGCAGGTAGGTGCTGACCGCTTTGATGATGTTGGTGTTGAAGCTGCCGCACAGCCCACGATCCGAACCGACCACAATGATCAGCGTGTTGCCCGTGGCGGCGCCGGCTCGACGTTCGAGCAACGGATGAGCCGTCGCATCAACGCGCGACGAAATACTGGCCAGGACGCGTTTCGCCTGGATCGCGAACGGTCGCGTCGCCACCACTTTTTCCTGCGCGCGACGCAGCTTCGACGCCGCGACCATTTTCATGGCCTTGGTGATCTGCTGCGTCGACTTGACGGCGCGGATGCGCCGGCGCATGTCAATCAGTGACGGCATGGTTAAGCCGCGGCCGCACCAGCGGCGAACTGCTTGCCGAATTCCACAAGAGCCGCGTTCAACTGCGTCTTGATCTCATCGTCCAGCGTCTTCTTGTCGGCGATCGACGCCAGCAGGCCCGCCTTGCGGGACTCAAGGAACCGGTAGAGTTCCTCTTCGAACTGCCGGAGTTTCTCAACCGCCACGTCGTCGAGGTAGCCGTTGGTGGCGGCGTAGATGATCGCTACCTGCTTCTCAACTGCCAGAGGACGGTACTGCGGCTGCTTCAGAATTTCCGTCAGACGCTTGCCGCGGTTCAACTGGCGCTGCGTCGCCGGATCAAGATCCGAGCCGAACTGGGCGAATGCCGCCAATTCGCGGTACTGCGCGAGGTCGAGACGAAGCGTGCCGGCCACCTGACGCATCGCCTTTACCTGCGCCGAACCACCGACGCGCGACACGGAGTTACCGACGTTGATCGCGGGACGCACGCCCTGATTGAACAGGTCGGCTTCCAAAAAGATCTGACCGTCGGTGATCGAAATGACGTTCGTCGGGATGTACGCCGACAAGTCGCCGGCCTGCGTTTCGATGATCGGGAGCGCCGTCAGCGAACCGCCGCCGAGTTCCTTCTTCACCTTGGCCGCCCGCTCCAGCAGGCGCGAATGGAGGTAGAAGACGTCGCCGGGATACGCCTCACGGCCCGGCGGGCGCCGGAGCAGCAGCGAGATCTCGCGGTACGACTGCGCATGCTTCGACAGATCGTCATACACCACCAGCGCGTGGCGACCTGAGTCACGGAAGAACTCACCGATGGTGCAGGCCGAGTACGGGCTGATGTAGAGGAGCGGCGCCGGATCCGACGCGCCGGCCGCCACAACAATCGTGTACTCCATCGCGCCGGCTTCTTCGAGCGTGCGCACCACCTGCGCGATGGTCGACTGCTTCTGACCGATCGCGTTGTAGATGCAGATGACGCCGAGGCCCTTCTGATTGATGATCGTGTCGATCGCCACGGCCGTCTTGCCGGTCTGGCGGTCGCCGATGATCAGCTCGCGCTGGCCGCGGCCGATCGGCACCATGCCGTCGATCGCTTTGAGACCAGTCTGCAGCGGTTCCTTGACCGGTGAACGATCAGTGACGCCGGGCGCGAGACGCTCGATCGGCGAAAACTGCTTCGCGGCGATCGGGCCCTTGCCGTCAATCGGCTGGCCGAGGGAGTTGACCACACGGCCGAGCAGCTCATCGCCGACCGGAACCGAAATGATACGCCCCGTGCGCTTGACGGTATCGCCTTCTTTGATCTCTGTGGAGCGGCCCAACAACACCGCGCCCACGCTCTCTTCCTCGAGGTTCAGCGCGATGCCGTAGAGCCCGTTCGGGAACTCGAGCATTTCGCCAGCCATCGCGCGTTCCACACCGTGAATGCGGGCGATGCCATCGCCGACCGAAATGACCGTGCCGACTTCCGCCACGTCCACATCAACGGCGTAGTTGCCAATCTGGTCACGGATGATTTTGGAAATCTCTTCAGCCTTGATCTGCATCTGTATCCCTGGGCTCTATTTGTTCTGAGCGTTAATGAGCTGCGTTTTCATGATCTCGAGTTGGCGCGTCACGCTGCCGTCAAACACCATGCTGCCGACGCGCGCGATGACGCCGCCGATGATGGCGGGGTCCACATGCGCATCGATCTTCACCGTGCCGCCGGTGGCACGCCCCAGCGCGGCCGACAACCCGGCCGACGCCTCGGTCGTCAGTGGCACCGCCGTCGTCACCTGGGCCTGAAGGATCTGGCGCTCCTGCATCACGCGCGCTTCGAACGCCGACGCCACACCCGCCACCAGACCAAGGCGATCGCGATCGCCCATCACGCCCAGTAAGCGGGACACTTCCGGAGCCACACCCAGTTGGGTCGCCAAAGTTTCCGCCAGCACGCGCTTCTTGGCCGCGGGCACCGCGGGAGACGCCAGCACCTTCGTCAACTCCGGGGACTGCGCGATCAGGTCGGCAAACGCCGCCAGGCCCGCATACGCCGTATCGACCGTGCCGTTCTTCTTCACCACATCAAACAGTGCGCCGGCGTACCGGCGCGCAACGGATTGCAGGGTCACGCGCGCACCCCCGAAGCATACCGATCAATCAATCGCGCCTGATCGTCTGGCGTGATGGCCTTCTCGATGCGCGTTCGCGCGATCGACATGGACACGTCAACGCTGTGCTGCACCAGGTCGCGACGCGCGAGGCGGGACTGCAATTCAATCTCGCGGTGTGTCTGGTCGATCAGGCGCTGACGTTCGTGCGCGGTGGCTTCTGCGAGACGGACTTTCTCGGCCGCCAATTCCTCTTCGCCGCGACGCTTCATGTCGGCGAGTTCGCCGGGCAACACCGACAGCCGCTGCCGCACACCGGCCAATTGCTGTTCGGCGTCGGCGCGCAGCGCCTTGGAATCAACCAGGTCCTTGCGGATCGTAGTTGACCGGGTGCGAAGGTATTCGCCGATCGGACCGCGACCGTAGTAGACGATGATGGCGGCCAGAATTGCGAAGTTGATGAACTTGGCGATGGTAGGCGCCCAGCCGGCTTCAGCCGCGCCGCCCTCTTCAGAGAAGGCTAGAAGCGGCGTGGACGCAAGCAGCGTCAGCGCGAAGGCGCAGAGGAGGCGGATTCGATGCGTCATGACGGTAGTCACAGTGTGGTGTAAGGCACCGCGTTATGACACGCGGCGTCCGAGAATTTGCGACGCGGCGTCAGCCGCCAGTGCGTCCGCGTCTGTGTCGAGCCGGGCACGGGCGTCCGCCACATCGTTCGCCAGATCAGCTCGCGCCTTCGCCAGGGTCGATTCGACTTCTTTGCGAGTCGCCTCCACCAGCGCCGCGCGATCGTCGAGCGCCGTACGCCGCACTTCGTCCATCTGACGATAGACCTCAGCGCGCGCAGCAGCCGTCTGCCGGTCAAACTCTTCCGTCGCGCGACGAGCTTCAGCCGCAGCTTGATCGGCGAGCGCCTTGGCAGAACCGACTGCATCCTCGCGCTGCTTGATGATGGCCAGCAGCGGACGGAAGAACAGGCGGTCAAGGATCAACGTCAGCAGCAGAACAAAGAAAACGACCCAAAAGACCGAGAGATCCGGTAGCAAGAGAACGCGCCTCCGCGCAACGTGAGAAACATTAATTTATACCATGTGGCGCGGTTAAAAATCAGCTTCCGGTCAGCTGTTCGTAGATCCGCTGCAACTCGTCCTCGTTAACGAAATCCACTTCGATCCGCCCACCCTTGCCCTTGCGGACGATCCGGACACGGGTGCCCAGGGTGAGGCGGAGCTTTTCCTCAGCAGCCCGAGTGTTGGCGTCCGGTCTGACCGGCTCAACAACTGCCGCAGGCTCGTTCTCCCGGCGAACCAAGACTTCCGTTTCACGGACCGAGAGGCCACGCGACACGGTTTCTCGGGCAAGTCGGCGCTGGGCGGCCTCATCTGGGAGCCCCAGCAGCGCTCTAGCGTGTCCCATGGACAAGCTTCCGGCGGCGACGTCGTTGCGCACTTCAACTGGTAACTTCAATAAACGCATGTAGTTAGAGATTGTCGCCCGGTCCTTGCCGACCGCAATCGCCATCTGATCCTGCGTCAGTCGGTGGTCGTCGGCCAGCCGACGGTAGGCCTGCGCCTCTTCGATTGGATTCAGGTTTTCGCGCTGGATGTTCTCGATGAGCGCGACCTCGAGGAGCTTGTCGTCGGGCACCTCGCGAACAACAACCGGTACCTTGAGCAAGCCTGCGCGCTGTGCCGCCCGCCACCGGCGTTCGCCGGCGATGATTTCGTATTGTTCCGAGCCGGTGGCGGCCGCACCTGGCGATTTCCGAACGATGACAGGCTGGATGACGCCGTTCGCGCGGATGGACTGGGCCAACTCGTCGAGCTTCAACTCGTCGATCACGGTCCGCGGTTGGCGGGGATTGGGGATCAGCCGATCGATGTCGAGCTCCACCGGAGGACGATCTCGATCCGCCGCCGCTTTGACTGGAGGCGGCGCGCTTTGTGGGATGAGGGCGCTCAGTCCCCGGCCGAGAGCTGGTCGTTTGTCTGCCACGTGTCTCTCCTACGCTCGATCCGCTTGGTCGCGAGCGAGAAACTCTTTCGCGAGTGAAATGTAGGCCTCGGCGCCCCGGGAACGGGCGTCGTAGAGGATGACGGGAACGCCGTGACTCGGCGCCTCGCCGAGACGAATGTTCCGTGGAATCACAGTGGTGTAGACCTTGTCCCCGAAGAACTCCCGGATATTCCCGCTGACTTGCTGGCCGAGATTCGTGCGCTCGTCGTACATCGTGAGCAGCACGCCTTCGAGCGTCAACTCCGGGTTGAATGCGGCTTTCACCCGCTCCATTGTCGCCATCAGTTCCGCGATGCCCTCGAGGGCGAAGTACTCGCAGTTCAACGGCACAAGCACCGAGTCAGCAGCCACGAGAGAATTCAGCGTGAGCAAGCCGAGCGATGGCGGCGTGTCGATGAAGACGTAGTCGAACTTGTTGCGCAGGACATTGGTGATGGTGCGAAGGCAGCGCTCGCGGTCCGGCATCGAGACGAGTTCGATTTCCGCCCCCGTGAGGTTGCGGTCCGCGGGGATCAAAGAGAGGTAGTCAATCGCCGTCGGCAGCACGAACGCATCCGCGTTGACGCTGTTGGCCGTGAGCGCGTCGTAGATGGTTCCACCTGGTGCCGCCTGGCCTTTCAGGCCAATACCACTGGTCAGATTGGCCTGCGGATCCATGTCGATCAGCAGCACGCGCTGTTTCGCCAGCGCGAGAGACGAGGCGAGGTTGATGGCGGTGGTGGTCTTGGCGACGCCGCCTTTTTGGTTGGCGATGCTGATAACTCTAGACATTTTAGGTCACAAGACCAATACAATATTGGCCATTTCCGATCGGCTCATTCTCACTCCAACAAACAGCCAAGGTCAAGTAAGTCAGCAGTTCATGTTCCACGTGGAACAAACAGACAGACTAATTGGCTGACTGAAACTAGGAGATGAGGCGGATGATCTGGAGTTCGCTTTCGACTCCGCTGATTAGTGGATGCGAATCAGTAATTCGAAGACACGAAGGCAAGGCGGTGTCCCCGCTCGTCGCAAACCTGAAAATCAATCCACCCGGAGACAGGAGCCAGCGAACTAGATCAACCAGGTCGTCATCTACCCTGACGGCCCTGATCGTGACGAGGTCGGCCGAATGAGCCAGATGCCTGCGCTGGTTAAGCAACTCGAAACGACTTTCTTCCACATTCGCTCGATCCAAACCGAGATGGCGCACGGCCTCCCTGAGGAACGCGCACTTGCGCGATCTGGACTCCACAAGCCTGATCGTAGAATCCGTAATTTGGAGTTTGAAAGGGATAGCTGGCGATCCACCGCCTGATCCAAGGTCAATAACGGAGAGATCAGGCCTTGGAACGAATCCAGACGCAATAACCGGCTCAACAATCAGCCTGTCTATCGCGGCATCCGTGAGCGGATCGATGTCGAGCGAAGTCAGGTTGATCTTCTTGTTCCACTTGACCAGGAGATCGACATACCCGGCAAGAGCAGCGATGTTCAATGGTCCGCTCACTCCAGCCGCAGAAAGACGATCAGAGATTAGTGTTTGTGTCAAAATATTGACCATTAGAACACCGAACTCCTTCGAGCCACCCGAGACGCCACAATTGCCAACGCGGCAGGTGTCACTCCAGAGACCCGGCCAGCCTGCCCGATTGTGGTTGGTCGGACCGCGGTGAGACGTTCGATCACTTCGCGTGAAAGACCAGGAATTCCCACGTACGAAAAATCCATTGGAATTTTGCGATCATGTTGGGCGCGAACCCTAATTAACTGAGCGCCGTCTCGCTTCAAATACCCCTCATACCGAAATTCGGCCTCGATCGTAGCCAGGTCAATGGCAGAGAACTCTGCATCAACCACAAAATCCGCACCCAAAGCCACGATCTCCCCCATCGGCACATCGGGCCGCGCAATCGCCTGGCCAACGGTCATCGTGGCATCACGAACCCGGATCCTGGTCTCGCTCGCATGGAGCCGATTCCGTTCCAGCCGACGCATCCGATTCTCGTGCACCGCCCATCGTTCATCGTCGACCAATCCCACCACCCGGCCCCGCGGCGTCAACCTGACATCCGCATTGTCGATCCGCAACACCAATCGATGCTCCGCCCGGGATGTGAACATGCGGTAAGGCTCCACGCAACCCTGTGTCACCAGATCATCCACAAGAATCCCGATGTATCCCTCGTCCCGCCCGATAACAACTGGCGCTTTGTCCCGGGTTCTCTGGACCGCGTTGATTCCGGCCATCAGTCCCTGCGCAGCGGCTTCCTCGTAGCCGGACGTGCCATTGATCTGCCCGGCCAGAAACAGACCCGGCACTCGCTTGGCTTCCAGCGCAGTCGTCAACTCCGTCGGTTGCACGAAGTCGTACTCGACCGCATAGGCGTGACGGAGCACCACAGCGGACTCGAGCCCTGGCAACGCATGGATGATCTCGTCCTGGACGACACGCGGCAGGCTCATGGAGAGCCCATTGACGTAGATCTCGTCCACGTCCGGTCCTTCAGGCTCGAGGAAGATCTGATGGCGTGACTTGTCCGGAAAGCGCATCACCTTGTCTTCAAATGACGGGCAGTACCGTGGACCCACACCCTGGATCTGGCCGTTATAGAGCGGCGATCGGGCGATGTGTTGCCGTACGAGATTGTGGGTGTCGTCCGTCGTGTAGAGCACGTGGCAGGAGATCTGTGTCCGCTGCGACAACGCGCTCTGCCGAGTCACAAAGGAGAACGGCACGATCGGATCGTCGCCACGCTCCTCGGTGAAATTCGAAAAATCGATGCTCCGTCGCGACAAGCGCGGTGGTGTCCCGGTCTTCAATCGGCCCATTTCGAAACCGACGGCGCGTAGTGACTCTGCGAGGGCAACAGTCGGCGGTTCGCCGGTACGGCCCGCTGGATGCTGCTCATCGCCGACATGCAGGAGGCCATTGAGAAATGTCCCGGTTGTGACGACCAATGATCGGCACGACACCGAACCGCCGTCCTCGAACTCGAGGCCCGTCACTTCGCCGCCATCAATGCGAATAGCACCGGCGCGGCGAATCAGCCACGTGATGTTGGGCTCCGCCGATAACCGTTTCTGGATCCAGGCGCCGTAGCGACGCTTGTCCGCCTGAGCCCGGGGCGACCAGACCGCGGGTCCGCGGCTCCGATTGAGCAGCTTGAACTGGATGCCCGTCGCGTCAATGGCCAGCCCCATCAACCCACCGAGCGCATCGATCTCGCGAACAAGATGGCCCTTCGCGGTCCCGCCGATCGCCGGGTTACAGGGCATCAGCGCCACCGTGTCTGCCGAGATCGTGCAAATCCCGACACGCGCACCCATTCGCGCCGCCGCCCACGCAGCCTCACATCCCGCATGGCCAGCTCCTACGACGACGACGTCGAAATCCGGAGTAGCCATCACTTGCCAATACAGAACGTGGAGAAAATATGGCGGAGAAGATCTTCGGCGCTCCGACGCCCGGTCACCTCTTCCAGATGCCTGCGTGCGTCGTGCAGATCCACCAGAAGGAGTTCCTCGGTTGCGCCGGAATCAAGAGCGGTCTGCGCGCGCAGCACCGCTTCGTGCGCGGCCTCCACCAACGTGATGTGGCGCAGATTGGTCAGCGTTGGAGTTTCGCGCCACTGTTCGTGACTCGACAATTCCCGGACGATTCGCCCGCGAAGGGCATCAAGCCCGTCGCCGGTCAAAGCAGAGGTCAAGACCGTGTCAGCCGACCACGACTGATCGGCGGCACTCCACGCCGCCGCGCAGTCGCTCTTGTTGACGGCGATCACGCGCGGCACCGACATGGTTTCAAGAAGGAGTTGCTGGTCGACATCCGTGAGTGGAACCGAGGCGTCCAGAACAACCAGAGCAATCTCCGCTGACAGGCGCGCTGCACGCGCGCGACTCACGCCTTCGCGCTCAATCGGGTCCAGAGACGCCCGAATACCGGCCGTGTCGATCAAGGTCACGGGCACCCCCGACAGGTCGACTCGTTCCGTCAGGAGGTCGCGGGTCGTGCCGGGAACCTCGGTCACGATCGCTCGGCCCCTCCCAAGAAGGGCGTTGAACAGACTCGACTTTCCCGTGTTGGGTCTCCCCGACATCGCCACAACGCGGCCTTCACGGATCAACCGGCCCCGAGCCGCTGTCGCCAAGAGCGCATTCAACGCGACAACCACTTGCCCGAGCGTGTCCCGGATCTCATCGAGTTGGACGAAGTGAAAGCCCTCTTCGGGAAAATCCAATGACGCTTCGCATTTCGCAATCAGGGCAAACAGCGACGCATCCGCCTGACCGATGGCCCCGGTGATGGTGCCGTCCAGTTGATCCATTGCCACGCGGGCCTGCGCCGGTGTCACCGCGTTGATCAGGTCACCAACCGCCTCCGCCTGCACCAGATCCAGGCGGCCATTGAGATACGCACGCAATGTAAATTCGCCAGGTTCGGCCAGCCGCGCGCCGGCGCGAATGGCCAGCGCCACGATGTGCTCGAGCAATACCAGGCTGCCGTGTCCGCTGATCTCGACGACATCCTCGCCGGTGTACGAGTGGGGCGCCTCAAACCAGGTCACCACCACTTCATCCACATTCCGAAGGATGTGGTCGTCGACAGGTTCAACGACGTGCGAGACCGTCGCTCGCCTCGCGTCGAAACGCGTGGTGCGCGTCAGCGACTGGGCAATGTTGACGGCGTTCGGTCCGGAAAGACGAATCACCCCGAGGCCCCCGCGGCCGGCGGGCGTCGCGATGGCGACGATGGTGTCGTCAGTGGAAAACATACGGGCTGCCGTCGTGCGCCGGCGCGGCCGACACACGGCGGCGCACCGTGGGCGCAGTTACCGTTTCACAGAGATGACGACAACTTTCATGAAATCGTCGCCGAGGCTCTCGGTGCTGACGGCCGGGTTTTCCGACACGGCCATGTGCACGATCCGGCGCGCGTATGGATTCAGGGGACCCAGTTCTTCAGATTCGCCGCTCGCCTGCACCTTCGCGGCCAAGGTGCGGGCGTTCGTCCGCAGGGCTTCATCCTGATCCTTGCGGAAGCCGACCGCGTCCACGACGTAGTGGCGGTCACCTCGTTCGTCCCGGCGAAACGCCGTGTTGACGATCACCTGGAGGGCGTCAAGAGGCTCGCCATTGCGGCGCAGGAACACGTCGGCATCATCACCGGTCAGATTGAGCCGAACATGATCCGGTGTCTCTTCCGTGGCGACATCAAGGGTCAATCCCATCGCGCCAGTCACATCCTGAAGAAAGGTGATGACACGTTCGTCGAGTTCGCTCATTTCTTGGCTCCGATCATTCTATTGGTCACGTACTGCTGGCCGATCGCCATCAGATTGCTCGACAGCCAGTACAACACCAGGCCCGCGGGCGCCCAGAGAAAGCTGAAGGTGAAGATGATCGGCATGAACAGGAACATCTTCTGCTGCACCGGATCAGCCGTCGACGGCATCATGCGCTGCTGCCAGAACATCGTCGCGCCCATCAACACGGGCGTGATGTAGAACTGGTCGGGTCTGGACAGATCCTGAATATAGCCAAAAAACGGCGCATGTCGAATCTCGATCGACATCGCGAGCAGTGAGTAGAACGCGAAGAGAATCGGCAGCGTCAAGAGCATCGGCACGCAACCGCTGGCCGGGTTCACGCCGTGCTCTTTGTAGAGCCCCATCACTTCCTGGTTCATCTTCTGGCGTTCCGGATCGGTCACTTTGTATTTGGCGTAGCGATCCTGAATCACCTTGATCTTCGGCTGCAGCGACTGCATCTTCTTCATCGACACCATGCTTCGGTGCCGCAAAGGGAACAACACCACGTTGATCAAGATCGTCAGCACGATGATCGACCAACCGTAGTTCCCGATGAAGCCGTTGACCCACTTCAACGCCTGGAGCAACGGCACGACCAGGAATGCGAACATCCCAAAGTCGATCGTGCGGACCAACTCGACGTCGACGGCTTTGAGTATGTCAAACGCCTTGGGGCCGAAAAAGAACGGGACCGATGCCGCGCCGGGTGATGTCACGCTGAAGCCGATAAACACGCGTTTGCGATTCTCGGGGTCGGTCCACGGCACGGGCACTTCGATGGGAGCGAACGTGACCTTGACGCTCTTGTCGCCCGGCAGGGCCGCATTCAGAAAGTAATGATCACCGACCCCGGCAAAGCGGAAGGGACCGTCATACGTCGGCGTGGCGGGCAGATCCGTCGTTGCGGGCCGCTCAACCTTTCCCGCGCGAGACAACACCGCTTGATTGGGATACCCATAGCGGCCCTGTTCGCTGTAGCCGACCCCCACGGACGGGCCGAGGTCAATCGTGACGGGCTTGGCCGCGCCGGCCACATCAATCGTGGCCTCAACATTGATCACGTACGGCTGGTTCTTCGGCTGAAAGTGGAAGCTCTTGTGGACGTTCAGTCCACTCGTCGCATCGCGGTAGTCGAAGCTCAGAACACCGGGATTGCCGCCCAGCGACAGATTGCCGGCGCTTGGCTGATAGATCGCCGACGCCATGGCTGCCGTCAATCCCGCATCCGTCGTCGACAGCGCAAACGGCCGCGACATCGACGCGGGGATTTGCACCGGCACCAAATCCAGCGGTTCGCCCAAGTTGTTCGTGTAGTGCTTCAAGTGCCAGTGCTTCAACACCGCGCCCTGTGTGGAGAACACCGCCTGCACGCTTTCGGTCTCTACGATGATGTCGCGTGCTGACGGATCAGCAACCAGCGTCGTCGTCGGCGTGACCGGAGCCGCGGGCGCCGCTGCCGAACCTGGCTGCAGCGCCGAGGGAGCTGCGGCCGCGGTGGCTGCCGGCGCCGACGTGACCGGCGGGGGCGGCGCAACGAACGTCTGATACAGGGTCAGTACCAGTAACGACAGAGCGATGGCGAGGAATACGCGCTTTTCCATAATTTAGGTCTGACTCAACATCACTCGACCGGCGGCACAGGATCCACGCCGGACGAACCGAAGGGATGACAGCGAGAAACACGGGCCAACGCCAGTCGGCTTCCCCGCCACACGCCGTGTTGCGTCAACGCTTCGATGGCATACGCGGAACACGACGGCGAGAACCGGCAGGCGCCGCCGGCAAAAGGCGCCAGCAGCAACTGATACGCATGTACGCACACCAATGCCGTTCGGACGCCCACTGTCAGGGACGCGGGGTGTGAATCAGCGTGAGCGAAGTTTACGGAGCGCGGCATCGAATTCCGATTGGAGCTCAGAAAACGCAAGAGTTGTCACCTCGCGACGCGGGATGACGACGATATCAAACGAACGGGCGGTCTGAGGGACGTCAGGGTGCCCGACGCGGAACATTTCGCGGACGCGCCTCTTGGCGCGATTGCGCATCACGGCACCGCCAAGGCGTCGTGATGCAACAACCCCGAGGCGATCGACGCCATGGCTGTTCGGCAGGGCTAACAAGGTCATGTGGCGGCTGGCAACACGGCGTCCGTTATCCTGAACAGCGACGAATTCTGCGCGTGAGCGCAGCCTGACGTGCCGGCCAAAGGACTGAGACATGAACACCGCGCGCTGTGCGCGCTACGAGGAAACCGTTAGACGCTTGCGACCTTTTGCGCGGCGGCGCGCGAGGACAATCCGGCCATTCTTCGTGCTCATTCGCACGCGAAAACCATGAGTCTTGCTACGCCGACGACGATTGGGTTGGTAGGTGCGCTTCATAGGAAACAACCGAGCATAGCGAAGGAAGGGAAAACCTGTCAACGACCGAGTGAGTCGGCAGCGGGGTTTCAAACTGTGGTAGATTCGGCTTCCTTCCGCCCGGCCGGCGCACCTTCGGAAGTTTTCCACACCTGTGGAAAAAACTGTGGAAACCGTAAGTGTCTTTATTTTCAACTATTTGGGACGATGTTCTCCGCCGGGTCGAGACGAAAGTCAACGCCCACACCTACCATTCGTGGTTCAAGAGCACCTCGCTCCTGAGCGACGAGGGGGTTGCTGGTCTGCGGGTCCAGGTCCCCAGCCAGACGGTCGTGGAGTGGCTAACACGGCATTACGCCGGGGTTATCGCTGAGGCGTTGACAGAGGTCGGTCGAGCGGGCGCCCAGGTCATGTTTGTGCCGGCTGACGGTGCCACTCCCCAGACGCTGGCTCCGATCGAGTACATGGAACCGGCCGCCGAGTCGAGGCCTGTCAGTATTGACGACGTGCGTCTGCCGTCCGACGCTGTCGGCCTCAGCCCTCGGTATTCCTTCGACACGTTCATTGTTGGCGCCTCCAATCAATTTGCCCATGCGGCCTGCCGGGCTGTGGCTGAAGCGCCGTCACGCTCATACAACCCCCTGTATATCTACGGTGGGGTTGGTTTGGGCAAGACCCACTTGATGCACGCCATCGGCGACTACGTGCTCAAGCACAACGCGCAGACCAAGCTCACCTACGTGTCCGGCGAGCGGTTCATGAACGAAGTCGTCAACGCCTTGCGCTACGACCGCATCCTTGAGTTTCGCGAGCGCTACCGATCTGTGGATGTGTTGTTGGTGGACGATGTGCAGTTTATTGCCGGCAAAGAACGGACACAGACGGAGTTTTTCCACACGTTCAATGCGTTGCATGACGCACAGAAGCAGATCGTGCTCAGCAGCGACGTTCCGCCCCATCAGATTGCGGAACTCGAAGAACGCATGCGGAGCCGTTTTGAGTGGGGTTTGATCGCAGACATTCAGTCTCCTGATCTGGAGACCAAGGTCGCGATTTTGAAGCGGAAGGCTGATTCTGAGGGCGTGCCGCTGGCGGACAACGTGGCGTTGTTTATTGCCGGCCGGATCAAGTCAAACGTGCGGGAGCTCGAGGGCGCGCTCATTCGGCTCCTGGCGTACGCATCGTTGACGGGTCGCGACCTGACGTTGGCGTTGGCCCAGGAAGTGCTCCGGGATGTGTTGAGCCATGACGATCGCGCGGTGACGATCGACATGATCCAGAAGTTCGTTGCGGACTACTACCAAATGAAGCTGGTTGAATTGAAGTCTCGAAATAACTCGAAGTCGATTGCGATGCCGCGGCAGGTGGCCATGTATATCTGCAAGCAGTTGACGAATGCGTCGCTGCCGGAGATCGGACGGAGTTTTGGGGGAAAGCACCATTCGACGGTGATTCACTCCATTCGAAAGGTTGAGGATCTGCGCAAGAACGATTCGGTGTTCAACACACTTATCAACACCCTGTTGGAGTCGTTTCGATAGACGCCGCGGTCTGTTTTCCACAGCCTGAAGACGGCCGGGCTGTGGACGGATTGTGGAAGGGTCCAGCGCTGCTGTTTTCCGCGGTTTACACACGGAATACCCGCGACGATACCCACAGGTCCGTCCACAGCCTAAGTCTCTGAAAATAAACAAGAAAACTCGATAGTTTCAGTTACTAACAGGTCCTTACTTTTGTTATAATTCTTTGGTTCTCTGATCTTCTAGTTATTGATTAATCAACATGGCTCGAGAGTGAGGTCGCCCTGCCCATGGAGCTTGTCGTCCGCAAGAACGATCTGCTGAAAGAACTATCCCTGTTGCAGGGGATTGTCGAGCGCAAGAACACGATTCCGATCCTGGCGAACGTTCTGATTCATGCTGAGAAGAGCGGCGTGTCTCTATTGGCCACCGATCTCGATGTCGGCTTGCGCAGCAAGTGTGAAGCCACCGTCACCAAACCCGGGACGCTCACGTTGCCGGCGAAGAAGCTTTTTGAAATTGTCAGTGCCCTGCCCGATACGGATATCCGTATCGAAGAGGACAAGGGCGGTAAGAGCGTCACCGTGGCCGCTGACAGGTTTGAATCGAAAATGCAGACGCTACCCGCGTCTGAGTTTCCGACGCCTCCACAGGACGGTGGGCCGTCTGAGGCGTCTATTCCCGGCGCGGCGCTCAAGCGGCTGATCTCACACACGCGGTTTGCGATTACCAGCGAAGACACCCGGTATTTTCTGAATGGCGCGCAACTCGTCCTTCGGCCCGATGAGATGAGCATGATTGCCACGGACGGGCATCGGCTTGCTTTGATCACGGTCAAGGAGTCGGCGGGTAAGTCGGCCAAGTCCGAAGTGCTGCTGCCGCGCAAGACGTTGAACGAAGTCAGCCGGTTGATCGACGACAACAGCGTTGTTGAGTTTTCCCAGGGCGAGAATCACCTCTTCTTTCGCACAGAAGGACGCCTGCTGATTTCTCGCAAGATCGATGCGAATTTCCCGGCCTACGAACGCGTTATTCCGAAGTCGAATGACAAGTCGATTGAATTCGATCGTGATCGGCTCGCGGCTGCGGTCAAGCGCGTGCGCTTGCTCTCCAACGAACGGTCGAAGGCCGTGCGATTCGTGATGGGCAAGGACCAGGTGGAAATCACCTCCAGCACCCCGGAAGTCGGCGAAGCGCACGAAGTGTTGCCGGTCGATTATTCCGGGACCGCGATGCAGATCTGTTTCAACGCCGACTACGTCGACAACTTCCTTGGCGTCGTGGAAACCGAGAGTGTGCTGCTCGAGTTCAAAGACGAAATGAGCCAGGCGGTGATGAAGCCGATCGGCGCCGAAGGCTACGACTACACCTACGTGATCATGCCGATGCGCATCTGACGCAGGACCCGACTCGTTAATGTCAAATACGGAACAAGAGCCGAACGGCGCCGCACTCGGTGCGGCGGCTGACGACTACCGCGCGGACAAGATCAAAGTCCTGGAAGGCCTGGAAGCGGTTCAGAAGCGACCTGCGATGTACATCGGGTCGACGGGACCGCAGGGGCTGCACCATCTCGTCTATGAAATCGTCGACAACTCCATCGACGAGGCCCTCGCCGGCTATTGCAAGAATGTCACCGTGACGATCCATATCGACGGATCCGTGACGGTCATCGACGACGGCCGCGGCATTCCCGTGGACATGCACGACAGCGGCAAGTCGGCCGCCGAAGTGGTGTTGACCGTTCTGCATGCGGGCGGGAAGTTCGAGAACTCCGCGTACAAAGTTTCCGGCGGCCTGCACGGGGTCGGCGTGTCGGTCGTCAATGCGCTGTCGGAAGTGCTCGAGCTCGAGATCTGGCGCAATGGGCATGTGCATCAACAGCGGTATCACCGGGGCGTACCGTCGGGCGATCTGTACATCACCGGCAAGACGGAAAAACGCGGCACCAAGATCACCTTCAAACCGGACACCAAGATCTTCGAGACGACCGACTTCAGCTTCGAGACGCTGTCTCAGCGACTGCGGGAACTCGCATTCCTGAACGCCGGCGTGACGATCTCCATCGACGACGAACGAGACGGCAAGGCACACAAGTTCCTGTACGAAGGCGGCATCCGGGAGTTTGTGGAGTACTTGAACAAGAACAAGGCCGTCGTCAACGACAAGCCTATTTACATGTACGGCGAACGCGATCTCATCAACGTGGAGATCGCGCTGCAGTGGAACGACAGCTACAGCGAAACGACGTACACGTTCGCGAACAACATCAACACGATCGAGGGCGGCACACACCTGACCGGGTTCCGTGCGGCGCTCACCCGAACGATCAACAACTACGCGACCAAGAACAATCTGACCGAGAAACTGGCCGAGAGTGTCAGCGGCGACGACATCCGCGAGGGCATGACCGCCATTATCTCGGTCAAGATCCCCCAACCGCAGTTCGAAGGCCAGACCAAGACCAAGCTGGGCAACAGCGAGGTGCAGGGCATCGTCGAGACCATCGTCAACGACAAGCTTGGCGCGTTCCTTGAAGAGAACCCCCAGGTCGCCAAGAAGGTCGTTCTCAAGGCCGTTGATGCTGCGCTGGCGCGCGAAGCCGCGCGCAAGGCCCGCGATCTGGTCCGACGCAAGGGCGCGCTCGACAATTCCGCGTTGCCCGGAAAACTGGCCGACTGTCAGGAACGCGATCCGGCCAACAGTGAACTCTACATTGTTGAGGGCGAGTCGGCAGGCGGTTCGGCAAAACAGGGCCGCGATCGTAAGTTCCAGGCGGTGCTGCCGATCAAGGGCAAGATCCTCAACGTCGAGAAGGCCCGGTTCGACAAGATGCTGGGGCACGAGGAAATTCGCACGTTGATTGCCGCGCTCGGGTGCGGCATCGGCCAGGACGAATTCGATCCGTCGAAACTGCGGTACCACCGCGTCATCATCATGACGGACGCCGACGTTGACGGATCGCACATCCGAACGCTGTTGCTCACCTTTTTCTACCGTCAGATGCGCGCGCTCGTTGATCGCGGCCACATCTTCATCGCGCAACCTCCGCTGTTCCGCGCCAAGCGCAGCCGGCAGGAAACGTTCATCAAGGATGAGCGCGCACTCGAGACGTTTCTGATTCGTCGAGCCGCCGAGTCGCGCACCCTGGTCCTCGAGAACAAGAAAGAGATTGCCGGCGAAGAACTCGAACGGCGCCTCGAGAAGCTGATCGCGTTTCGCAAGTATCTCAACGTGGTGGAGCGGCGCGGTCCGGCTCGTAAGGCCGTCCTTGCGCTCCTCGAAGGCGGCGCACGCGACAAGGCGTTCTGGATTGACCGAGCGCGCGTCGACGCGCTGGGGGCGTACCTGTCAACCGGCGCCAACGTCACGGCGAAGACGGTCGAGGACGCCGAACATCAGGCCCTGGCGCTGGTTCTGGTCGACCGCAACGCCGGCTACGCGAAACAACATCGTCTCGATCTCGACTTCGTGAACACCGGTGAATTCCGCACGTTGTCGGCCGCGTATCTGGACGTTCGCGAACTGATGATGGGCCCGGTGATCATCCGCACGGCGGCGTCAAGCACGGCGTCGGTTGATGTGGATGAGCCCGAGATCGAAGAGGAGGGCGAGCCGGTCGTCAAGCCGACGGTGAAGCCCGCGAAAGACGGCGACACGCGCGTGAACTCCATCGACGAGATGGTCGAGTATTTTGTCGCGGCCGGCCGGCGAGGTCTTGCCGTGAACCGTTACAAGGGCCTCGGCGAGATGAACCCGGATACCTTGTGGGAAACCACAATGGACCCGACCAAGCGCACCCTGTTGCAGGTGCGCGCGGAAGACCATACCGAAGCCGACCTCATGTTCACCACGCTCATGGGTGATCAGGTCGAACCGCGGCGCAAGTTCATCGAGGACCATGCGCTCGATGTAAAGAACCTGGACATCTGATGGATCAGCTTTCGAATCGCATTCCGGTCAACATCGAAGATGAAATGAAGCGGTCGTACATGGATTACGCGATGAGCGTAATCATTGGACGAGCGCTGCCTGATGTTCGCGACGGACTCAAGCCGGCCAACCGGCGCGTGTTGTTCGCGATGCGCCAGATGGGTCTGGTCTCGAACCGCGCCCACCGCAAATGCGCCAAGATCGTCGGCGAAGTCATCGGCAACTACCATCCGCACGGCGACGCGTCGGCGTACGACACCCTCGTCCGTCTCGCGCAGGACTTTGCGATGCGGTACGTCCTCGTCGATGGCCAGGGCAATTTTGGTTCAGTGGACGGTGATCCGCCCGCCGCTTACCGATACACCGAAGCCCGCCTGAAGTCGCTCGCCGAAGCCATGATGTCGGACCTCGACAAGGACACTGTCGATTTCCGCCCGAATTTCGACGAGACCACCGACGAACCCACCGTGTTGCCGACGCCGTTCCCTCTAATCGTCAGGACGCCCGTCGTGTCGAGATC